>JAKQEI010000199.1 GCA_029573495.1 Bacteroidota bacterium | reverse complement strand
AGGTCCTGGAGATCCACCGGTAACGGCTGGCATCCCGCCATTACGCCGGTCACGAACTGGGCGATCGGTTGCGGATGTACCAGGATCGAGAGGTTGGCCGTATCGCTGCATCCGAACGAGGAGGTGGCCACCATTTCCACGTCGAAGGTGGCATCGTTGAGGCCCTGGTTCAGATACGTGTGTGTGGGAGCGGATGCGGTCGAGTTCGTGGCGTCACCGAAGTTCCACGTGTAGGTGGCGGCTCCGGTGCTGACATTGCTGAACTGAACTGGAAGTGGAGCACACCCGATCGTGTCCGCCACGAAGCCGGCTTGCACCGCAGGGAAGACCTGGACCTGAGCGGTCGCCGTATTGGTACAACCATGATCGGTGGCGACAGTTAGGCCGATCGGATAGGTCGTTGCACCAGGTCCCGCATAGTTGAACCACGTATGCGTGTGCATGGCTGCCGTCGTATCCGAAGTGGCACCATCGCCATAGGTCCAGGTAACGTTGGAACCTCCGGTGGACGTGCTGGTGAGCGTGGCCGTGAGCGGATGGCATCCCGTCGTTGGTGCGACCGTGAACTGCGCCACGGGCAGGGGGAAGACGGTCACTTCGTCATGGGTGGTATCCGCACATCCGAAGGCGTTCGATCCGATCAAGGTGATCGGATAGACCACATCCGCCGTGGTGTTGTTGAAGTAGATGTGCGTGGGCGATGGACCGCTCCCTGTCGAGCCGTCACCGAAGTCCCATTGGTAGGAAACGGCGCCGACAACGGCGGGGAAGGTGACCGCGTGCGGGCTGCACCCGCTGTCCGGCTGTGCCACGAAGTTGAAGTCCGGAGTTGGATAGGCCGTGATCTGCTGGACGAGCGTATCCGCGCATCCGGCATCGGAGGTGGCGATCAAGCGCACCTGGAAGTTCTGCAGGAAGAGGGTCGTGTTGACGAACACATGCGATGGGTTCGCCGCAGTGCTGGTCGCTCCGTCACCGAAGTCCCACGCATAGGAGTCGGCTCCCACGCTGGTGTTCGTGAAGTCGACCGCGAGCGGCGCGCAACCGGGCATGGCGTTGTGGCTGAAGAAGGCCTGGACCCCGGGCGCCACCGTGATCGGCACGGAGACGGAATCCGCACATCCGAACGCGGAGGTCATCACCAGCTGCGCGGTGTAGATGGTGTCCTGAGCGCCCAGATTCAAATAGGTGTGCGTGGGGCTGTGGTCGTTGGAGGCGCCACCATCACCGAAGGTCCAGATCGCGTTCACGCCACCAGTGCTGGTGTTGTTGAAGTTCACCGTGTGCGGCGAGCAGCCCAGATCGTCGTCGGGCAGGAAGGATGCCTGTGGACGGGCCTCCACGACGACCGGCAGGGTACCGGTGCCGCTGCAATAGGGTGTCGTGGTCGTGAGCGTGACGAGGTAGCTCCCCGGTGCAGCGTACAGGTGCGTCGGCGCCTGAACATCCGCGGTGGCCCCATCGCCGAAGTCCCAGGCCCAGCCCACGATGGTGTTACCAGGCTCGGTCACCGTGAGGTCCGCGAACTCCGCATCGGAACCTTCGCACACGTTCTGCGCCCCGATCTGGACCTGTGGTGGTTCATACACGTTCACCACCTGCGTGGCGATGTCCTGGCAACCCTGACCGTTCAACACCCGAAGGGTGATGGTATAGCTGCCGGGCACGGTGTAATCATGCGGCGGCGGATCAGGATCGGTGCTCGTGGTGCCATCACCGAAGTCCCATTGATGGGTAATGGCGTTCACGCTCGTATTCGTGAAGGCGACGGTGAGCTGGTCGCAAGCCGCGTCATTGTCCACCGTGAAGCCTGCGGTGGGACTTGGAAGCACATCGACCACCACCGATGCGGTATCGGCACAACCGGCCGTGGCTCCCTGGATGCTCGCTGTATAGCTGACCGTATAGCTTCCCGCCGTATTGAAGGTGAAGGCCTGGTCGCCGGCACCGGTCCACTGGAATCCGTTCCCGGTCCCGAAGTTCCACTGGAAGTAGTTCGCACCTCCGGTCGTGGTCTCATCGAAGTTCACCGTCTCTCCGGCACAAACGGGGTTCGGCGTGGCGGTGAGGCTGACCGATGGCGGTGGAACGATGTTGATGGTCACATAGGCCGTATCGATGCCGCAATAGTTACTGTCCAGGAGCATCACCTGGTAGGAGCCGATACCCGGGTACTGGATGGTACGGGGGAAGGTGGGCGGCCAGGGTGTCCAGTCGATGATGCTGTCCTGTCCGGCACCCCAATAGTCGCCGAAGTTCCAGTACTCGTAGCGCTGATAGATGTTGCCCTGGTTAAGGCAGTTGCGGTTCGTCGTGTTGGCGAAGGTCACCGTGCGGTCCGGCCAGCACAACAGGGTGGCGCTCGGTGCGATGGTCGCATCATCGATGTCCCAGATACGGATCGGATTGAAGGTCGCGAAGCTCGCCCCCCCTTGCAGGTCGTTGCAGGTGTTCTCTGCCGTCAACCGGACCGTGGTCTCACAATCCACCGTACCCTGCTGGTAGGTGTGTGAGATCGTCTGGCCCCAGTTGGTGTGGTCGAAGGTGAGCAAGGGTGAGCCATCGCCGAAGTCCCAGGTGAAGACCGTGTTCGGGGAGACGTTGGTACTGCTGTTGGTGAACTCCACCGCCTCGGGTGCGCACACCTGTGTGAGGCCTCCGACAGGGATCTGGATCGAGGCGCTCGTGCTCTCCTCCATCACGAGCGTACCGATGACCGTACAGCCCGAGGACAGTTCCGTGAAGACGACCGTGTACTCGGCCACGGCCGACGCATACACATGGCTCACAGTCTGCGGGGCCACGAGCGAGGCGCCGTTATGCAGCGGACTACCATCTCCCCAATCGATGGTGAAGGCACCCACCGCTTGCGGGGAGGCGATCAGCAAGGCGAAGTTGGTCCCCGAGCAACTGAACCATTCCGGAGCGGCCGATGGGTTGCCGTAATAGTCATAAAGCTGCGGGCATTGTGCCTGCACGGACCGCACCCACAAGGTGGCCATGGCAAGGAACAGGAAGCTCCCGGATCGCACGCGTAGGCGGTTCGACACATGCCGTGTACGCAGACCGGATCGAATTGGATACAGCGCAGGGTGTTCGCAACCGGGAACCCCCGGGCTCGCTCGCACGTAAGAAGGTCGCGACGGACCACCACATCACCCGTCAGTTCGCCGAATGGAGCATTTCGACCTTTGTGTCATTGGCGGCGGCCCCGCCGGCTATGCGGCCGCCATGCGCGCCATCGACCTGGGTAGGCGCACCTTGCTCATCGAACGCGACCGCATCGGAGGCACCGGCATCTACAACGGCGCCCTGGCATCGAAGACCTTGTGGGAGGTGGCCCACCGGGTGTCCAGTACGAACGCGCTCATGCACACCCGTGGCCGTGAGCCCTTCAGGCTTTCCTGGGAGGAGGTCGGCAAGGCGGTGAACGAGGCGATCTTCGAACGGAAGTACCTCTATGCCTGCCATATGCAGATGCTCGCCAACAACAAGGCGGGCACCATGCTGTTCAAGCACGAACGGGGCACCGGACGATTCCTATCCAAGGATGTGGTGCACATCGAACGCCCCGGCTTCACCACCCGGATCCGGGCCGATCATTTCATCATCGCCACGGGCAGCAGGCCGCGTACCGTCCCCGACATCCCCGTGGACGAGCAGCACATCTTCACCAGTGATGGCATCTTCGCCATCGACGAGCTGCCCAGGAGCATCGTCATCATCGGGGCCGGAGTGATCGGTTGTGAGTTCGCCACCATCTTCTCGAACCTGGGCGATACACGGGTGCACCTGATCGATCGCGCGGATCGCATCCTTCCCTTCGAAGACCCCGATGTCTCGGAGCTCGTGGCCCGCAACCTGGAACGGAACGGCGTCATCATCCATCGCTCGGCGAAGCTTGAGCACATCGCGGTGGAGGATGGAGCCGTGCGTTACGACCTGTCCTACACCGATGGACGCGTGGAGACCGTGCGGGTGGAAAAGGCGCTGCTCTCCGTGGGCCGCACCCCGAACATCGAGGGCCTCGGCCTTGAGCACACCGGCATCCTACGCGATGCCACCACCGGTCTGATCCAGGTGAGCGATACCCGTACGTCCGTGCCGAACATCCACGTGGTGGGTGACGCCACCGCGACCAACATGCTGGTGAACCTCGGCGAAATGGAGGGCCGGCATGCCGTGGAACGCATCTGGCAGGGCAAGACCGAGGAGTTGAGCTACGACAATGTGAGCACCATCATGTTCCTCGATCCGGAGGTGGCCGGCGTGGGGCTCAACGAACAGGAATGCCGGAAACGGGGTCTCTCCTACCGCATGGCCCGCATCGATTACTCATGCATCGCGCGCGCCATCGCCATGCGCCGTACCAAGGGCTTCTTCAAGGTTCTCGTGTCCAATGATGCTGAGATGCGTGTGCTCGGCATGCGCGCCGTGGGAGAACATGCCTCCAGTGCCATTGAAGCCGTGGCCTTGATGATGCGGCTCGGTACCCCGATCCGAGAACTGGCCGAACTCGTGCATCCGCACCCGAGCATCACCGAAGGGGTGCAGGAGTGCGCACGCATGCTTCTTGGTCGAAGCATCTTCAAGCCAGGTGTGTTCGAGGACCGGATGCAGTGTTATACCTGGACACCCGCCGTGCAGACCGCCGTGGCCGCCGCCTGATCAAGGCTCTCCCGGATCCGAGAAGGCCGGATCGTTCACGAAATCCACGTCCGTCAGGCTGTTCAGGAAGGCAAGGAGCTGCTGCTTCTTCTCCGGTGTCAGCTGGAGCCCGCCTTGCGTATACTTCATGAAGACATCCACCGTCGGTGATTCATGACCGCCGGAATTGTAATGTTCGATCACCTCCTCCAAGGTCTGGAAACGACCATCGTGCATGTACGGACCGGTCAAAGCCACATTGCGCAAGGTGGGTGTCTTGAAGCGTCCCATGTCCTCCGGAAGACCCGAGATCGCCCCGGCCCCGAGATCCGTGAACTGACTGTCCAGACCGTTGTTGTGCAACAAGCCGTCGGTCATGCGTCCACCAGCATGGGGGTGACAATGGAAACAATCCGCACCCCATTGACCACCCAGGCCGAGCGCCGGGTTCCCGCCCTCCATCTGTGTCAACTGCACACCCAATTGAGCGTCCACTGGTAAAAAGGCCTCTCCCCGTTGGAACTTGTCGAAGGGTGAGTTCCCACTGATCATGGTCCGCATGAACTGGGCGAGTGCCTTGCTCACGAGGGTCGAGTCGATGACGGACGTACCGAAGGCCGCACGAAAAAGCTCCGGGTAGCTCGGATGCGCCTGCAACTCGGCCACCACGTTCGGCCAGGAGTCATGCATCTCGATGGGGTTCCGCACGGGATCGAAGACCTGGTCCTCCAGGGTCAACGCACGTCCATCCCAGAAATAGCGGGTATCCCAGGCCAGATTGACCAAGGCCATCGCATTGCGCGTGCCACTGATGCCGTCAATGCCGGTACTGAACTGATTGCCATCGTCGGTGAAGGCCACTGATTGCGAATGGCAGGTGGCGCAAGACATCGTATTGTCGCCGGAGAGCAGTTCCTCGTAGAATAGGTAGCGACCAAGGGCGATCCCTTCCACCGTGAACGGATTGTCCGCTGGAATGGGCATGGGCGGGAAGTTCGCAGGAACGGCCACTTCCGTTGGAGTCCCCGAGGAGGAGCCCCCGCCGGGACCAGATGGACCGACCGGTTCCGGTTCATCATCATCCCGCCTGCACCCCACCGCGAGGGAAAGCAGCGAAAGCAGAAGCAAGGGCACGGTCCGGATCCTCATGGTACCTGATCGATGGATCGTTCGTCGGTGAGCGCATGCAGGAAGGCCAATAGATCGGCGCGCTCCTGCTCGTTCAGTGCAAAGGTCGTCAATAATGGGCTCCTGTTCGGATGGGCCTGACCACCGGAAGCGAAGTGGTCGATCACTTCATCCAGTGTGGCCATGGCGCCATCATGCATATACGGTCCCGTGAGGGCGATGTTGCGCAAGGTGGGCACCTTGAACTTACCCTCATCCGCCAGGTCCAGTGTGATCCGCGCCCGGCCGGGATCCGCATACGCCAGGTATTGACCGATGTTCTGGTAGCTGTGATCGCTCAGGTCGAAACCGTTGTGGCAGGCCATGCAGTTCAAGGCATCGCTTCGGAACAGGTCCCAGCCGCGTCGCTCGCTCTCCGTCAACGCCTGCGCCTGACCCTGATAGAGGTATCGATCGAAGCGCGACCAACCACTGATCAAGGTGCGTTCGTAGGCCGCGATGGCCCGTGTGATCACGAACGGGTCCAGGTCCCGACCATAGGCGAGCTGGCTCAGACGCTGGTACTCCTCATCCACGGAAAGGCTCTCAGCGGCCGCTTGCAGGGAGTGGTCCATCTCCAGGTCGTCCTGCACCGGCGCGATGACCTGAGCCTCCAGGGTGGGGATGCCCCCATCGCGGAAAATACCCGGATGATAGGCCACGTTCGCGAGTGTCGGAGCATTCCTCATCCCCGGCGACCCATTCACTCCAAGGCTCAATGCAAGTGTGTCGCTGAAGGCGCGATCGGTATGATGGCAGCTGGCACAGGACATCGATCCGTCCCGCGACAGGCGCGTATCGAAGAAGAGGGCCTTCCCCAGTGATACCGATGCCTTCGTCAATGGATTCGCATCCGGCACCGGTAGCGGGGGTGCACCGACGGGAAGCTCCAACAGGAAGGGCCCATCGACATCATCCACCTGCAGCCCGGGATCCTTGCGACAGGCGGCAAGACCGGAAAGAAGGATCAGGAGGATGAGGCCGTTCCTCACTGTGCACTGAACGCGTTGATCACGTTGTTGGTCAACTTCAAGGCGACCACATGCGCCGGATCATTACCGTGCGTCTGGTTCTCCGTCGCCAGGTCCAACACCTCCCCATCCGAATGGAAGAACCGATCCACCGCCAGTTCGAGCACCACGGTGGACGTTGATGTGCCGTTCACCACCAACGGGGTCGCCAGCGGCAGGTCGAACTCGCGGTAACACACGTTCACCCCGGTGTGCATGGAAAAAGGCTGTTGCACCGGACCAGTGCCGGCGCCATCCAGGTCATAGCGTCCATCGAACATCACGAATCGATAGGCCGTTGCCCAGGTCCAATAAGTGCCCAACGCAAGGCTCAGCGGATGGCCCGGAGGATAGACGATGGGGTCTGCATCGTTCAAGGCTTGCGGCACCCCGAGTCCCATCCGCAGGCTGGTCCATGTGCCCGTCGGAACGTTGTTCCAGACCACGGTGTCTCCGTCGTGCTGGAGATCGAAATAGGACACATCCTTCGCCGCGGCGAAGAAGCCATCATCAACGAACCGCACATCACCCAGGTAGAACTTCAGCGCTTCCACCTTCACGCGATAGTCGCTCACGTTGTGATAGACCTCGTTCATGTGGAACGGCATGCCATCCCAGGTGGGGCGGATCACGACCCGGAGCGTCCCGATCAGTTCCGGTTCCGGCGGAACGGGCTGGCCTTGCTTGCAGGTGACAAGCGTCAACGGCAGGACAAGAACAACGAAGAGCTGGTGGAGAATGGATCGCTGGCGCATCGGGTCGATGGTCGGTTCGTTATCCCACAAAAATACGCCGTATTGGAGCGGGTGTCGGTGATGGAGGTTCCACTCCCTCCGCCGGGATGGAGATCCTAACTTGCCCAACGATGTTCCAGGTCCTTCGCAGTTCGGCCGGTGCGGGCAAGACACATGCCCTGGTGAAGCATTACCTGACCCATTGCCTGGGTACCAGTGATCATGGCGCCTACCGCCATATTCTCGCGCTCACCTTCACGAACAAGGCGGCGACCGAGATGAAGGAACGCGTGATCAGCTATCTGGAGGGCCTCGCAGGTGGAGGCCCCTTCCATGGCCCGCTTGCCGATGTGGCGGAGCACCTGCGGACCGTGGCCGGCATCGATGCTGACGAGCTTACGCACCGGGCGGCGGTGGTGCTCGGGAACATGCTGCACAACTGGAGCGCGGTCTCCATCAGTACCATCGACGCCTTCACCCGGCGCGTGGTGAAGCCTTTTGCCAGGGACCTTCGATTGGACCACGACCTGCGGATGAGCACCGAGCAGGAATACTACCGCACCGAAGCGGTGAATGCCCTGATCGACCGGGCAGGGCATGACGCAGGCACCACGAGGATGCTGACCCTCACCTGCCTCGAGCTCCTCCAGGAGGAACGACCCTGGGAACCCACGCGCCCCCTGCTGGACCTTAGTCGCGAACTGCTCAATGAACGGTCACTGCGTCCGTTGCAGGCCCTCCGCGACCGCTCCTTCGAAGACATCGCCGGATTGCTCGAACGGCTGGGCGTGAGCGCTGCGAGGTTCCGACGGGAAGTGCAACGGATCGGGCAGGAGGCGGTCGGTCTATTCACAAGCACCGGCGTGGAAAAAGAGGAGATCGCCTACGGTGGCTCCGCGCTCAACTACTTCCAGAGCCTGGCCGGCTTCAAGGACCATTGGAACGCCCCGGGGGCTCAGACCATCAAGCCCATCGAGTCCGGGAAACTCCATTCGGGCAAGGCTTCCACCGGCAGCATCGCAGCGCTCGCGGGCATTGCGGGAGCGATCGACCGCCTCTTCCGGGACGCCGAGGAACTGCGTGAGGCGCGGTATGCCGATCACGTGATCCAACGCGCCGTGGCCCGGGAACTCCTACCCGCTTATGCCCTGCATGGGATCGATATGGCCATGGAGGAGTTGAAGCGAGTGGATGGTGTGACCTTCTTCAGCGACCTGACCCGGCGTGTGGCCGAAGTGGTGAAGGACGAGCCCGTTCCGTACATCTATGAGCGCCTCGGCGAGCGCTACCGGCACTTCCTCATCGATGAGTTCCAGGACACCTCGCTCCTGCAATGGAACGCCCTTCTCCCCCTGCTCGACAACGCACTCGCCACGGACGGGAGCGTCCTGCTCGTGGGCGATGCGAAACAGGCCATCTACCGTTGGCGCAACGGCGAGGTCCGGCTCTTCCTCGAATTACCCGGCTTGTACGGCGGCGACCCGAAGGATGCCACCGCCGCCCAACAGGAGGCGACCTTGCGACGTACCTGGCGGCCCGCGGAGCCACTAGCCTTGAACCGGCGCTCGGCCCAGGGTATCATCGCCTTCAACAATGCCCTTTTCGAGTCCCTCGCGGAAGCGCTCACCCCGGCGTTGCGCCGTGTCTACGACGAACAGGCGCAGCGGAGCTGGCGCCCCGAAGCCGGGACCGTGCGCCTACGCACAGCCGAGAAAAGGAGCGGCGATGAACTGACCGAAGTCATCCTCGAGCAAGTGCTTGAAAGCATGCGGCTTGCGATCGAGAGCGGCCACCGACCCGGTGACGTTGCCGTGCTTGTGCGTTCCAAACGACTTGGACGCATGGTGGCCGAGCATTTACAGACCCATGGCTTCGCGGTGGTCTCTCCTGATGGTCTGCAACTGACCGCTGACCCCGCCGTGCAACTGCTGATCGAATGCCTCCGCTTCACGCTGCAGGGCGATGCTGTTTCCGCCGCGCGCGCCCTCCAGTGGCAGGCCATCGTTGCCGCAGCATCGAGCGGAGCGGAAGATCCCTCCTGGTGCATCATTCCACAAGGAGATGGCCGCATCGATGCCGTGGCCACCTTGCGTGAACACCTTCGCACACATGGCGACCCGGCCATGCACTCCACCCTGGCCGCCCTGTTGGAGACGCTCGCGCGCAGTTTCGGTCTTACCCCCATCACGGATGCCGCGCTCCTTACCCTGTTGGATGAGGCTCACGCCTGGAGCATTGAACACGCACAGGACATTGGTGGCTTCCTGGAGCATTGGGACCGCGGTGGCGGCGATCGCAGCACCGCCATGGGCGAAGGCACGGATGCGGTGCAGGTGATGACCATCCACAAGGCCAAGGGCCTTCAATTCCCGGTCGTGATCGTGCCTGACGCACGCATGACCTCCAACCGGTCGCATGGGGAGCTCTTCTGGGTGACACCAGGTGAGGCCGTCCCGGAGCTATCCGAGGCATTGGTCAAAGAAAGCAAGGCGCTCCGCGATATCGGTCTGCCGGAGCTGGAGGAAGAGCAGGCATTGCGCGAGCTCGACGCCCTCAATCTGCTCTACGTCGCGTTCACGCGAGCGGAGCAGCAATTGCACATCCTGGTCCCACCAGGTACCGACCCCGTGACCAAGGCCCTCATCGCATTCGCCGAGGAAAACGGACACCTGTTCAACGGTGTTGTCCAGGCGGCGCCTGAAAGGCAGCGGGAGATCCCTGTTCCAACCGTGGTCCTTCGGGATGTGACCACACACGGGCAGGGTGCTCCATGGCGGATCCGAACGAATGGGGAAGAGGCGGGGACGACCAGTGAGGAGCGACGGTATGGCACCGCCGTGCATGACCTGCTGGCCGGAATCCGCGTGGTCGAGGATGTCCCGCGTGCAGTGGTCACAATGGTCGAACGTGGTGGTCTGGACCCATCCCAAGCGGACGCCCTGACCGTGCAATTGATGTCCGCGCTCTCCAGCCCGCCCCTGGACCGCTGGTTCCGTGCAACGACCGGGGTGCGTGCCGAGGCCACGATCATCATGGCCGATGGCAGCAGCCTGCGTCCCGACCGGATAGCGGAGGATGCTGATGGCATGCACGTCCTGGAGATCAAGACCGGCAAGCCTTCCGATGCTCACCGGACGCAACTGCGCGGCTACCTCGACACCCTGCGCGCCATGGGCCACGTACAGGTGGACGGCCTGCTCTGGTACCTGGCCTCGGGCACCACCGAACCCGTTGAACCATGACACTGCATTGGACCGCCAGTACCCTTGACGAACTTGCCCCAAGATCGATCCACGCCATCTTCAAGTTGCGTGTGGATGTATTCGTGGTGGAACAGGAGTGCGCGTACCCGGAGGTGGATGATGCGGACCTCATTGCCTTGCATCTCCTCGGTCACGTTGCGGATGGCCGACTGGTGGCCTACGCACGCATCCTTCCTGCAGGCCCGGACGGTATGCCCCATATCGGAAGGGTCGTCGTGCACCCCGCGTTCCGTGACCGGCGCCTTGGCCACACGCTCATGGAGCAGGCTCTTGAAGTGCTCCGATCACGCACCGGTAGTACACGAGCCGCCTTGGCCGCTCAGGAACATCTCCAGGGCTTCTACAGCCGGCATGGATTCGTCGCCACGAGCGCCGTCTATGACCTCGACGGTATCCCCCACGTTGACATGGAGCGAGGAACCCCTTCTAACGCAGAAGGGTGAAGTGACCGATATATTCCTTGCTCATCGGCCCGTACTCCGACAGCCTCACCTTGAAACCATAGGTACCCTGAGGCAGGCCATCTCCGCTCCAGCCCTGCTCGGGATCAGTGGTATGGAAACGCTCCACACCCCAGCGGTCCACAATGACCAGGTCATACCTGCGGGCTCCCCGAACGACGGGTAGGAAGATGTCATTCACGCCATCACCATCAGGGGTGAACGCCGAGGGAGCATAGAAGAGATGATCCGACACGTGCACAGTGTGCGTGATGCTGGCCTCGCAATCCGTCCCGCTCATCACCGTCTGCGTGATATCATACCAACCGGCATCCTCGAACTCGTAAGGGAAGGAAGGCTCCGTCAACAGGTTCCCATCGATCTCATACGACCATGCGACTGCTCCCTGGGCATGATCCGTGACCTGCACGAGCGGGTCGAGGAGCGAAACCTCGTTCGGGTATACCGTGAATTCGGCAATGGGCTTCGGGAAGACCTGGACCTGATCCGGCAACACGATGGTTCGCGTGTCCACGCAACCGGAAGTGGTGTTCGCGGTAATGCCCACATCGTAACTTCCTGCTTCGGTGTACGAATGGGTCAACTCCGTGCCCGAAGCCGATGCGCCATCGCCAAGGGACCATGTGCAGATCACCGGCGTCCATGCCTCCGCCTGCGCCAGGAAACCGAACGGGCTGTCCACACAACCCGCGGTATCGGTCACCACTTCCAGGGTGATCCGGGGGTATGCCGTGGCACTGTCCAGGAAGCTCGCCTCACAGCCGAACTCCTGCACCGTAAGGCGGACCGGAAAAGTGCCGGGGTCACCAAAGACCGTCGCCGCCTGTATCCCGGATCCGGTCTCGGCCTCATCGTCCGCACCGAAACTCCACGTGGCCTCGACCAGGGGTGTGAACCGCCCTTCCGCCTGGAACTGGATCTGTGCATCCACACAGGCGATCGGTGGTCGGACAAAGCTGGGGTCGAGCGGATAGTGGATCGAGAACTGGGAAGTGCTCGTATCCGCACAGGGCCATCCGGGGTTGGCGATCAGGGTGACCGTGTAGGTTCCGGTATCCGCATAGGTCCATTCCGGGTCCATCAGGTCCGATGTGTCCGCAACGGTCCCGGTCACCCCGAAATCCCAGTGCCAGCTATCACCATTGATGCTCTGGTTGGTGAAGGGCATGGTCAAGCCGCTGCATCGGTCCTCCAAGGTCTGGTCCGCGATCACAGAGGCGATGAACGCATCACAGGCCACCACGTCGAAGCGCACATCGCGGATCGAAGCGCTCAACAGTTCACCGTTGCGGTACTCGCGCACGCGCACCCCGACCGCATAGGTTCCCAGGAGTGTGGGATGGACCATGAGCTCACCGGTGATCGGATCGATGGCAAGGCCTGGATCCGCATCCATCGGATCACTGCTGTCATAGCCTGCCGCCCATACGATGGGGGCATAGGGAGGAGGACCAGCGACAGGAGCCGGGTCGTTCGCGGATCCGCCCGCGTAGGGCGCGAACAGGTCGTACACCAGGACATCACCATCCGGATCAGTGGCCGAATGATCGAAGACCATGTCCTGTCCGAAGCACATCGCCACAGGTGGGTATCCATTGAACCGTGGGCTGCTGTTGCTGCCCATGGACGCAGCCGGTATCTGCACGGTGCATGTGAGGCCCTGAAGCACCCCCGTGGGCAGATTGGTCGTGGACGGCGTGCGGCAGCAACGTTGATAGCTGACCACGTAGCCGGTGGCATTCGGAGGAAGATCGATCACAGCGACATACTCCGCCCAGGTGGCACAGATGGTCGGCGGTGCCTGCAGACAGGGGCTGTTCAACTCGACCACGACATCATTCTCCAACGTGAAGGATGGTGAGGTGGTGAACTGGAAGGCACCCTCTCCATCATACACCGCCATCGTCGCCTGAGCGTCGAAGCCGGTACCGTTCACATTGTTGGCACTGCAATCCCGGAACATGCGCAGGGTGATCCGGTATTGGTTCCCGGCCAACTTGTCGTAGAACATCTCCCCCCCAAGCACATGCGTCGCAACACAGACGACGCTGAACGATACGTAGAGCACAAAGAGGATGACGCGGATCATCTGGTGGGTAAGACCAAATTACTTCACTTCCGGTTGTCCGGAGCCCTACTCTCACGAACGGCGACCCCGGAGCCATGAGCGGACACTCAGCCAGGCTTCCGTACAAGGTCTACGGTGCGCTCCCACTCCTGTACTTCCAACGCTTCGAAGGGACCGGCCAGATCGATCATCTCCCGGACCCTTAGCTGCTCCGGATAAGCCTTCGCCTCCACATGATGGAAAAGCCACCGTGCACCGATCCGCTGCAATTCCTCGAACCGTGTCGGGTCGATGATCCGGTAGTAATGGCTCCCACCGACCAAGCGCCGGTACACGGGGTATCGTTCCGTTCCCATCCAGACCTTCAGGTTAACTTCCGGCGCTCTGATGCGCCCTTTCCTCGATCGGCTGTCCGAACTCCTGCTGCAACGCCATCCGGATGACCTTGGCTCGGTCGCGGTGGTGCTGCCCGGCAAGCGTGCGGGCCTTCACCTGCGAAGGTACCTCGCGAAGAAGAAGGGTGGACCGCTATGGAGTCCGGAGATCATGGACATGGGCGTGTTCCTGCAACGGCTCGCCGCTGTGGAACAGGGTGACACCATGGAACTGCTGTTCAAGCTGTACGACACGTACCGGGGAATACGTGGGCTTGACGCGGATCCGCTGGATACCTTCCTGGAATGGGCGCCCACCACCCTGCGTGACATGAGCGAAGTGGATGCCCATCTGATCGATCACGCCCACTTCTACAAGGACCTGCGCGACTACCATGAGCTCGAGGAGTGGAGCTTCCGACTTGGTGAACTAAGCCCCCTGCAGCAGCGGACCGCACAGGAATGGCGGGCCACAGGTGAGCTGCACCGCACCTTCAACGAGCGCATGGCCAAGGACCGGATCGGCACCTCCGGCTACGTTGCCCGTGTGGCAGCCGAACAGGCCCTTCAGAACCTTGAACTTCCATGGAGGCACGTCTGGTTCGCCGGATTGAACGCCCTTGACCCTGCCACGACACGGATCATTGCACGGCTCCAGGAGCAAGGCATGGCGAGCGTGGCCTGGGACGCGGACCCGTTCTACCTCGATGACCCGATCCAGGAGTCGGGCCGATTCCTGAGGCGGTCCATCAAGGAGCTGGGCATGGGAGAACTGCCCCCACAGGCCGGTATCCTGGAGGAGGAGCGGCGTATTCGGAAGGTGGTGACGGCGAACGCATTGGCCCAAACGGTCCATGTGGCCCAACGCCTCCATGAAATGTCCCCCGTGGAACGAGAGGGTGTCGCGATCGTGCTCGGCCAGGAACATCTGCTCCTGCCCCTTCTGCACCGACTCCCGGCGGACATCGGACCCGTGAACGTGACCATGGGCATACCACTGTCCACGCTTCCGGTGCAAGGACTGGTGGACCACTTCCTGGACCTGCAGGAACGGACCACGGACCACGGGATCGCGGTCGATGGTCTGCTTGCGCTCTTCACACACCCGTACCTCAAGGATGGGACGGCCACTCAATGCATCATCGATGGATTGAACAACGCGCCTCATGCGACGATCAGCCGATCGGAATTGGAGGATCTGATCGATCGAGCCGGACCTACGCATGGTGGAAGCATCCGTCGGGTGATCGAAACGATCGGTGATCCTACGCGGATCGATGAAGGGCTCTCTGCGCTGTTCGACCGGGCGGACACACCCCCTTCCACCGAACCGTTCGTCCGCGAACAGATCACCCAGATGAGGCTCCTCCAACTGCGCCTTGGAAGGCTGCTGGCCCGTTCCAACATGGGCTCCTTGCCGCCCCATTCCTATCGCATCATACGGGAAAGGCTGATGCGCGAGGAACGCATCTCCTTCCTGGGCGAACCGCTGAAAGGACTTCAGGTGATGGGGATGCTTGAAACCCGGACCGTGGACCATGATCACCTGATCATCCTGGGCATGAACGAAGGCGATCTACCTCGAACGGACATCACCTCGTCCTGGATCCCTTTTGACCTACGACGACACCATGGCCTGCCACTGCCGGCCGATGCAGAGGCGGTAACGGCATACAATTTCCAGCGGGCCATGCATCTGGCCTCCGACGTGGAATGGACGTTCTCCATCGGCGACGGATCGGGATCCAATGAGCCTTCACGCTTCATCTCCCAGTGGGAGCATGAGGTGATCGGCCGTTCACGCACGATGATCGAACAGGTCAACACGACCGCAAGCACCATCGTCCGGAAGATCCGCCCGATCGCCGTGCCGAAGACCGAGGATATCCAGCGACACCTGCGCACCCTTTGTGAAGGGGGGCTATCGCCATCGGCCCTTGGCACCTGGCTGAGGTGCCCGCTGGACTTCTATTTCCGGTACATCGCCCGTGTGAAGGACCAGGACCCGGCAGATGGAAGACTTGGCAGCGACATTCTGGGGAACGCGGTGCACAACGCTCTTCAACAGCTGTTGTCGCCCTACCTCGGGCAGGAGCTCCTGCCAACGCATCTTGCAGAAGCACGAGAAGGGGTCCACGCGGTACTTCGTAACGAGCTCGCGAAGGAACTTCCTGGGGCCGCGCTTGACCACGGGCATTACCGTCTTCGACGGGAAATGGCTGCCAAGGCGATCTGCGACCACCTGCTGGCGGAGGAGGAGCGGTGCGCGAAGGGCAGCACACGGATCCTCGCCATCGAGGCCACGCTACAGGCCGAACTGACCCCAGGCATCCGGCTAAAAGGCCGTTTGGACCGCATCGATCTGCGCGATGGGCGGTTGACGATACTCGATGTGAAGACCGGATCCGTGAACGAACGGGACCTCCAACTCGGGGAGATCGCACGCGAGCAGATCACACCGGAACGGACCTACGCGCTCCAACTGCTCGTGTATCTATTCACCTATTTGATGCAACATCCGGGTGTTGATCAGGCCAGCGCTGCCATCATCCCCCTGCAAAGGCCCTCCCAGATGACCGGTGGTTCGCTCCGGATCGCCGGGGCGGAGGTGATCCATCGCTCGCAACTTCCTGCGATCAAAGCATTGCTATCGACGTTGGTGGATGAGATGTGCGACCCGAACGTCCCCTTCACCCACCGTGAAGCGAGCCGGTATTGCAAGGTGTGCGTATCGTGATCCGGACCTACCAGCTAGGTGGCGCCATCAACGGCGAAGGCCTTGCAGCGTGGTAAAAAGAAAGGAGGCCGAAGCCTCCTTTCAACAGGATTCAATGTCCGATCAACGGTAGATCACCTTGTGCGAGGTGGTGTTCCCATTGCGCTTCAACTTCACGTAGTAGGCACCAGCACCCATGGTGCTCAGGTCCATCTCACGCTTGAAACTTCCTTCCAGGTCCCGAACGGTCTCGTTGTACACGCTCTGGCCGATGCTGTTGATCACCTCCACGGTCACATCCCCTTTCTCGGTGTTGGTGAAGCTGAGGGTGAATCGCCCGTTGTTCGGGTTGGGCTGGATCAGGACGTGACCATCCTCCGATGCCGGGGCGAGCCCCTTGTAGATCACACCGGTGCGATCCGCACCACCCAGGGAGACGTAATAATTGGCGTTGTTCTGGCGATCGGCCGTGTAGGCGTCGTTCACGAGTTCGAATTCGCCCTGGCCGGTGACAGGGATCCGCAGGATGGTGTATTCCTGACCCGCCTGCCAGTTGACCCCGGAGCTGCTCATGGCACGCATACCGAAGCCTGCATAGACCGCGTAGCGGGAACCACCGTGCTCCCGTACGTTGCCAGAACGATCAACACCCATGTAGCTGGTGACGTCCTCGTCCTGGATGGCGGCACCCAGGCTCGCACCTGAGTTCGAATCCCAGCGGATGGTGAACACCAAGGAGGAGAAGATGCCGTTGAAGTCGGACTCCGGGCGGACCTTGACCTCCAGCATCCCATTGTTCTGGTAAAGGCCGATGTCGACGTTCTGTTGGGCGGTGGTCAAGCCGGTGACGGCGAGAAGCAGTGTGGAAAGGGCGGTCGTGCGGATCGATCGGATCATGGTACGAGGATTAAACCGTGTGCCCAGGGCACTTGTGTGGGTCGCTGGACAACTTTCGGAGGCCGCAAGTTAATCCGATGGCCTACTGGACGCAAGCACTTCGTCAGGATCCTGCTGACAGGGCACCGCTTGCCCCGATCACCCGACGAACCCTTGAAACCGAACAGGGGCCCCTCATCGGGACCCCTGCGCGGTAAACCTGCAAGGAATATGGAACCAGAATAGGTCAGGAAGACCGACCCTTCTGAGTAGAAGACGGGGGCCCTTTGACAGGGTTGCCAGCCCGACGAAAAAAATCAGCGGGTGAACTTGTAGCCCACCCCTCTTATCGAATGGAAGTACCTGGGTTCCCGGGGGTCAGGCTCGAAATACTTCCGAAAACCAACAATGAAATTATCCACCGTACGGGTGGTCGGGAACACATTATACCCCCAGACCTTCTGTAGGATCTCCTCGCGCGAGACCACCTCCCCTTCCCGTTCCACCAGCAGCCGCAACAACATCATCTCACGCTGGCTCAAGGTCTTCCGCAATCCCCCCTGGCCTTTCACCTCATACCGCTGGAAATCCACCTCATTATCCCCGAAGGTGTAGGACTCCAGCACGGTTCCCACGACCTTACCGTTCGATCGATCGACGAGCTTGGCCACCCGGAGCAGCAGTTCCTCCAGTTCGAACGGCTTGGCCAGATGATCCTCCCCGGCCTTGAGCCCGCGGATCCGGTCGGCGGCACCGGCACGGGCCGTGAGGAAGAGGACCGGCGTCGCATTCCCCTCCAGGCGGATGGTCTCCACCACGGAGAACCCGTCCATTCCAGGAAGCATCACATCCATGACCACCACATCATACCGTGCTCCACGCAGGCGTTGGAGCGCATCCGGCCCGTTCACGGTCGTGGTGACATCGTAGCCCTCCAGTTCAAAGTTCAGGCGCAGGGTCGAACGCAACGCGTCCTCATCCTCCACCAGGAGCAACCGCGGCTTGGATGCGACCTCTTCCATTCCTGCAAAGATGGTCCACGTCTACCTTTGTGGCCCACCGATCATCGATGAGATTCACCACCCAACATGTCGAGGCCGCCAGCGCCCTCCGTGCCAACACCTTGGTGGAACACCTGGACATCCGCTTCGGGGTTGATGCCGAGGGCCGCCTTCAGGCCAGCATGCCGGTGGACAAGCGGACGCACCAACCGATGGGTCTGCTGCACGGTGGTGCCACGGCCTCGCTCGCTGAGACCCTGGGCAGCGTCGGCACCGCCCTGCTGATCGATCTGAAGACGCAGGCCACTGTCGGGATGGAGATCACCGCCAACCACCTGCGAGGCGTGAAAGCGGGACGTGTGACGGCCACCGGGGAGCTCGTGCATCAAGGCAATCGAACGCACGTTTGGGACATCCGGGTGCATGACGAGCCAGGAAGGCTCATCGCCATTTGCCGGCTCACGAACATGATCATCGACCGCCGATGACCTCCAGCGCCCTGCACCAGGCACTCAGCCATTGCATCCAGCATCGGCTCACGTTCGCCGCCTTCCGTCTTCCGGGCACCACCCACGTGACCTTGTGGGCACAGCAAACTCCGGAACTTGACCGCGTGGAGAACGGCCTCTGGTGGGAACTGAACGATGTGTTCCTCCTCTCCCCGTTCCGGACATCCGAGCGCACTCCTTTGATCCGTTCCGATGTGGAACTGACCTTCGGTGATGCGGAACCCCATTGGCAGCGTCTGATGGAATGCACGGGAAGCAAGGAGCCGGCCCGACCGACGCATCAAGGCTCGACCCTGCAGGAAGGATTCCTCGCGGCCGTGCGCCTTGCCCAGCAGCGATGCGCTTCCGGTGAAGTGGAGAAGATCGTGCTTTCGCGGACCATCGAGCTGCCGATCGGTGAGCGTGACGCACCCGGTCTGTTCGAAGAAGCGCTGTCGATACTACCAGATGCGTTCGTTGCCATGGTCGTCACCGCCGAGCACGGATGCTGGTTGGGCGCTACCCCGGAGCGGTTGATCCTGGCGGAGAACGACACCATGGAGGTGGATGCGGTTGCAGGAACGGTGCCCATCCAACTGGCTCCGAATGACGTCGCCGGTTGGGGTGAGAAGGAACGGCATGAACAACGTGTGGTCACCAAACGCATCGTCAGCGACCTCATCGATCAGGGTGCCCGGGACATCGTGATCACCGGGCCGGAGGTGCTGGTGGCCGGACCGGTCGCACACCTGCGGACGCGCATCACCGCCCACGTGGAAGGCCGGGGCGTGGAAGAGCTGGCGGCCACCATCCACCCCACTCCGGCCGTTTGCGGCATACCGACCGACCAGGCACGGGAACTGATCACAACCCTGGAGGACCGCGACCGGGAACTCTACGCCGGGTTCTGGGGTCCTTGGAGCGCGGATGGGCGCATGGAACTTTACGTGAACATCCGGTGCATGCGGGTCCACGCGGACCATGCCGAGCTGCGCGTGGGTGCGGGTATCACCACGGGATCCGTTCCGGAGAAGGAATGGGAGGAGACCGAGCACAAGGCCGATAGCTGGCGGCAGTTGGTCCGCACCCCGATAACGGCCTGATCGATGACCAGTGACCTGTTCGCCGCAGCCGAGCTTGCCCGCCTCTGTGCCGCGAAAGGCGTGAAACACGCCGTGATCAGTCCCGGGAGCAGAAGCGCGCCTTTGGTGATCGCCTTCAACCAACAGGCAGGGATCCAGTGCCTGCGTGTGGTCGACGAGCGGAGCGCCGCCTTCTTCGCGCTGGGCATGGCACAGCAACTGCATGCCCCCGTCGCCTTGATCTGCACCAGTGGCAGCGCGGTCCTGAACTACGGACCGGCCATCGCCGAGGCGTACTACCAGCGCGTCCCCTTGCTGGTGATCACGGCCGACCGCCCGGAGGAATGGGTGGACCAGGGCGAGGGCCAGGCGATCCGGCAACAGGGTGTCCTGGCCCTGCACATGAAGCGCAGTGTACAACTGCCGCGGATCACGGACGATGAACTGGCCCGCTGGCATTGCGGCCGGCTGATCAACGAAGCGATCGATGCGACGCTGCTGCCCGTACCAGGCCCGGTACACGTGAACGTGCCTTTCGCGGAACCGCTCTATGGCCGGACGGACAAGGAAGCGGATGAGAGGGGCACATCGCGCCTCATCGCACCCGTGATGACCGAGTCCTTCATCCTCCCCGATCATGCCCGGTGGCTGATCGGCCAGCTCTCGGCCTGCAAGAAGGTGATGGTGCTGGCAGGGCAGGGTGAATGGAGCGAGGGCATGCGCAAGCAACTCGTGCAGTTCGCCTCGCTTCCACAAGTGACCGTACATACCGAAGCCACCAGCAACCTCGACGATACGGCCTTCATCACCTGCATCGATCGGGTGATCGAAGCGGTGAGCGGGAAGAACGAGAAGGACCTGCGGCCCGAACTGTTGATCACCTTCGGTGGCGCGGTCGTGAGCAAGCGGATCAAAGCCCTGCTGCGCAAGTGGAAGCCCGCCCAGCATTGGAACGTGGACGCCGGACAACGGCACTACGATACATACCAGAGCCTCACGCACGACATCGCCGTGAGCCCGGAGATCTTCTTCGCGCAGCTGGCCCAAGGCGTGCAGCCGAACGAGAGCTTCTACGGGCAGGCCTGGAAGATGATGGACGAGAGCACACGGGGCCGGCATAACAGGATACTTGCCGCAGCACCATTCTGCGACCTCACCGTCCTCAACACCCTGAACGACCGGATCCCTGGTGATAGTGCGGTGCAACTAGCGAACAGCACTCCGGCCCGGTACGCGCAGCTATTCGATCGGGTGCGCGGCATCCGCTGGTACGGCAACCGCGGTACGAGCGGTATCGATGGGTGCACGAGCACGGCTGTAGGCGCAGCCTTCGCCACGCAAAAGCTCACCACGCTGATCACCGGTGACACGGCCTTCTGTTACGACAGCAACGCGTTCTGGAACGACCACCTTTCGCCATATCTGAAGGTGATCGTGATCGATAACGGCGGAGGGAACATCTTCCGGTACATCGAAGGTCCGGACAAGGACCCCGATCTGCTGCCGTGGTTCGAAGCGCCACACGGTCGCGATATCGAGAAGCTTGTGAAGAGCTTTTACCTCCCCTATTTCCAGGCGAACGACCACGCGACATTGGATGTCGGACTGGACAAGCTCTACGCGGACCATGACAAGCCTGCAGTGCTCCATGTCCTCACCGATGCACGAACTTCTCCGGAGGTCCTCCGTTCTTATTTCAACCAACTCCGCACATGACGAACAGTGCGCCTGCACGCTTCCGTCGCGCGTGCCCGCCCCGGGCACGTCATCGCGGTTAACATGCATTCCATGAGCTCCCGCAACTGGACCACGATCAAGGAATACGAAGACATCCGATTCGAGTTCTTCGAGGGCATCGCCAAGATCACGATCGACCGACCCGAGGTGTACAACGCCTTCCGGCCGGACACGAACAAGGAGATGATCGACGCGATGGACATCGCCCGCGAGGACCCGGCGATCGGCGTGGTGGTGCTCACCGGCGCGGGCGACAAAGCCTTCTGCAGCGGTGGGGACCAGAACGTGAAAGGACGCGGCGGCTATATCGGTACCGATGGGGTGCCACGCCTGAACGTGCTCGATCTGCACAAGCGGATCCGCGAGCTGCCCAAGCCGGTGGTGGCGATGGTGAACGGCTATGCGATCGGTGGTGGCCACGTGCTGCATGTCGTGTGCGACCTCACCATCGCAGCCGAACATGCGCGCTTCGGGCAGACCGGCCCCAAGGTGGGCAGCTTCGACGCGGGCTTCGGCAGCAACTACCTGGCCCGCCATGTGGGTCAGAAGAAGGCCCGCGAGATCTGGTTCCTCTGCCTGCAATACTCGGCGCAGGAAGCGCTCGACATGGGCATGGTGAACAAGGTGGTGCCGCTGGCCGAGCTGGAGGACACGACCGTGGAATGGTGCCGGATCATGATGCAACGCAGTCCGCTCGCCCTGCGCATGATCAAGCGCGGGTTGAACGCTGAACTGGATGGTCAGCGCGGGTTGATGGAGTTCGCCGGGGACGCCACCTTGATGTACTACCTGATGGATGAGGCGCAGGAAGGACGCAATGCGTTCCTGGAGAAGCGGGCACCGGACTTCCAGAAGTTCCCGAAGTTCCCGTAAAGGATCAACTGCAGAGGCGCAGAGAACGCGGAGGCTCGCTCAGGGATGAAACAATGGTTACAGGCATTCCGGTTGCGCACGCTGCCTTTGGCCGTGAGCAGCATCATCGTTGGAAGTGCATTGGCGGCCATCGTGGATCCTTTCGTGATGGACCATCCGGGATTCCGGATCAGTGTTCTCGTACTCGCTTTGATCACCGCGATCCTCCTACAGATCCTCAGCAACCTGGCCAACGACCTGGGAGATCACCTGCACGGTACGGATAATGTGGATCGCGTTGGACCTCAACGCAGCGTACAAAGCGGAGCCATCACCTCCGCCCAGATGCGCCGAGCGATCCTGATCTGTGGCTCTCTCGCCTTCATCAGTGGCTGCGCCTTGATCACGGTGGCGCTCGGTATCACCCTGGAGACCTTGTTCTTCCTATTCCTGGGAATTGCGGCCATTGTTGCCGCGGTGAAGTACACCTTCGGTAGCACTCCCTATGGCTACGCAGGTCTGGGGGACATCAGTGTCTTCCTGTTCTTCGGCATCGTGGGTGTCGGTGGTACGTTCTACCTCCACACCACGGCATTCGCATGGCCGGTCTTGTTCCCTGCCGTGGCCATGGGCCTGCTAAGCACCGGCGTGCTCAACGTGAACAACATGCGCGACATCGTCAATGATGCGGCCAGCGGTAAAAGGACCGTGGTGGTACGTATGGGCTCCGCGATCGCGCGCATCTACCATACGCTGCTCGTCGCAGGCGGAATCCTCGGCCTCGTCGGCTTTGCGCTCCTGGCGGACCTCGGATGGTCCATGTGGCTCTTCATGCTCGTGGTCCCCGGTTTCATCGTGCACCTGAAGAGGATCTGGACCACCCCTGAGCCACGCGGCCTGGACCCGCAATTGAAAGTACTGGCCATGGGCACCTTCGTTACCGCGGTCCTCTTCGGGCTGGGCGTTATCCTTGCGAAATGATCGCCGCACGATGGGTCGAGAAGACCTTGGAGCCACGCTTCGAGCTGGGTACGTCCAAGGGCCCGATCAATGCACGGACCGTGTGGTACCTGATGGCCTGGCACACCGAACGACCCGAGGTCATCGGGATCGGTGAAGCAGCGCTCTTCCCCGGCCATAGCAAGGAATTCCCAGCGGATGTCAAGTCGAAGCTGATCGAACTATGCGCCGGAACGAGCGACTGGCATCAACGGCTGACCACCGACCTTGTGGACGTTCCCAGCGTGCGCTTCGCCGTGGAGCAGTGCCTGCGCGATCTGGTGGTGAGCGGCACCAAGCAACTCTACCCATCAGACTTCACGCTAGGCCAGCGCGCGATCCCGATCAACGGGCTGGTCTGGATGGGCGACAAGGCCACCATGAAGCAGCGGATCCGCGAGCAGATCGACAAAGGCTTCACCACCGTGAAGATGAAGATCGGCGCGATCGGCATCGATGACGAACTGGCGCTGCTGAAGGCCGTGCGGAACGAGTATGACGCACGCACGATCACCCTGCGCGTGGACGCCAACGGCGCCTTCGACCAGCGCAGCGTGCGCGATGTTTTGCATCGCCTGGCCGACCTGGAGGTGGAGAGCGTTGAACAACCCATCGCGCCCGGCCTTTACGAGGCCATGGCCGAGCTCTGTGCGGACACGCCCCTCCCGATCGCCTTGGACGAGGACCTCATCGGTCTGAACCATCCGGACAACAAACGTGACCTGCTCGATACCGTTCGACCGCAGCACATCGTGATCAAGCCGAGCCTCGTCGGCGGGTGGGCTGCGGCGCAGGATTGGATCGATCTCGCCGCGCAACGCGGCATCGGCTGGTGGATCACCAGCGCGCTGGAAAGCAGCATCGGCCTCAACGCGATCGCACAGTGGACGGCAACATTAGCGATCGATCGGCCGCAGGGCCTTGGTACCGGATCGGTGTACGCCAACAACATCCCCACTCCCTTGGAGGTGAACGCCGGAGCGTTGTGGTACCGGCCCGAAGGGAGCTGGGACCTGCGAGGGATCACCGCTTCGTGATCCGATGCGGCATCCTCCCGGATGCTTGCGACCTTTGTGGCATGGCCTTCGTGTTCGATGCGATCACCGTGGATGGCAGGACCCTGCGGTCCGTCGACGCCATGCAGTTCTTTGATCGCCTGGGTGCGAAGGTCAAGGACCGCCCCTGGGTGGCACCGCTCACCCGCCTGGTCTACGAGCTGATCTGTTACAAGACGAGGCCCCTTGGCGTGCAGACCAGCGGCACGACCGGAGCTCCGAAGCCGTTGCGGATCCCGCGCCGCGACCTCGTCAGCAGCTCGAAGCTCACTGCACAGGTGTTCGAACTTCATGCCGGCGATCGCGCGCTGATGTGCCTTCCGGGCGCCTTCATCGCGGGCAGGATGATGATCGTGCGCAGCATGGTGCTCGGCCTTGACCTGCACCTGATCGATCCGCGCGGCAGCCTGCTCGACAACCTGCGCACCCGCGACCGGTTCCGTTTCGCCGCGATGGTACCCTTGCAACTGCACCGGGCGATCCAGGAGGACCGTGCGCGTGTGGAGGAACAGTTCGATACGATCCTGCTGGGTGGCGGGCCTGTGAGCGCGGTGTTCACCCAGGACATCGCGGACCTGCGCGTCAGGGTGTACCAGGGCTACGGCAGTACGGAGACCGTGACCCACGTGGCCCTTCGCGCGTTGAACGCGGCCACCGGCGCACAGGAACACGGTGTGAACGCGCCATTCCGCGCGATCGGCAAGGTGAGCTTCGGACGTGATCCGCGGGGGTGCCTGGTGGTGTACACGCCACACCTCTCCACCAAGCAGCACGTGACCAACGACCTGGTGGAGCTGATCGATGACACGGCGTTCCGCTGGCTCGGTCGCTTCGACAACGTGATCCTCAGCGGCGGCAAGAAGATCTTCCCCGAAGGTCTCGAAGCACGGACCTCCGGCGTGATCCCCTACGCGCATTATTTCACCGCGACACCGGATGATGTGTTGGGCCAGACGGTGATGCTCGTGCTTGAGACCGACCGCCCGCAGGATGAGGTGCTACCTGAAGTGATGGAGCGCATCATGGAGGCCCTGGAGCCACATGAATGGCCGCGACGGGTGCAGGCCATCCGAAGTCTGCAACGAACGGGAACGGGAAAAGTGATCCGCCACCAGGAATGAGCGGCTTCCTCCTGCTGCTTCTCTTCTACGCGGTCGCCTTCGTGATCGTGGTATGGCCGCTGCACTGGATGCTGCACCTCTTCCTTCGGAAGGACCGTTATGACCTGCGGTTCTATCGCCAACCCTCCTATTGGAGGCTGTACTTCTGGGTGTTCGGTACGGCGATGTTGATCACCTTCAGCGCGAACATCCTTCGAGGCTGGTTCAGCTGATATCAGCGCATGTTGTTCACCGCCTCCGCATCGAAGGGCTCCTCGTCGTCATCCAGCGGCTTGCTGGCGGTATAGGTGCGCCACTTCTCCAGGACGGCCTGCATGTCCGCCGGCAGCAGGCTCTCGAAGTGCATGCGTTCCCCGGTGACGGGATGATCGATGTCGAGCGTACGCGCATGCAGGGCCTGTCGTGGCAGCTGCTTGAAGCAGTTCTCCACGAACTGCCGGTACTTCGTGAAGGTCGTGCCCTTCAGCACGCGATCGCCCCCGTAGGCAGCATCGTTGAAGAGCGGATGGCCGGTCCATTGCATGTGCACCCGGATCTGGTGCGTGCGCCCGGTCTCCAGCTTGCATTCCACCAAGGTCACATAGCGGAATCGCTCGAGCACCTTCCACCGCGTGATGGCCGGCTTGCCCTGGTCGCCTTCCGGATAAACGAATTGCACCGTTCGGTCCTTCACGCTGCGTCCGATGTGCCCTTCGATCACGCCTTCATCCTCCGTGAAGTCGCCCCAGACGAGCGCGCTGTAACGGCGGTCACTCGTGCGGTCGAAGAACTGCCGGGCGAGGTGTGTCAGCGCCTCCTCCGTCTTCCCGATGACCATCACGCCGCTGGTGTCCTTGTCCAGTCGATGCACGAGACCGGGCCGGGGTATCTCCGCACCTGGCGTGCTCGGTAGTTTCCCGAAATGGAAGAGCAGCGCGTTCACCAGGGTACCGGTCCAATTACCATGACCAGGGTGCACCACCAGCCCGGCCTGCTTGTCGATCACCAGGATGTGGTCGTCCTCGAACAGCACCTTCAGCGGGATCTCCTCCGGTAGGATCTCGACCTCACGCTGCGGATAGGGAAGTACGATGCTTATCTCGTCTCCGGGCTTCACTTTCTGGCTCGGCTTGGCGGACTTACCGTTCACGAGCACGTTGCCCGCCTTGGCGGCGACCTGGATCCTGTTGCGAGAGGTGTGGGCCAGCCGGTCGAAGAGGAACTTGTCCAGCCGTATGAGCGACTGCTTCGGATCGCACACGATGCGATGGTGCTCATAGAGCTCCTGCTCCTCCCCCCCTGGATCGAATTCCTGCTCCATCAGTGCTGCACGACAAGGCGTCCCTGGCCGATCACGTCGCCATCATCGTCGAGCAGATGCAGGACATAGAGACCATTGGTCAGCGAGGCGGTGTTCATGGGAGCGGTCCCGTTCCAGTTCTCATGGAACACCTCACGCCCGACCGCATCCAGGCACCGCACGGAGGAGCGACCGGTGATCCCGCCGGGGGTAAGGATCCGCACCAGGTCGGAAGCCGGGTTCGGAATGAACAGCAGGTCCGTTGGTCCATGGTCCGTCTCATCGATGGAGGCCCACGGATCCACTTCGGACACCATGACCGGCCGCATCATGAGCGAACCGCTGAAGCTGGTATTCTGGAAGCTCCCACTGGTCTGGTAATGGATCTTGGTCCGGTTGTTCCTGTTGCGATCGAAGCCAAGGTTCATCTTCACCGCGTTCGTCTGCACCCAGCCGATGTAGATCGTCCCCTCCACGCGGATCGCACTATCCAGCGGGTACTCGACGAACTTGTCGATCCCGTCGAGACGATATTCAGGCGAGGAGAAGGAGAAGTTCTGGTGCTGGATCACCTCCGGGCTCAAACTGGTCCATATCGTAAGCAGGAAGGAGCCCTGGGTCGGCGCCGGATCCGGAGGCTGGTTCGCCACCGGGTTGAAGTACATGCGGATGGCACGCAGGGAATCCGCGCCGATGAGATCGAAGCGGTACGCAAGTTTCGCGCCCGCCTGGTTGAGGCTGTAGCCCATCTCCGCGGACCCGTCGTCGTACGCGTAATAGTTGCTCAACTCCTGCGTCAGCCGCATCGTGTCATTGTACTGGTTGATATCCGGCGTGGCCTCCGCCAGGAACCGGACATCATGGAAAGCGACATCCGTGGACGCGGCGTTGTCGAACACGAAGAAGTTCGGCGCACTGTTGATCGGATGGGTGGTGTTGATGATGCTCGCCGCGTTATTGTTCGGGCTCACCCCGTTCACGAAGGATGCAAGAGGCCCTCCATCCTCGTTCACCGCGGTCATGCCGTACTCGATCAACCGGTCGTTGATGTCGAGGTTCCTGATCCGTTCGTTGACCTGCAGTGCCATGGCCGAACCCGGAGCGACCTGGAACTGATCGAACGGGATGGAGGTATAGGTCTGAAGAACGCTCGCCTCCGGCATCACCCAGGCCACGTCCACGATGCGCACATCATTGTAGGACCGCTGTCGCCCGAGGCGCACATAGTCCAGGTGCCAATGGTCGAAGGAACCGCTGAGCGTGGCATAGTTCACGAAGCGGAACTGGAAATCAGGCTTCAGGAAACGACTTTGTGTGATGGGCACGAGGACCTGCTGGAAGGGTGCCTGATCCACATAGGGAATGGCCCATGCCTTGTACCAGGTCTGCTCGTCCGGCGCATAGAATTCAAGAAGAAGGCTATCGATCACCTGGGGGAACGTATCCCCGCTGAGACCCTTCGCTTGGTAGAAGAAGCTCAGGTAAATGGAATCACTCGCAGGGTAGTCCAGGTCGATCGGAACGGACGTGAGCCTGTCCGCCCGGCCATGCGATGTGTAGTTCGCGAAGTCATAGGGATAGCCGGTCCGCGCGAGCCCATCGAAAGTGGCCACACCGATCGTCGGTGGATCGACCGGATAGGTGCCATTGATGTACACATCATCATCCTGCCAAAGGACCAAGGGCGTGGCCACGTTGTTCATCATGTAGGTGCCCTCGGCCGGAGGCACGAGATATACCAACAGTGAATCCTGCACCAACGATGGCGGATCGATGAAGGTGGTATCAGGGGGCGGTGCGGTCAACGAGTCGCGGATGTTGTACGCCGGCCAACCCTCAACGACGGAGCTCGTGGGCGGATAAACGGACAGGTCACGCACCGTGATCATCACACTTGGCAGCGGGATGCGCGTGGTGACCGGCGGATCGCTGGCATCGATGACGGTCCGGAAGGTCGTATCCGTCATGTAGCGCATGCCAGGAGTGGATGACCCGTCCACTTCCAGGCGGTAGACCGTATGGTCCAGGGTCACCCCGGCATCGGTCTCCGTTGCGTTCCGCTTCCGCGTCCGATCGATGGAGAAGTCATCCATCAAGGGCACTTGTTGCGTGATGAACTGGTATTCGAAGTGCCGCTTCACACCGTCGTCGATCTTGACCCGGGACCCGTGGTGTGAAGGCCTTGCTGACAGTGGCTGCAGAAGCTCTCCTTGCGCGATCGCACCCAGCCCGGCGCAGCATGCACCGATGATCGTCAAAGTCCTAAGGTGCTTCATGCAGGGTATCGGTTTCCGTATAGCGCGTCGGGTCGTTCCATCCCTCACTCGGTCGAAGGCCCGCCGTATCCGCGGTCAACCAGATGTCGATCGAGCTCCCGAGCGGAATGCGGTTGTTCGCGGATGCGGCGGGTGATTGCCTACGCACCCTCGCCAACGTGGAATCCACGCTGGTATTGCAACCAGCACATTCCACGAGGACCCCAAGGTTCAGGGAGGCCATGTTCAACACCATCTGTACCTCCGCATTGGTCAACCCGGCGAGGTCCGGTACAGGGACGCGTTGACCGTGATCCCCGCTGCCCAGGACCAGCGTGATGGACTCCCCCTGCGCGATCCGGGCATCCGGTGCGATCGGCACACCCTTGTACATCTGGGCGATGACACAATCCACACAAGGGTCCGGCTTGTACTGGAGTTCCTTCACCTTCAGCCCGATGATATCGAGGACCGAGATAGCCTGTCGTTTGGACAAGTCCACCAGCCTTGGCATGTCGATCATCCTGGGGTGGCTCGCGTTCAACACCAGGTAGACCTTCCGCCCCGGCTTCACATCCACACCGGCATCGGGATCCTGATCCACCACGCCGCCCTTCGGCAACTCGTTCGAGTAGATGGAATCGATCACCACGGCATGCAACTCCCTGGCGGCCAGCATGGACGTGGCTTCATCCAGCGACAGGCCGGACAGATCAGGAACGCGCGCGGCGGTGCCATGCAAGGTGTATGCACGCAGCCAGAGCCAGCCGCCGAAGAGCAGCAGGATCACCAGCACCAATGGGGCCACGATATGGAACAGACGCCCGCGCATCGTGAAAGGCGGCCAAAGATAGCCGGACCGCCCGGCGGCGGTTCCACAGGCCCCCGTTCACAGTTCCTGACCGCCCTTCCCGGTGATCACGGCTGACCATACCAGCTTTGCTGCGACCCCGAAACCATGGCAACCGAACCCATCGCCATCTTCTGCGGAGGCTACACGGGCGAGTCCGTGATCAGTTTGCAGAGCGCACGTACCATGATGGATGCCCTGGATGCCGAGCGGTATGAGGGCCTATTCGTTCAGGTGGAACGCTCCGGCTGGACCTGCCTGCGGACCGATGGACGTGAAGTCCCCTTCGATAGGGCGCTATTCACGGTCGACCGCGGTCAGGGTCATGAACGCTTCGCCGCCGCGCTGATCGCGATCCATGGCACGCCCGGTGAGGACGGGAAGCTCCAAGGCTACCTGGACATGCTGGAAGTACCCTACCAGACCGGTGGGGTCCTCGCCATGGCGTTGACCATGAGCAAGTACAGCACCACGGGGCTGCTGCGGCAGATGGGATTCCCGGTGGCACCATCCGTTGTTCTCCGCGGTCGCGATGCGGACAGCGAGGCGCGTGTGCTGCGCGAGGTCGGTCTCCCCTGCTTCGTCAAGCCCGATGGAAGTGGCAGCAGCCTTGGCATCAGCAAGGTGAAGACCCTGGATGAACTGCCAGCAGCCTTGGACAAGGCGTTCGCGGAGGACCGATCGGTGATGTGCGAAGGCTTCGTGCGCGGGCGCGAGCTCACCTGCGGGGTGATCCGGCTGCCCGACGGCGTGCGGGCACTGCCGATCTGTGAGATCCGCACCACCAGTGAGTTCTTCGACTACCACGCGAAGTACCACGCCGCCGATACGCAGGAGATCGTGCCCGCCCCCATTCCGGATACGGTGACGCGGATCGTTCAGGAGCGTTCAGTGGCGATCTATGAAGCCCTGGACCTCGATGGCATGGTCCGCGTGGACCACTTCTGGAAGGAACCTGGTGAAGAGGCCACTGATGTGGTCACCATCGAGGTGAACACCACTCCCGGCTTCAGCGCAGCGAGCATCTACCCGAAGATGCTGAACGCTGCGGGAATCGGCGTACCAGGCGCCATCAACGGCCTCGTGGAAGTGATGCTTCAGCGCACGCGGGCGGCGAGGTAGGCCACCAATGCGTCCACGGCACGGCGCCGATGACTGATGCCGTTCTTGGCGTCCTTGTCCATCTCCGCGAAGGTGTGCGAGCCTCCTTCGGGAACGAATACCGGATCGTAACCGAAACCGCCATCCCCGCGCGGCACCTCGGTGATGCTGCCGGAAACGACCCCTTCGAAGGTGTGTTCTCCATCCGCATCGATCAAGGCGATCACCGTGCGGAAGCGCGCAGCACGTCCCTTCCCCACCAAATGTGCCAGGAGCAGGTCCATGTTCGCCTTTGGATCGCGGGCGGCACCCGCATAGCGGGCGGAGTACACCCCCGGTGCCCCGTTCAGCGCATCGACCTCGAGACCGGTATCGTCCGCGATGCATGGCAGGCCGCAGCGTTCATGGGCATATCGAGCCTTCTGCAGCGCGTTGGCCTCAAGCGTGGTTCCCGATTCGGGCAGGTCGGATGGCAGGCCCACCTGGTGGAGATCGCGTAGTTCGAGCGTTGCCGGAAGCAGCGCTCGCAGCTCGGCCACCTTGCCTTGATTACCCGTGCAGAGGACCAACTCGGACATGTCACCCCTGTTCCTGGATCGCGGCGACCAACGTTGTTCGCACCGCGTATTGTGGCTTGCCGCGTTGCATCAGGTAGAGCCGACCGAGGTATTCACCGATCAGTCCCAAGGTAAGGAGTTGGATCCCAGCGAAGACCAGCACGACCGATACGATGGAGGCCCAGCCCTGTGGCGTGTCCTTGAAGAAGCGCTCGTACACGGCGACCATCGCCATGACGAAGCCGACAACACTGAACATCGCTCCTATGAAACTGCTGATCCGGAGCGGCATCACCGAGAAGTTCACGAACATCATGAGCCAGTGCCTGATCAGCTTGCGCAGGGTGTAGCCGCTCTTGCCCTCTGTGCGCGGGGCGTGCTGGACCGTCAGACGGCCGATCCGTCTGGTGTTCTCCAGGATCAGCCCATCGATGTACGGATACGGACCCGTGTATTGAACGACGCGATCGCGCAGGAAGCGGTTGATGCATCGGAAACTAGACAGATAGAGCCCCTTCGGCTTATCGATCATGAAGCGGGCCATCATGTCGTTGAACCGGCTTCCCAGGTTGCGGAAGAGCGAGTGGTGCTTCTCCTCGTAGCGTGTGTACACCACATCCAGCTCCGGGTTGCCCTTGGCATGTTCATACAGCTTCACCACCTCCGATGGCGGGTTCTGGAAATCATCATCGATGTTGATGATGTAGGCTCCACTGGCCGCAGCGTACCCGGCCATCACCGCGTTGTGCTCCCCGAAGTTCCGCGCCAGATCGATGGCGACGATCGGCATGGGTGCCGCCGCGCACAGGCGTTGGATCACCTTCCAACTATCGTCAGCGCTGCCGTCGTTCACCAGGACCAGTTCAACGCCATCCGGCATGTGCAAGCGGGAAAGCTCATGCACCAGACGCTCGATGCTGCCTGCACCGTTGTAAACCGGGATGACTATCGAAAGGGCCGTCATGATCCGGGGCTTCGAGCCACGATGAAGAGCGAGCCTCCGAATGGAAGGTTCATCCTCCTGGCGAGCATCAATGACTCCAGTTGCACGCAAGCCTTGAACAACCTGTTGACCATCGGATGGAAGGGCGTCACATCACTGGCTGGCGGGGCCGGTAGGATCTTCCGCCTCAACACCATGAACGGAAAGAGAAGCGTGTTCCAATAGGATGCGAAGATGGGCTGAAAGCCGTGGCGATGCAAGAGGGCAAGGGCCTCACGCCGATGGAAGCGCCGTACCTGGCCCACCGCCCGATCATGATAGGACAGCATCCATTGATAGGCCGCCAGGTTGATGACGCACAGGCCGCCAGGGCGAAGCACCCGTAGGAAGCCCGCGACGGCCGCGTCCAGGTCGATGGCATAGCCCAGGACGTCCAAGCTGACCAGCGCGTCGAACGATGCGTCCGGGTACGGGAGAGCATCGACGGAGCCCACGGTAACCGATGCGCCTGTCTTGGAGCTCGTGAAGTCACACGCCTGCTCGGCGATGTCCAATCCGTTCAGCATCGCATCCGGAAATGCCTGCTTGATCGCGCTCAATGTCCCACCCGTGCCGCAACCGGCATCAAGGATGTCGCGGGCCTCAGGCTGGAACCGGCGAAGGGCATTGACCACGTTGTGATGCAATCCATGGTACCACCACATGGAATCCTCGAGCGCGGCCATGCGCTCATACTCCTCCGGTACCATGCTCATAGGCCCTTCAGCTTGAGGTACTCCTTCCGGTCGCGCAGATAGTCCTCCGGATCGTAGGGTTGATCGCAGAACACGGCCAGCACGGTGTCGGTGCTTTCGAAAACGATATGGTTCCAGATGCCAGGCGGGATGAACAGACCCTGTTCCGGGCTGTCGAGTACGATCCTGCAATGTGACCTTCCATCATCCAGGATGGCGGAGACCCGACCATGTAGACAAACGATCACCTGGGAACAGAAGCGGTGCGCGTGATCACCACGGATCCCACCTGGTGGCACGCCCGTGATGGTGAAGACGCGCCGGATGGGCATGCCCAAACTCTCCCCCCCGATGTCCGGGAGCACCGTCAATGTCCCGTTACGGATATGCTGCCAGAAGCGCAACTGGACCAGTGAGCCGATGGTGGTCTCCTTCATGGACGTGACTGGAAGAATGCCCGCATGGTCATGATCACATGATCCTGTTCCTGATCCGTCAATGCGGGATGTAGCGGCAGCGAAAGTACCGTACCGGCCATTCGCTCCGTAACGGACAAGGTGCCTGTGCGCAACACACTCCTGTAAGCGGGCTGCAGGTGGACCGGCGTGGGATAGTGCACACCGGCACGAATACCAGCGGCATGCAGATGCGTGGACAAGGCGTCCCGCGTGGCATGGTCCTGGAGGCGGACCACGAACAAGTGGTAGACGTGGCGCATCCCCGGCAGGGTGACAGGCAATGCGATGGGTAGCCCGTTGAGTTGCGATAGGTACCGGGCCGCCAGCTTGATGCGTCGTTCATTGTTGCGGTCCAGGTAGCGCAACTTGACGTTGAGGATGGCCGCTTGCAACGGATCAAGCCTGCTGTTCCAGCCTTCAACAAGACTGTACTGAGGTGTATCCCAACCGTATTGCCGCAGCCTACGCACCGAAGCTGCGAGTTCCGCATCATTCGTCAGCACCATGCCCGCGTCGCCAATGGCACCCAAGTTCTTGGTCGGGTAGAAGCTGAACGTGGCGAGGTCGCCCACGGAGCCCACCATGCGATCACCATACATGGCGCCGTGCGCCTGCGCGCAGTCCTCGATCAACCGGATGCCATGTGACCCACAAAGGATCGAGAGCTGGGTCAGGTCGGCCGGATGACCATAGAGGTGAACCGCTATGACGGCCTTCGTCCGGTCGTTGATCAGCGGGCGGACCGCTGCTGGATCGATGGTGCAGGTGAGCGGATCCACGTCGGCCAACACCGCATCAGCACCGCTCATGCGAATGGCCGCTACTGTGGCGACCGCGGTATGGGAAACAGTGATGACCTCGTCCCCGGGACCTATACGCAAGGCGCGCAGGGCCAGGTGGATCGCATCGGTGCCATTGTTCACCCCGATGCCGTGGGTGACCCCCACATAGGCGGCGAAGGCGTCCTCGAAACGGCTCACATGCTCACCAAGGATGTAGGTCGGACCCTCGAGGACCGTCCGGATGGCCGCATCCAGCTCCGAACGGTGCGCGAGGTACTCCGCTCGTGGATCGCTCATCGGTATGATCGGATCGCCCATTCCAGGTATCTGAGGGCCCAAAAGAACGGCAGCGCTGACTTCCGTGGAAATCCGATGTCCACCGATCGGAGCCGGACCACTTCGACCCCTACGGATGTCCGGGCAGGAGATGCACCTTTGTGCCTTCCATCAGGTGTTCCGCCGAACCGCTTTGTTCCCCCCGCCCCAACAGTCCGGTATGCTCAAGCGGCGCTGGTACCTCTTCATCATGGTGGCCCTGGTCGTTCGCGGGCTCTACATCGGCATCCAGCACCACTACAGGCCGGGGCAGGACCTTCCCGGGGTCCTGTCCTTGGAATCGGGCGATACGAAGGGCTATCTGGACCCAGTGGAGAACCTGATCGACCAAGGCCGTTACGAGCCGGATTACCGCATGCCGGGGGTAGCGGCACCGTACTGGCTCTTCCGACAGTTCCTTGGCCAGGGGGCGAGCCGGGACGCGATGGTCCTGCTGCAGTGGCTGCTTTCCGCGATCAATGTGTACGTCCTTGCGCTGATCGCACTGCGGATGACCGGTTCCGAGCGGATCGCCCTGCTCGTGTACATCGCCTTCCTGATCAGTGCATACAGCAGCTGGTTCGATCCGATCATCGCTTCGGACAGCCTGTCCATCTCCGCACTGATCCTACACGTCCATTTCCTACAGTCCGCTCTGGACAGGGGCTCGCAAGGTCGCTTGCTGCTTTCCGGTTCCTTCCTCGCCTGGTTCGTGTTCCTGCGTCCGATCGGGGTGCTCCTCGTTCCACTGGCGGCCGCGCTCATCCTCCTGCGCCGGACAACCCCGCGACCGTGGCGTTCGGCGCTCATGCTGGCGCTTCCTTTCCTGGTGCTCGATGGGGTCTGGACGGCACGCAACCTATCCGTCCACGGAAGCTTCAGTCCGCTCACGAACCAAGGCTGGTTCCCCGAGGACTTCAGCCGTGAGATCCGTGCACATGCCATGCACTTCGTCCAAGGATACGGCGGCAATTACATCTGGTGGCACCCGGGCTCGGACATCCGGTGGTACGGTGTGTGGAAGGGTGGCGCGACGATCGACGATGAAGGGAGGCTGGCCAAGGCACCACCACCCTACGCGTACGTTGAAGGCTATACCCCTGCGGACCTCGGCGCCCTCAGCGATCGAGTTCGGTCACTGGAACGTGGACGATCATCTCCGACCGATTCGCTCGCCGAGGTCGTATCCATCAATGCCCGGTTCGACGAGCTCGCCGGGCTGTACAAGGAACGTGCACCCTTCCAGTACCATGTGCTCAGCCGGTTCCGGATGTTCAAGAACCTGGTCTGGCAGAACGGCACCGAATCGTTGATCATCGTTCCGTTCGATCAGCTTCCCCTCTGGGCAAAGGTCTTCAAGCTCGTTCAGGTGATGGCCTATGTTTTGAGCTTCATCATCGGCACGATCGCTTGCGTCATGCTCCTCTGGCGCTGGCGGTCACCCCCAACGGTACTTCACCTGTGGGTCCCCTTCATCATGGCGTACCTGGTCCTCATCTTTCCGTTCGCCCTCCGGATGTGCGAATGGCGTTATATGGCGCATCCCTTCCCTTTCGCCTTGCTGCTCGCGGTGATCCTGCTTGCACGAAAGGGGCGGATGAGCGCTGGGCATCAGGCGGCTGGTGCTCGAACGCTGGTCAACGGTCGCTGACCGTTGCGATGATCGAGGTGCCCTTCCAACGTCCGGGCAGAAGTGCATGATCCAACCGGAAAAAGGCACCCAGCGCACGGTGGATCATACGCGAGGTCCACGAGACGGGGACATGGTAACGCGTTTCACGTCGACCCTTGAGGCGAAGTACCATCCACGCGGCTGGATAGAGCGCGTGGAAGAAGTAGGATGCCTTCCATTTCCGCCCGCCTCCCGGATCCAGGTGGGCTCTCACCAAAGCCAGATCATACCGACGGAAGTGACGATTGAACTCATCATAGTTGCAGAAAAGCTCCTGCCGGGCAGGCACCGTGACGATGAAGTTCCGCACACCCGGCAGGAAAGCCCGGATCCGGGCCACGAAGCCGGCCGCATCCTCGATGTGTTCGATCACGTCCAGCAGCAGGACCGTTCGGATATCGGCTAGACCGGAGGCGTCAAGATCGAAGAGATCAACCCCGGTGCGCACGTGGTCCCGGGCAGCTTCGACCGGATCAACGGGTGCCAGATCAACGCCAGTGATATCGATGCCGCGGGCACGCAGGTCCGCCACGATCAGACCCTTGCCGCAACCCACCTCCAGAACGGGGCCGGGACCGACGGAACGGACGGCGTCGGCCACGATGGCGTTCCGGCAGATGTTCCAATAATGCCGCTCCACCCCGGCCGGGTAGATGGCCTCGAACTGCCGCTCGTCGAAGGCGGTGTCCGGTGCCTCAGCCGCCATGCGTGGTGGTCTCGATGATGTAGCGGGGGCGATGCTTCACCTCCTTGTAGATCTTGCCGACATACTCTCCGATCACACCGATCGACATGGTGTTGATGGCGCTGAAGGTCACGGTGAGCAAGGCCAGGCTCGCCCACCCTTGGATCGGGTGGTCATTGAAGGCGGCCCACAGGATCCAGACCCCCAGGCCGAAGGCGACCAGGAACATGAAGAGGCCGGCCATGAAGACCAGCTTCAGTGGTGTCGTGGTGAACGAGGTGATGCCCTCCCAGGCCAGGCTGAAGAGCTTCCGGAAAGGGTACTTGCTGTCACCGGCATGCCGCTCCTGGCGAATGAAGCGGACCTCCGCCGATGGATAGCCGATCAGGGGGAAGATCCCACGCAGGTAGATGTTCGCCTCTCCGAAGCGCTCCAAGTCCGCGATGACACCTGTGTCCGCGCTCCGGAAATCGGCATGGCCCCGGATCATCCGCTTGTTCATGCGACCCATGATCCGGTAGAACAAGGCCGCGGCGATCCGCTTCGACAACGAATCCACCTTACGGTCCAAGCGTACACCGTAGACCACGCGCTTCCCGTTGCGATGCTCCTGGAGCATCCGCCCGATCACGGCCACATCATCCTGCAGGTCGGCGTCCATGGTGATCAGGATGTCCGCTCGGCTCCGGTTGCTGAAGAGACCGGCTATCAACGCGTTCGGATGCCCGAAGTTGGCGCTGAGCTTGATCCCCTCGACCCGCGGGTCGGCAGCGGCGAGTCCGCTTATCTCCTCCCAGGTCCCATCCCGGCTCCCGTCATCCACGCAGCACAAATAACTATCCGTGGACGCGAGGCCGCTGTGGATCAACGCGTCCAGCTCCTTCAGGAGCACCCGCGCCGTACCGCTGATCACGCCAGCTTCGTTGTAACAGGGCAGCACGATGCACACCTTGAAGGGTCCTTCCGTCCTTATGTATGGCTGGGGCCTTCCTTCCATCGTTCTCGCTGATCCAGCCGCGAACTTAGCCCTTCCGATCTTGTCCGGGCCCAGGCCCGACGCGCGCGGAAATTCCGCACCTTGGTGCCGAAGCCCGAGGAAGCCATGTCATCCGCCGCGAGACTCCTGCAGTTCCTTGACCAACGCCGGACCTTCCGCGCGCTGTTGATCCTGAACGTGCTCATGGTCCTCGTGACCCTCTGGATGAGCCGGAACAGCATGCTGAGCGACGGTTGGTCCTATCTCAATCTGGCCGAAGGCATCCTGCATGGCAAGTACAGCATGTGGTGGGTGTTGGACGGATACTATCCGGATACGTTCCGCGCCCCGGGCTATCCGTTCTTCATCGCCTGCTGCCTGAAGCTCTTCGGGACCTGGAAAGCGGTGAAGGTGGTGAACTTCGTATTGTACTGGGTGGCGCTGTACTACGCCCTGCGGACCATTGAACATCTGGATCCCCGCAGGTCCACGAGAAGCATTTTCCTGCTGCTGCTGCTGCCGATGGTGAACATCCCGTTCTACATCAACCAGCTCTATACCGAGATCCCTGTCCTGGCCGGCCTGACCTTCCTCATGGACGCCTACCTGCGGATGGGCCGCTGGAGCATCCTGCGCGCCGCCATCGCCGGCCTGCTCATGGGTTTCCTCATCCTCTGCAAACCGATGCTCGTCGCCTTCCCGTTCGGCATGTTGGTGCTGACATGGTGGTTCGGACGCAGCGGATCCGACGTTCGCGGCCAGCTGGTGATGCTTGGCATGTGCACAGTTTCGCTCTTGCCATACGGTCTGTGGAGCCTCGAGCATCATGGGGTCTTCAAGGTGACGCCCATCCAGGGTGGTAGCGGGTACATGCACTTCGCCTACTGGTGCGGCAAGATGCCGGCATACCAGGACACCATCTCGCTGCGCAACTTCACGGGTGATGAGCTGATCCGGTTCACTCCGGAGGATTCGGTTCCAGCGAACATCGCCTCGTTCGAGCAGGAGTGGGCCGGAGTGAACGCCCAGCTCGCCCCCCTGCTGACCAGAGAGGATTCTGTGATGATGGCTTCGTGGGACAGGCTCCCATACGCTGCGGAACCGACCTACAACACGGCTTACGCGTTGATGCGGGAGAAGCTGCTCGGCCGGCTCGCCTTGCAGCACATGCTCCATGATCCGTGGTACACGTTGGGCTACAAAGCCTACACTGCGGTGCGCCTCTGGGTCATCGGCATCCAGCGCCAGGACTTCGCACGCGCGTCCTTGAGCAGCAGGGTCCAGATGCTCTATGCCACCTTGAGCACCCTGTTCAACTTCCTGCTGGCGTTGGTGCTTCTACCCTGGGCCTACCTGCGAGGCATCCTTCCATTGCGCACGACCTGGCCGCTGCTCGCGACGGTGCTCTACGTGTGGCTGCTTCACATCCCCTTCACCATTCAAGCGAGGTATACGGTGTGCGCGCGTTTCGCCCTTTTCGTGCTCATGGCTCTTGCCTTGACCGGATTCCTGCAGCGCGCAGCGGCCAGGCGGAACACCCTGGGCCGGCCTTAGGTCCTCAGGGAAGTCGCAAGGACCATGCTCCGGCTTCGAGTGGAAGGAACTCGAGCACGCTACCGGGATTCTCAGCCGCCCAACGGTGTGCGATCGACCGTTCATCGGAACGTCCACCATCATCCAACAGGACCCTTGCACCCTTCGCGAGGTGACCGGCGAGCAAGGGCAAGGCTGGATACCGCGCCATCGACCTGATCGTATCCGGTGGCCCGTCCACGACCAAGAGGTCGGCGGGTGATCCCAATGCGAGCGCGGATAGATCGTACCACGGATAGCTGTGGCCATTCACCACCTGCTCCTTCAACGGCGCATCCACCACCGTGGCGATCCCCTCGAGTCCATGATCGATGATGGCCTGTCGTGTGATGCCGGCATAGTGCGGATCGTGTTCCAATGCGACGACCCTGCCCGCGCCGAGCTGCTTCAGACATAGCCCGATGACCACCGTGGATGTACCACTGCTCACCTCGAGCACGCTCCGGGGGCGGTGGCGCTGGATGTGCGTGATGAGTTCCCGGAGCAGGTCCGGTGATGCCGCCCAGAACCTGGTGGGCGGCAAGGGCGCCGAAGGCTTCAAAGTGGCATGAACGCCGATCAAGGCCTCCATCTGCACATAGTTGGAACGCACCTCCTTGACCTGACGCTCGAAAAGCCCGAGACCGAAGTTCCTCGATTCGATCAGGAGGAAAGCCAGGAAGCAGGACAGTAACCCCGCGGTGATGATGATGGCACCTTCGCCAAGCCATTGGCGCAGGACAAGGCCCAGGAACACGGCCATGACCGGCACACCGACAACCACAGACCATTGGCGAAAGTTCATCCGTCGCATCGAAGCGCTGCGCTTAATGGACGCAAGGATAGTGATCCCCGGCCAACCCGCTCGCTGCATGCCATGGCCCTTGGCGCCCAGCAAAGCACAAAGGATAGTTTTGCCGGCCAACGCTCGCCTGCGCAAGCCGCGCGCGTCCATGATGCAACGCAGTCCGCGCGCCATATTCCTCTTCTCCCTGGAGCCTTGGGGCGACATGTGGTATTCGAAGCACCACTACGCTGCCTTCCTCGCCAAGAGCTATCCCGTCTATTTCATCAGCCTGCCCGACCGCTGGCGCTGGACCGACCTGTTCTCCATGAGCGCCAGGGTGCGTACCGTGAAGGAGGGTGTGCATGTGGTGGAGTACCGTAACAACCTGCCACTCCGGCTGCTGCCTGCTCCATTGGAGCGCTTGATGAACCGGCTCAACGCATGGAAGCTGCGCCGGCTCGTTCCATCGAGCGACCTCCTGCTCTGGTGCTTCCACCCTGCGGCCGTGGTGGAGAGCAAGGTCCTTCGTCGCCCTGGTACCAAGGTCGTCTACCACGTCGTGGACCCCTACCAAGGACTGACCAACGACAGCTCTTTCGCACGTTCCTCGGACCTGGTGGCCGCGATCAATCCGTGGTACCTGCACTACTACAGCCGCCTGAACGGCACCTGCCTGCTCATTCCCCATGGGGTTCGGGCGGAGGACCGCACACCCCGGCCGGCCCAGGTAGCGTACTACAAGGAATTGTGGGGGTCCTATGCGATCATGGCTGCGGGCCTCAACTATCGCACGAACTACGCGCTATTGATCGACCTGGCCCGACAGCGAACGGACCTCCGGCTGATCGTCGCCGGGGAGCTGTTCACCCTCGACACCGAGCAACAGATCCGGCGTGAAGCGCTGTTCGCGCTCCCGAACGTCACGTACATCGGGGTGAAGCATCCCGACGCCTTGCGGGACATCATCCGAGGCGCTGCGATGGGCCTGGTGACCTATGACTTCGAGCCGACACGCAGCATTCCGGAGACCGGCGAGGGCACACCGCTCAAGGTGATCACCTACCTCGCCCAGGGTTGCCCGGCGATCACCACCATCAACAGCTATGTGCCGGTGCTGGACGGTCACGGCATCTTCAAGGCGGAGGACACCGATCACTTCATCAAGCTCGTTGGGGAGGTGTTGGAGGGCAGGCGGACCACGGATCAGGTGGTCGTTGAACGGTACCTGGACTCCGTGGACTATGAGCGGCTGACCAACCGTATCCTCGAGCGCCTCTACCCTGCGACCGAGGAGGATACCCACGGAGAGGAGGCCCTTCGACAGCCAAGCGCCGAGGAGCGACCCATCGTACCGGCGGACAGTGTCATCCTCATCATCTCCAACGAAGGTTGGGACGGGCCGCGTTACAGCAAGCACCGATTCGCCATGGCATTGACCCGCCACAGGAGGGTGTTCTTCATGGATCCCGCACCCCCGTGGCGACCAGCGCACCTCTTCCAATGGCGCATCGGGTCCCGTCCCACGCCGGAAGGGATCACCGTCCTGAACTACCGGAACACCATTCCCCTGCTCGGTGGGGTGCTCGGTTCCATCAACGACCGCCTGGTGAGCTTCCGTATCCGCCGTTACCTGCGCCGTTCAGGCATCCCGTGGCCGCTCTTCTGGAGCTTCGACCCGAGCCGGTTGCTCTCCCCGCGGCAACTCGGGGCGGTGCGGGCCGTTTACCATTGTGCGGATGACCATACGTTCCGCTGGAAGGGAGAGAAGGCCCTTGCCAGGAATTGCGACCACGTTTTCTGCATCGCGCGCGACCTCATGCCCCGATTCCTGCCCTTGAACGGTTCTGTGCACCATGTCCCGCACGGCATTTCGGCCAGCGATCTGACGCCGGCACCAATTGCGCCCTTGGACCTCCCCGTGAAGTCCGGGTTCGGGCTCTACATCGGCAACGTGAACGACCGGCATGATTTCGTGATCTGGGAGCGCCTCTTCGCCGACCATCCGGAGGTCGATTTCCTGATCATCGGACCGGAGTACGTGACGGACCCGGTCGGAAGGCGGCTCATCGACGAAAGCCCCTACCCCAATGTCACCTTCCATCCGCCGGTGCCCTATGAACAACTTGTTCGATATATCGCCGTCTCGGGCTTCGGCTTCCTCTTCCTGAAGCCCGATCACCCGGCCAATCGGATATCAAGCCAGAAGGTGATCCAGTTCCTCGCACAGGGAAAGCCGTTCTTCTGCAGCTGGCTCTCCGAATACGCGGATGTGCGTAGCCCGATCATCCATGTTTCCAATGACATGGACGAGACACTGGCTTTGTTCCGTGAGTTCCTGCTCCAAGGCGACCCACCAGAAGCCTCGGCCATACGCATCCGGCTCGCTCGCGAGCAGTACTACCCCAACCTGATCCGCAGCCTTCCTTTCCGACTTTGACGAAGGCCTCCGAACCATGTCGCTGAAACGCGGACTCTTCTACACGTTGCTCACGCAGGCGCCAACGCTCGTGCTCTACTTCGTGGCCAGCACCGTGATGACCCGCATGCTCGGCGATGTCGGCCGTGGTGAGTACACCCTGATCACGAACCTGGGCACTCTGCTGGCGATGTTGATGAGCCTCAACATCGGGTTCGGGGTCACGTACTTCATCTCCAGGCAACCCGAGGACAGGAGCCGCATCATCGGAACGGCCACCACCGCCCTGCTGCTGAACGCCATCCTGGTGCCCCTCCTTCTGTGGGTGGCCGCCGGCATTCCCTCCTTCTCCCGGATCATCATGCCCGAGACACGCGCGAGCTGGCTGTACTGGGGCTTCGTTTACGCGAACGTGATGCTCAGCCTGCTGAACACGACCATCAGCTCCATCCTACTGGGCTATAAACGCTTCAATATCCTCAACTGGATGAGCATGGTCAATGCCGGGTTGAGCGCCTTCGGCATGCTCGCGCTCTTCCTGCTGCCCGGCTCGATGATCACGGCGGACCGGCTCCCCGAAGTGCTCATCGTGTCCACGATCACCGTGGCGCTCGTGTCCGTCGGGTGGTGTGTGCTTTACGTCGTACATGTGCGTGTGCGGCCGCGCTTGATCCTTGCCTGGAGCGTATTGAAGCCCATGATCGTGTTCTCATTGATCGGGCATGTGAGCAACCTCGTCAATCTGATCAACTACCGTTTCGATGTCTGGGTGGTGGATCAATACCGCGGTGCTGCCGAGCTCGGCCTCTACGCCGTCGCCGTTGGGGTGGCACAGCTCCTGTTCAACATTCCCGAACCCTTCTCGCGGGTAGTGCAACCATACCTGTTCGGCCATTCCCGTGAGGCCATGCTGCCCCGCTTCAAAGCGATCGCACGGATCAACTTCACCGTGCTGCTCGCCCTTGCCCTATTGCTCGCGTTCGTGGCCCCCTGGCTGATACCCATGCTCTTCGGCGAAACGTTCTCCCCATCGGTGATGCCTCTGCGCTTCCTTCTTCCCGGGATCGTCCTGAGCGGTGCCGCGAAGCTCCTGGCCCAGCTCGTGATCCAATCCGGCTTCCAGCACTTCAACCTCCTGGCGACGACCTGCGCAGCGATCGTCACGATCGCACTGGACCTGGTGTTGATCCCCATCTGGGGCATCGTCGGCGCCGCGGTCGCCTCCACCATATCCTATGCCGTCGTCCTGCTGGTCATTCTGGCCACCTTGCGATGGAGGTCACACATCCACGTGCATGACCTGTTCCTGCTTCGCCGAAGTGATCTGAGCGTCCTTACACGGAACCTGCCATGGAAGGAAAGAACCTGAACCGCCCGTCCGATCATGGTACCAGCATATGCGTGGTCGGCTGGTGGCCGGAGCCGGGCTCGGTGAACGGGATCTTCATCCGCGAACAGGTGAAGGCCATTGCGCGGCATCGACCGGTGGAGGTGGTATACATGCAGGTGGTGAAGAGCCGGTCGCCATGGCCACGGATATACGAGGATGTGAGGGTGGATGAGGGGATGACCGTTCATCGGATCGCCATCCGAACACCGGTGAGACGTTTCGGCATCCCGAAGGTGCTCGCCCGGATGGTGTTGCGCAGGACCCTACGGCGATCAAGGGCACGCGACAGGATCGGACTGGTCCACATCCACGTGCGCACCGACCTTACCGAGGTGGCACTTCCCCTGGCCCACACCTTCGGCCTACCGGCCGTGCTCACGGAGCACAATTCGTTCTACCACCTCGGGATCCGTTCACTCCCGCCGATCGTCCAGGATCGAACACGGACATCCATCCGGAAGTGGCTCGCGCGCACCGAACTGCAACACATCATGCCCGTTTCCCACGATCTGGCCCGCGTGCTGCATACGGACTATGGCGTGGCCATGGAGCGCATGACCGTGGTCGGGAACGTGGCCGCGGAGGTCTTCAAGCCGACAGCCACCCGGGTAAGCGGACCCTTTCGTCTGTTGCTGGCTGCCGTATGGCGGCCACCTAAGGACCACGACGTGTTCATCAGGGCCATGGCCTTGTTGCCGGATGCTGCGAAAGCGCGCTGCATCGTTGAGTGGGCGGGCTATGGACCCGACATGGAACGCATCCGGGCACGCTGTGCGAATGAATGGTCAGGGATCGATGTCCGTTTCCCCGGCTTGCTGGACAAGCCCGATCTTGCGCGGCGGATGCAGCAAGCGGATCTCTTCGTGCTTCCCACCACCGCCGACAACCTGCCCTGCGTGGTGTTGGAAAGCTTGTGTTGCGGAACTCCCGTCCTGTCCATGTCGGTGAACGGCGTTCCGGAGATGATCAATGCAAGCAACGGCATCCTCGTCCCACCATCGGACCCTCAAGCCCTTGCTGAGGCCTTGCTCGCGAGCATCAACGGGAACGTGGCCTTCGATCGGGACCGCATCGCACACGAAGCCCTGGAACGTTATTCGCCGCGAGCCATCGGAGCCGCCATCGAAGCGGTTTACGCGCACGTCCTGGACCACCACGAACGATGAGCGGTGTGAAACATGTGACCATCCTGGACCCGATGCGCGGGGTGGCCGCATTGGCCGTGGTGATCTTCCATTACCTCGGCTCCATCCTGCCCACCCTGCGCCCCAACGGCGTGGAGCACATCGTGGAGCATGGAAAGATGGGCGTGCAGGTCTTCTTCGTGATCTCCGGCTTCGTGATCCCCTACGCCATGCAGCGAAGTGGTTACGCTTGGTCGAACCTCGGTCGCTTCATGCTCCGGCGCTTCGTCCGCATCGCTCCACCGGCCTACATCGCTGCACTGGCGCTGATCGCCTTCCACCTGCTGGCGATCATGATCAACGGAAGACCGGTGGACGGCGACCCTTTCCCCGGCTTCGGCTTCACCGCCGTCCTCGCCAACCTGACCTTCACCGCGGAGTACTTCGGCACCGGTTGGTACAACTTCGTCTACTGGAGCCTCACGGCGGAGTTCGAGTATTACCTGGTGCTTGCGCTGGTCTTCCCGCTCATCGCTTCCGGCAGTCCGAATTGGCGGGTCGCCCTGGTCATGGCCGGCATGATCCTGCTGACGTGGAGCCCCGGCCCCTCCTTCTTCCACTATGCCGTGTATTTCGTACTGGGCATCCTGGTATTCCTTTGGCGGGAGACACCCACGGACCGCCGCCTCCTTCTGCTGCTTGGGCTCGGCGCCTGCCTGGCCGCCATCAACCAGGGTTGGTCGACTCCCATAGCGGTCTCGCTGGTGGCGGCGCTCATCATCGCGTCCGGCACGCCCTTCCGGACCGGACCCACCGACTTCCTCGGCGACGTTTCGTACAGCCTGTACATCACCCACGTACCGGTCGCCTATTTCGCGGAGACCGTGATCAAACGCCTCACGGACCTGCACACCTCCCCAGGGGGAAAGGCGATCTTGTTCATCATCTACCTGGCCCTGGCGCTCGTTGCCGCTCATCTCTTCCATCGTTTGGTCGAGCGACCTTTCCTCCAACTGTCCAAACGGATCAAGGCTCGAAGGGTCATGCCGAGCGAGCCGGCATGATACCTTCCCACCCCGGCGATGCATGTCCTTCACACCTTCGCGAACAATGGCACCGTGCCCTACCTCACCTGGTTCACGGACCGCGCCGTGCTCGAAGGCACGCCCCACTACACCTTCATCTTGTTGGTGCCACAACGGCCGCCGATGATCGAGGAGATGAGGGCGAAGGGTTTCGATGTGATCTGGATCCGGTACGATGACCGCCGACGGAAGCGGGGGTTGATACGGGCCCTACCTCTGCTATGGTGGCACATGCGCCGCATCCGACCCGATATCGTCCACTGCAACCTGTTCGACGACAGTCTTCCCGGGCTCATCGCGGCCCGCCTGGCGGGTATCCGACGACGTGTGCTCACGCGACAGGACACCGGCTACCATTGGATGCATGCGCGGCGCTGGGTCGCGTTGGACCGTTGGAACAACAGGATGGCCACCCACATCATCGCCATCTCCGAGGAGAACCGTCGGTTCATCATCGATCAGGAGGGTGCGGACGAGCGGAAGGTCACGATGGTGCATAATGGTATCCCGCCCGAGCGCTTCACGCGGCAGGATCACGAGGTGATGCAGCGCCTACGGGAACGATTCGGCCTGAGCAGCGAGAACCTGGTCTTCGGTTCGGTGGCCCGGTACGTGCAGTGGAAGGGGCACCGGCACGTGCTCGACGCGGCAGCACGCATCGTGTCCGACCACCCCAATGCGCGCTTCCTGCTGTGCGGATCAGGCGCCCTCCGTCCCTCCATGGAGGATCTCGCCCGTTCGCTCGGCATCGCCTCCAAGGTCCATTTCATCGACCGCATCGAACCGGGGGAGATGCCTTCCTTCTATGGCATCCTCGATGCCTTCCTCCATGCCGCGGTGATGGAGCCCTTCGGCCTGGTCTACGCCGAGGCGATGATGAACGCAGTGCCCGTTGTGAGCACGCGCACGGGTGCGGCGGCGGATGCGATCATCGATGGAGTGAACGGCATCCTCATCAAGGATCCCACCGGTGAAGCGCTCGCCTTGGGTGTGGAACGTCTGCTTGCATTGGATCGTCACGCCATCGGCCGGATGGGAAGGGACACGGCCTTGCGGAAGTACGCGTTCGATGTGATGTGGAAGGGTACGATGCATGTCTACCAGGCAGCCATGTCAGGCGTATGAGCGAAGTCCTCGTATCCATCATCATCCCCGCGTTCAATGCGGAAGCGTTCATCCGGGACACCATCCGCTCGGTGCTGCAGCAGTCGATCACCGACCTCGAGGTGATCGTCGTGGACGATGGTTCGACCGACGGGACGGCATCGGTCGTCAGGTCGATGCCGGATCCTCGCATCCGTCTCATTTCTCAGGCGAACACCGGTGTATCGGGCGCCAGGAACCGTGGGATCGATGCCGCCCGGGGCGCCTACATCGGATTCCTCGATGCCGATGACGCCATGGAGCCCGGCAACATAGCCGAGAAGGTGCGCATCCTCTCGTCCGGACCCATGGAGTGGGTATTCAGTGATATGCTGGCCTGCGACCATTCGTTGGAACCGATCGGCATCATGCGCGGCACCGATGGGGACCTTGTACGGACCGTATTGATCGGCGTTGATACCGCGGTCCCGGCCGCTTGCAGCAACATCATCCTGAAACGCGCCTGCTTGGATGCGGGCACACGGTTCGAACCACGTCTTTCGAACGCCGCCGACCAGCACTTCGTTCTGGCCCTTGCAGCACATCATGGTCATGCGAGGATCCCAAGACCACTCGCCCGCTATCGGGTCCTCGCGTCGAGCATGAGCAGGAACGTGGCGCTCTACGAAGCCGATCACCGCCGACTCCTCGCCCTCGCCGATGAAATGGGATTGTTGCAGGACAGGCGGTTCGCACGTACGGTCCGCGCCAATGCGGAATGGTCCATCGGTGGCAGCTGGTGGGTGAACGCCGGTGCACGATGGAAGGGGTTGCGCCACCTCATCAAGGCCATCCTGATGGACCCGGGTGTCCTGATGCGTCGGCTCGCTCGCAAGCGACGCGGTCCGGTCACGACCCTTCCTTTGGACCCCTAAGGCCCATGCAATGGCGCTCCCAAGCCCAAGCGGAGCGCATCATCTCGTTCAGGTCACGCTGCGCCTCCCAGCCCAGCAGGCGTTTCGATCGCTCCGTGTCGGACCATACGGCCTCCACATCCCCCGCCCGGCGTTGGCCCAGTTCATAGTTCAAACGGACACCGCTCACCTTCTCAAAGGCCGCGATCGCCTCCAGCACGCTCACCCCGTTCCCTGTTCCCAGGTTGATGATCTCATGCGCTTCGGTCATGTCCCCACCGAAGGTGCGCTCGAGCGCCGCGATGTGTGCATCAGCGATGTCGGACACATGAACATAATCCCGGATGCAGGAACCATCGCGCGTCGCATAATCCGTTCCGTGCACGTGCATGACCGGGAGCCTTCCACTGGCCGTCCTGGTGATCACCGGCACCAGGCTGCTGGGCGGGTCGGTCGGATCCTCGCCGTTGAGACCGCTCTCGTGGGCACCCGCCGGATTGAAGTAACGCAAGGAGATGGCCCGCATACCGGCTTGGACACGAACATGGTCGGCCACGATCCGCTCCCCGATCTGCTTCGTGTAGGCATAGGGCGATTCCGCCACGCTGAGCACACTATCCTCACGCACCGGCATCTCCGCGATGTTGCCGTAGACCGAGCACGACGAGGAGAAGATGAAGTTGGCTATGCCACGGTGCTGGCACCCCTGGAGGATGTTGAGCAGGGACTCGATGTTGTTGTGGTAGTACTTGTGCGGGTGCGCCACCGATTCCGGCACCGACTTGTACGCGGCGAAATGGATCACGCCTGCGATGCCGGGTTCCTGATCCATGACACGGTCAAGCGCGGCACGATCGCAAAGGTCCACGGCATGGTTCCTAACCTTCCGTCCTGTGATGTGCTCGATGCGTTCGAACACCCCCGGTGTGGAGTTCCCGAAGTGGTCGATCGACACCACGTCGCCAGGCCACCTCGCCAACAATTCAATGATGGTATGCGAGCCGATGTAACCGGCGCCTCCGGTGACGATGATGCTTCTATCCCTGCTGTCCATAGATGGTCCTGTATATGTGTTCGGCGACCCCCAGGCTGCGATACCTGACCGCCACGGCCCTGATCCGCTCCGTGAGCTCCTTGTTCTCCACGCTCGTCAGCAGATGATCGATGGTACGGACCGCCTTCTCATACGCGACAACGTTCAAGCCCTCCAGGACGGCTCCGATCCCGTTCTCCGCGATGATACGCGAATCATCCGAGATGTCGGGTGTGATGATCACCGGAAGCCCGAGGGCCCAGTACTCTCCATCCTTGATCGGGGTGCAATACCGTTTGGTCGGTACGCTCCGCACCGGGGTCACCGCCACATCGCCAAGCCCCATGTAACGGGGCATGTCCGCGTGCGGAACGAACCGGATGGTGAACATCGCGGGGTCCAGTCCGGCCCGTGTCATGAAGGGCATCACATCCTCCAGCTCGTGCCCGGTGAGCAGGAGCACCTGCAGGCGTTCTCCCCAATATCGGCGCGCCACGGCGAACAGGTCGAACACCTCCTGGTCGAGGTAGATCCCTCCGAACTTGCCAGCATACACCAGCACGAGCCTGCCCTCGAGCCCCAGTTCCTTCAACAATCCAGGGTCCTTGCGAAGTTTCAAGGAGAAGGCCTCCAGGTCCACGCAGGCAGGCTTCACGTGGAACGGTTTGTCCTTCACACCATACTTGCGCGCCGCGTATTCCCTCATGCCCGCTGCCGCTGCGATGAGCACCTTCGCACGTCGGCTCTGCCACTTCTCCCATTGGAAGAGCACCTTGAAGGCCAGACCAAAGCGCCGCCAGGTCCCGTTCTCCACCATCGCCTCGGCATGGGGCTCGTAGCTGTCCAGGATGAGCGGGCGACCAGTGAGCACAGAGAGGATGTGCCCCATCATGCCAGCGGGTGTGCACCAGGCATGGATGGTATCGACCCGCACCCGGCGGATGAGTCGTACACCCTGCCACAGGACCCGAAGGACCATGGGTGCCGCGCGCACACCGAAAGGCGCATACCTGATCGGATGCGCCACTACACCGCTCTCCGATGGGACCGTGGATGGACCGCCACCCTTCTCCAAGGTGATGAGATGCACCGTGCTGCCCTTCGGAAGCGCATTCAGGATCAGCCGGACATAAGGCAGGGTGTACGCTTGGATGAGCGCATCGGAATAGCTCCAGTAGGTGAGCACCAACACCTGCCTGGGAGGTCGCGCCGTGTGCTGATCCGTCATCTCGCTCGATCGATCGCTCTCCATTCCCGGGCCCTGGCCTTCCGCTTGGTGGAAATGAGCTCCGTGATGCCCTTCATATGGGCAGTGCCCATCATGTAGTCGTTCAGGTCGAAGCGGAGCTTGTTCTTCTTCAAGGCACGCTTGATCCGTGACAGGAACACGATGATGTACATGGAGCAGATGAAGAAGGGCACCATCGGGATCTTGAAGCGCACCAGTGCTCCAAAGTTCGGGGTGGAGACGCCGACAGCGAAGCCGAAGAGCAGGGCGAAGGTGAGGGACATGGTGATGATGGGCACGCCGGCCATGCACGTGATGATGAAGCGCGGCCCCGCACGCAACACGGCGAACACCGTGAACATCAGCACCCACAGGTTCTCCAGGCCGCTCAGGATCATGGTGAAGTTGTTGCACTCCCACAGGTACGGACGGAAGATCGCGGCGTTCACCGCGATCGGGAACTTCGCGAAGAGGCCGAGCCAGGTCCCATCGAACTCACCCACATCAAAGCTGTTGGAACCATAGGAATCCACACGGATCAGGTCCTGCTGGGTCGCCTCGATGGACTTCAAGGCACCATCCAAAGCGAAGTGGCCGGCGGATTCCCCGAGCTTGTTCAGGACGAACAGGGTCACTCCGACGAAGATCGCGATGGTGATGGGGAACAGGACGAACTTGAACAACAGGTTGCGGACGCGCACGAGACGGAAATAGAACAACCACAGCAGGGTGGCGGATATCAGCACCATGAAGATGTAGGGCTTCACCATCATCATCGCGGTGGCACTGAGCACCATCACCACCGCGTTCTTCATGATCGCCCGCTTCTTGAAGAAGACCTCGTCCACCGCATGCACCCACCAGCATACGGCACTGAAGGTGATGGTGTCCTTCAGCACCGGCGACCCCCAGAAGATGGACGACGGCATGAAGAGGAAGCCCGTGGCCAGCTGCCCGCTTATCTGCGGGAAGTACCCGACGAAGGTCCGGTAGCACGCCCAGATCCCGAAGAAGGAGAGCGTGGCCATGAGCACGTTCGTGAGCAGGAAGCTCTTGAAGGTGAAGAAGGTGACGATGCTCGTCACCCTGAGCACGAAGAAGGTGCGGTCGTCGAAGAACATGAACTGGTACGGCTTCGCCGTGTTCAGGTTGTACCGCGACCACGCCTGCATGGAATTGTCACCCGTGACCAACTGCCGCACATATTCGAACGGGTTCTCCAAAGCCAGGTTGCGCATGGACAGGCCCGAGAAGAAGTAGGCGCCCGAATCCCCGCCGCCATAGATGTAGAAGTAGACGATGGAGAAGAACATGCTCGCACCGATCTTCGCCAGCAAGGCCGAGATGTAGTACCGATATTCCGGTCCCTCCTTCAGCCGCAAGGCCTTCTGCCTCGCGAAGAACACGTAGATGATCGCGATGTAAAGCAGTGCCACGAGGTACTCCCAGTAATCGATCGTCTGTTCGCCATGGTACAGGACATTGATCAGAGGGAACATTGGAGGCCGGGGACAGGGGTTCGGTCGATCGGCTGGCGTCGGAACACCTCACATCATCTGCTCAGCGTTCCTGACAGCCCCCCGTTGCGCCAAAAGTAGTCGCGACCGGCAAGCCTTCCGAGCCGTCCGTCGTGGATCCGAACGGATCGCCGATCTTAACCGACGACAAGTGGAAGCAAGGACCATGCGCTGGAACCTGGTGGACATGCTTCGCGGGATCGCGGTCCTGCTGGTATTGTTCAGGCATCACCCATCCGGCGGCGTGCTCGGGGAGGTGGGTTGGCTCGGGGTCGACCTCTTCTTCGTGATCAGCGGCTTCCTGGTCTCCGGGCTCATCTTCGACGAGGCGCGGGCCACCGGCCGGTTCATGGCCCTTCGCTTCCTGATCCGACGGGCGTTCAAGATCCAGCCTTCCTTCCTGGCGCTCATCGGGATCACGGCGCTTGCCATGTGGGCGACCGACAGGCAGGACCCACCACTCAATTACATCGCGGAATTGTTGTTCTTCCAGAACTACCACGAGGGCCTCTGGTCGCACACCTGGTCGCTCGCCGTTGAGGAGCACTTCTACCTGCTCGTCGTCGGGTGCACGGCGGCTCTGCTCCGTTGGCGTATCAAGCTCACCTGGCGTGCGTTCTTCATCAGCTGCGTGCTCGGCATGTTCTTCTTCACGACCCTTCGTGCGCTCACCTGGACCGCTCACCCGTTCCAGGTGCTCACCCACTTCTACCCGAGCCACCTGCGCATGGATTCCCTGCTGGCGGGCGTGCTCCTGGCCGGCTGGCACCGGCATCGGCCCGTTTCGTTCAGCGCCTTCTTCCACACCGGGCGTTCGTACCTGCTCTTGCTGGCCGTCCTGTTGTTCCTGCCAACCGTTCTGCTCCCCTTCGGCTCCTTCTGGATGTACACCATCGGACTTTCGACAGCCTATGTGGGCGGCATGGTCCTGGTGGGCCTGGCCGTGGAACGTAGCACTTCCATGGAACACGGCTCCCGGGACCCGCTTTCAAAGGGCCTTGCCTGGATCGGAGGCATCTCCTACAACACCTACCTCTGGCACCTCTTCGTCCTTCTTCTGGTCGAGATGGTGACACAGCGCTTCGGCCTGCAACACGGGTGGGTCGAACTCGCCGGTTTCGTCGCACTGGCCTTGCTGGCCGGCTGGCTGACCACCGTCCTGGTCGAACGACCAGCGTTACGGATCAGGAATGCCGTCGTACCATCCTGGCAACGGTCCATCACCCGCATCAAGCGTGAAGGAGGTCACGGCGAGGGTGATCCTCAATGATGATAAGGACTTCCCTGCAGGATGGCCACGGCCCGGTACAATTGCTCGGCGAACAGCACACGCACGAGTTGGTGCGGGAAGGTCATCGCAGATAAGGCCAGCACCAGATCAGCGCGCTCCCGGACCGCATCCGTCATCCCATAGGCCCCACCGATCGCGAAGGCGACCTGCCGCACACCCTGGTCCCGCCATTTACCCAGGCGCTCCGCGAACTGTGGGCTGGTAAGCTGCGCACCGCGCTCATCCAGCACCACCACCTTCTCCCCCGGCTTCAAGGCCGCCAGGATCCGCTCGCTCTCCGTGCGCTGCTGGTAGGCCGGGTCACCGCGCCCGGCCTCGGCCAGGACCACCTGCTCCACCGGCAGGTTGCGTGTGAGCCGGTCCAAGTAGTGCTTCACGCCGTCGGCGACCAGCCCACGCTCGCTACGCCCCACCAGTAACAACCTGACTTCCATGCCCATAGCACTGTTCGTAAGTCCCACCGGGTGAGCTTGCCCGCTTGGCCCGGTATTTGCCAAATTTCGGAACAAATGAAGCGTTCGATGAACAGGTTCCCGCTGCTGTTCACCCTCCTCCTTGCCGCCATGGGCCTTTCCGCCCAGGATGACGTGAAGGACCAGGTGGTACAGGCCATGCGCACCGGCAGCTCGAAGGAGCTCGCCGCCCATTTCATCGCCAACATCGACCTCACGGTGAAGGAGACGGCCGACGTGTACAGCAAGGCGCAGGCCGAGCAGATCGTCCGGAAGTTCTTCAACGACAACCCGCCCGTTGATCTCGTGATCGAGCACAGCGGTGTGAGCAAGGTGGGCGACAAGTACTATATCGGCATCCTGCGCACGCGCACCGGCTACTTCCGGGTGACCTTCTTCCTGAAGAAGACGGACAGCGCCTTCCAAGTGAAGCAACTGCGGATCGAGAACAGCAAGAACGACTTCTGAGCGTGCTGCCACCGGGAACCGATGCGTTGATCGATCTCGCCTTCCGCGAGGACATCGGCGACGGCGACCACACCTCCCTGAGCACCATACCGGCCGAGGCGCGCGGTGCCGCACGTCTATTGGTGAAGGATGATGGCGTGCTGGCGGGTGTGGAACTTGCGCAGGCCGTGGCCGCCCACTTCGACCCCGCCCTCACCTTCCGGATCTACCTGGAGGATGGCGCACAGGTGAAGAAGGGCGACATCGCCTTCAATCTGATGGGGCCCACCCGCAGCATCCTCATGGTGGAGCGCGTCCTGCTCAACTTCATGCAACGCATGAGCGGCATCGCCACGATGACCCGGCGTTACGTGGATGCGGTGGAAGGGACGGGCTGTCGCGTGCTGGACACCCGGAAGACCACACCGACGCTTCGAGGGCTCGAGAAATGGGCTGTTCGGCTCGGCGGTGGGCATAACCACCGCTTCGGGCTGTTCGACATGATCATGATCAAGGACAACCACCACGACTTCGCCGGCGGCATCCCGAAGGCGATCGAAGCGGCGCAGAGCTACTTGCAGCGCACCGGTCGTGACCTGCCGATCGAAGTGGAGACGCGCGACCTCGAAGAGGTGAAGCAGGTGCTCGCCACGGGCGGTGTGCAGCGGATCATGCTGGACAATTTCCACCCCGACCTGCTGCGGGAAGCCGTGACCTTGATCGATCGACGGTTCGAAACGGAGGCCTCCGGCGGCATCAACCTGGCTACCGTGCGCAGTTTCGCCGAGACCGGCGTGGACCACGTCTCGGTCGGCGCGTTGACCCATTCGGTGCCCAGCCTGGATCTCAGCCTGAAAGCGCTTGCTTGATGATCGAGCGCCTCAAACGCAAGCTCCTTTATTCCCGCCAGAACCGCCGGCTGATCGGCTGGGCGCGCCTGGTGATCCTGCCCGGTTTCGAGGGATTCAGTCTGTACGAGATCAGCCGCTTCTTCTTCCGCGCCTTGTTCCAAGGACAGATCACCACGCGGGCATCGGCCATCGCCTTCAAAGTGTTCCTGGCCTTCTTCCCCGCCGTGCTGGTGCTGCTCACCATGATCCCTTACATCCCCATTCCGGACTTCCAACAGAAGCTGCTCGTGACCTTCCACGACATGCTGCCCCGGGAAGTGTACGGCTTCATTGAGGCCACCTTGCACGACCTGTTGATCCGCAAGCATGGCGCCCTGCTCTCATTGAGCTTCCTGGTCGGCGTGTTCATGGCCAGCAACAGCATCGATGCGATCCTTGCCGGGTTCAGCGGCAGCGCGAACCATACGACCTGGCATACCCCATTGAAACAGCGCCTGCTCAGCCTGGGCCTGCTCGTGGCCCTCACGGTGCTCACCCTCATCGCCATCCCGTTGCTCACCTTCAGTGGATCGGTGATCTACCGGTTGGATGACCTGGGCTTCTTCACCAGCTACTTCCAGGTGGCCGCGCTCTTCGCAGCCAAATGGATCGTCTCCATCCTGGTGGTGGTGATGTTCGTCTCGCTGCTCTACAACGCCGGCGACCCCACGGCCCGTCGCTTCCGGCTCTTCACACCGGGAGCACTGCTGGCCGTGCTGCTCATCCTCATCGTATCCCAGGCGCTGGCCTTCATGTTCTCGTACATCACGGATTACAACGCGTTGTACGGCTCCATCGGCGCCATCCTGGCCGTGCAGCTCTGGCTTTACCTCAACATGATCGTCCTGTTGGTGGGCTACGAACTGAACACGAGCATAGCACGCGCACGCATCCTGCGACGTGAAAGCCTGACGCTCGAGAAGGCGCCGGCCGCCTGAGGGGATCCGATAACTTGGACCGCACATGCGGTACCTCGCCCTGCTCCTCGTCCTGCCCGCCCTCCTCCAATTGGCGGCCCAACCCTTCGACCCGGAGCATCCGCCGAACACCTACCGCAACGCGGACAACCCGCACTACTGGCGCAACCGGCCGCCGCGCCCGGGCTACTGGCAACAGGATGTGCACTACCTGATCAAGGCACGGCTCGATGACTCGACCGATGTGCTCGAGGCGGAACTATCGCTGACCTACTGGAACAATTCACCGGACACCTTGCGGGAGGTCTATTTCCACCTGACGCAGGAAGCCTTCGTGGAAGGCTCCTACCTGGAGGCACGCAACGGTGACCTGCCGCGGACGAAGAAGGGGCCACTCGCTTATGCTGGAACACGGATCACATCGCTCACCCAGGCCGGCACCGAACTGGAGCGCGAGCAGGACAACACGGTGCTCCGCGTCCACCTGCAGGACCTCCTGGCCCCCGGCGAACGCACGAACTTCCGCATCCACTTCACGACGCACTGGACCCTGGACGTGTACCGGCGCATGAAGCTCTTCCAGCAGTGGGGCTGGAAGCACTACGACGGCGTGCATTGGTATCCCCGCATCGCGGTGTACGATGCCCGCTTCGGCTGGGACACCCAGCAACACCTCGGTCATGAGTTCTATGGGGACTACGGCACCTTCGATGTGGACCTGGACCTTCCCCACCATTACGTGCTCGATGCCACGGGGACGCTCCAGAACCCGGAGGAAGTGATGCCTGCGGATCTGAAGGCGAAGCTGTCCATCGCCAATTTCAAGGACAAGCCGTGGAACAGCCAGCCCTCCGTGGTGATCACCCCGGAACCGGGCAAGCGCAAGGTCTGGCGCTTCCACGCCGAGAACGTGCATGACTTCGCCTGGACCGCCGACCCGACCTACCGCATCGGTGAAGCGGAATGGAAAGGCATCAAATGCGTGGCGCTGGTGCAGGAACCGCACGCCGCGGGCTGGCAGAACGCGGCCAGCTACACCGCTCGGATCATCGCCTGCTACAGTACCGACTTCGGGATGTACGCCTATCCGAAGATGATCGTGGCCGACGCACGCGATGGCATGGAGTACCCCATGCTCACCCTTGATGGCGGCCGAGACCCCGACTATCGGGGCCTGCTGGCGCACGAGGTGGGACACAACTGGTTCTTCGGCATGGTGGGGAACAACGAGACCTACCGCGCCTTCCTGGATGAAGGCTTCACCCAGTTCCTTACCGCTTGGGCCCTGGAAGCGATCGATGGGGATACGATGGTCACCGATACGCCCGCCACGGCCTATGAGCGGCGCTACCTGCTGCCGGAACGACCACGCGAGAGCGAGGTGTACGGTTCCTTCCAACGGGATGCCGTGCGCGACCAGCTCCCTCCGATCAACGTGCACAGCGATGAGTTCACGCATCATGCCGGCTTCGGTTACGGATACGGGCATGTCTACGTGAAGACCGCGACCATGCTGTACAACCTCCAGTACACGCTCGGCGACAGCCTCTTCCTCGCCGCGATGCAGCACTACTTCGCCCAATGGCGCATGTGCCATCCCTACCCGGAGGACTTCCGCCAGAGCATCATCGGCTTCACCAAGGTGGACCTCAACTGGTTCTTCGACCAATGGATCGATACCGACCGACGCATCGACTACGCCGTTCGCAAGGTGGAACACCGGATGCGCGATGGTGGCCAGCGCATCCACCTGCGGCGCATCGGCGACCTGCACATGCCCGTCGACCTGCAGGTGATCGCGCGTGACGGAACGGTGCACGACCTGCACATCCCGAACACCTGGTTCGTGAAAGAGACCGATGCGAAGGTGATGCCGCGTTGGATCGGTTACGACGAGTTGAACCGGGCCCATGTGGTGGAGGTGGACATCCCTTCCGGCATCGAACAGGTGATCATCGACCCCACCGATCGCCTGGCTGACGCGAACAAACTGAACGACCGGCTCTCACCTGCCATCAGCGTGGAATTCGACCACCACATCCGGAACCAGCCGGA
>JAKQEI010000194.1 GCA_029573495.1 Bacteroidota bacterium | reverse complement strand
TCGCTGGTCTGCAGGTAAAACTCGACCACAGGGTCGTCCTTGTCATGCGTGAGGCACCCGACCAGGCCGTACCTGTCACCCTTGAAGACGATGCGGGCGAGGTAGGCGTGCCCGTTGGCAGCGGTGAATTTCATGTGGTTGGTCACTTTGAGAACTCCTTCTTCACGGTTTCGAGCACCTGCGCCGCGATGGAGAGGTGGGCTTTGTCTTTCGCCCGCTTCACCATCTCATCAATGTCACGTTTGACTTGCTGCTGGAACATGGCCTCATACACCTGCTTCACAACGTACTCGTGGCGGGGCACCTTCTCACCATAGCTGCTGCCTGTGCGACCGTCGCTTCCCACCTTCTCGTTCAGGAAGGTCTCAGCCTTCTTGGCCAGCACGCCCATGACTGTGGTGGGCTCACCCACAGGGCTGCCGAACACGTCCATCGGTTGGAACACGCGAGCCACGACATCGGCGAGGATCTCGTTGACCTTGGCTTCGATGGCCTTGGTCATGAGCTTGTCGAACTCTTGGCGGTGCTCCCGCCCCATGCGTTCCACATACTGGGCTGCTGCCCGCTCCACGATCTCTTCCAGGACGCGGTCCTGGCAGTAATTCAGCGTTACTTCGATCTTGTCGGTCATCACGACTCTCCTTCAGTTGTATCCGGGAACAACAGGTCCATCGCGTCCTTACTAATGAACCCGTCCCCGTCCTTGTCACGCTCGATGTAGCACTCAAGTTCCTGTACTCGTGCCTCCAGGTCTGCGCGCTCGTCGCAGATGCGATGGAAGTCTCGCAGCAGGTCTTCGTAAAGCCCACGCCAGTAATCCACGTCGTTGAGCGCCTCGTCCAGCTTGGCCCTCAGGTGGTTTACAGCATCTTCGTACTCCTGTCGTAGTTCCATCACATGTCCTCCGGGAGATCACCATTGGCGATGTACTGCATGCATGAGCCGCACACCGAGTACGGGATGTAGTCATAGGGCTCGTGGCGCACGGCGCTGACCGCGTACCGGTTGCCGGCCTTGCCTTCGCACAGCTCGCAGCACATCCACGTGAAGCCCTCGTCGCCATCGGGCATGCGCTCGTCACGCCACGCGATGTAGGGAGGGAGCTGGGGTGCGTCCTCGCCCTCCTCCATCTTGTCGAGCTGGTCGTGGCACCAGTTCCTGTAGTCGTCCCAGCTCAGGTTGTACT
>JAKQEI010000305.1 GCA_029573495.1 Bacteroidota bacterium | reverse complement strand
ACGGCCCGCATCGCGTTCACCGATGGCAACACGAAGTTCGATGCCAACGGTGTCACCTTCATCGTGAACCCATACGACGAATGGTACGCCCTTGTGCGTGCCCTGGAACTGAAGGAAGCGGCCGGTGCGGGTTCCGTCACCACGATCACCGTAGGCGGTGCTGATACCGAGGCAACGATCCGGAAAGGCCTGGCGATCGGTGCCGATGAAGCCGTTCGCGTGGATGTGCAGCCGACCGAAGCCCTTCAGGTGGCCGAGCAGATCGCGGCCTACGCGAAGGACAAAGGCTTCGACCTCATCATGGCCGGCAAGGAAACGATCGACCACAATGGTGGCCAGGTGGGAGGCATGGTGGCCGAGCTCCTCGACCTCCCGTACGTGGCCCTCGCAAGCAAATTGGACGTGGCCGGTGGCAAGGCGACCATCGAGCGTGATGTGCCCGGTGGCGTGGAAGTGGTGGAGGTGGCCCTGCCGATGGTCGTGAGCGCCGCGAAGGGCATGGCCGAGCAACGCATCCCTAACATGCGCGGCATCATGGCCGCACGTACCAAGCCACTGACCGTGGTGCCCGCAGCCGCTACGGACAATGTCGCGCACACGGCCACCTTCGAGCTTCCGCCCGCAAAGGGTGCGGTGAAGATGATCCCCGCGGATGAAGCCGGGAAGCTGATCGAACTGCTCCACAACGAAGCCAAGGTGATCTGATAATCTGAACGAATCATGGGCCGATGGTCTTCGGTCCGGACCGATAATCACATGAGCACGATCGTATTCATCGATACCCGCGGCGAGAAGCTGCCCAAGGCCGCCCAGGAAGCCGTGACCTATGCCAGCGAACTCGCTGGCGGACCCGTGACCGCCGTGACCTTCGGCGGAGCGAGTGGCCTTGAAAGCCTCGGAGCACAAGGAGCTTCCAAAGTGGTCGTCGCGCGCGGCGTCACCGCTGTGGATGGGCAGCAACTGGCCAGACTGGTGCTGGATGTGGCGTCCAAGGAAGGAGCGAACACCATCGTCTGTGTCCACGACGGCACTGGCAAGGCCGTGGCTCCGCGTTTGGCAGCGAAGTTGAAGGCCGCCCATGTAGCCGGTGCGATCGGACTGCCGGAAGGCGACAAGTTCAAGCGCAACGTGTTCAGCGGCAAGGCACAGGCCTGGCTACAGGTGAGCAGCGCCAACAAGGTGATCAGCTTGATGCCGAACTCCATTGCCGTTGGCAAGGACGGCGGCAACGCTACCGTGGAGGAGTACAGCGGGGACCTAGGCCCGGCACGCATCACCGTGAAGGAGGTACGGAAGGCGGGTGGTGGTGTACCCCTGCCCGAGGCGGAACTCGTCGTGAGCGCCGGCCGGGGCATGAAAGGGCCCGAGAACTGGGGCCTGGTGGAAGAACTGGCAAAGGAACTCGGTGCCGCAACGGCTTGCAGCCGACCGGTGGCCGACATGCATTGGCGTCCGCACCACGAGCATGTAGGACAGACCGGCGTGGCCATCCGTCCGAATCTGTACATCGCCATCGGCATCAGCGGCGCCATCCAGCACCTCGCAGGTGTGAACCAGAGCAAGGTGATCTGCGTGATCAACAACGATCCCGAAGCACCCTTCTTCAAGGCTGCGGATTATGGGATCGTGGGCGATGCGTTCCAGGTGCTGCCCAAATTGGTGGAAGCGGCGAAGAAGTTGAACGCGGAGCGCTGAGTGCAAGTTGGCAGTCGGCAGTTCGCAGTGGGCAGTCCTTGCTCCATGAGCTTTGCTACTGCAAACTGCCGACTGCGAACTGCCAACTCCTTTCCCTTCCTATCTTCACAGCCCCGCCGGACATGGACAAGGTAGAGCTACGTTTCCTCCGCATCACGTATAGCCATACCCACGCGGGGGCCTACGCACTGATCCTGTCGGAACTTGAAGGCGACCGCCGCCTGCCGATCATCATCGGGGGTGTCGAGGCCCAGGCGATCGCCATCCAGGTGGAGAACATCAAACCGGCCCGGCCGCTCACCCACGACCTCTTCAAGAACGTGGCGGACACGCTCGGGATCATCCTGAAGGAGGTCATCATCAACGACCTCGTCGAGGGGATCTTTCACGCGAAACTGGTGCTGGAGCAGAACGGTCAGGAAGTGGAGATCGATGCCCGGAGCAGCGATGCCATCGCCCTCGCGCTTCGTTTCGACTGCCCGATCCATACCTACGAGTTCATCCTGAGCGCAGCCGGCCTGAAGGTGGAGGAAGGCGAAGAGGAGGCCGAGGAGAGCAAGACGACGGCGAAGGCGGAGAAGAAGGCGGCTTCGATGACGATCGAGGAACTGCGATCGAAGCTCGAAGAAGCGCTCGACAACGAGGACTACGAGCGCGCTTCGAAGATCCGCGACGAGATCAAGAAGCGCGAAGGGACGAATTGAGCACGGCTCGCGTCACCAGACCCAAGGCAGCGTTCTTCCGGCAATGATCACGCGGAAGGTCTGGTCCGCATGGTGACCAAATACACCACCGCGCCGAGGCCCACGATCACCAAACTGCCGAAGGTGAAGGCCGGCTTGAAGACCAGGAGGTTCAGACAGAAGCCCAGGGCACACACGATGTAGAGCGCGGGCACGAGCGGATAACCGAAGGCCTTGTACGGTCGCGGTGCGGCGGGCTCACGCTTGCGCAGGATGAAGATGCCCGCGATGGTGACGATGTAGAACAGCAGGGAAGCGAAGGTGGCATAATCCAGCAGATCCCCATAGGTCCCGCTGAAGCAGAGCACGCAGGACCACGCGCATTGCACCCACAAGGCCCAGCTCGGCACCCCTTTCACGCTGAGCGTGCCCGCCTGCTTGAAGAAGAGGCCTTCCTGGGCCATGGCATAGTACATCCGCGGCCCGGTGAGCACGTAGCTGTTGATGCAACCGAAGGTGCTCACCATGATCAGGATCGCCATCACCGAGACCGAAGCGGAACCCATGATGACCTCGGCGGCCGCCGTGCCCACCCGATCCGCCTCGGCATGCATGACGCCCTCACTGGGCAGGAGCGAGAGGTAGGTGATGTTGGCGAGCACATAGAGCAAGGTGACGATGAAGGTGCCCAAGGCCAGGCTCCGCGGGATGTTCCGTTGCGGCTCCTTCACCTCGCCGGCGATGAAGGTGATGCTGTTCCAGCCATCACTGCTGAACAACGAGCCGACCATGGCCACACCCAGCGCACTGAGCAGGGCGGCGCCGGTGAGCGGTGACAAGGTGCCATCCACGTGGTGTGTCGCAGCGCGCCAGCCATCCGTGAAGTTGGTGGCAAGGACGTCCGTTCCCATTCCCACCGCGAGGCCCACGACGATGAGCGCGAGCAGTGCCGCGATCTTGGCCGTGGTGAAGACGGTGGTGAAGGTCTTGCTGCTCTCCACCCCGCGCGTGTTGAACCAGGTGAGCAGCAGGATGGCGGAAACGGCATAGACCTGTGCCGCGCTCACCTTCACGAAGCCAAGATCGAACAGGACATTGTCCGGTGAAAGGACCGGGAAGAAGACCGCACTGAACTTCGCGAAGGCCACGGCCACCGCAGCGATGATGCCGGATGTGATCACCGTGAAGGCGGTCCAGCCATAGAGGAAGGCCGTGAGCCGCCCGTACGCACGTTCCAGGTAGACGAACTGTCCACCGGCTTTGGGCATCATGCTCGCCAGTTCTCCGTAGCTCAATGCTGCCAGAACGGTGAGCACGCCCGCCACCACCCAGGCCACCAGCAACCAGGCCGGTGAGCCCAGGTCGCGCATCATGCCGGCGCTCACGATGAAGATGCCGGAACCGATCATGGAGCCGGCCACCAACATCGTGGCGTCCCACAGACCGAGGGAACGATGGAAGCCGCTCATGTGGCCGGTCAGTCGTGGGTGAGCTTGCTGTGCTTACGACCGTAACCGAAGTAGATGAGGACGCCGATCGCCATCCAGATGATCAAGCGCAGCCATGTGTCCCAGGGAAGAAAGGCCATCTGCACCAGGCAGATAACCGCACCCAGGATGGGCACCAAGGGCACCATCGGCGTGCGGAAGGGACGGTGCATCTCGGGCCGTGTACGGCGGAGTACGATGATACCCAGACAGACGATGACAAAGGCCAGCAGGGTGCCGATGCTCACCAGCTCTCCAAGCAGGCCGATCGGGAAGAGCCCGGCGATGACGGCGGCCACCGAACCGGTGAGGATCGTTGTCACGTGCGGGGTGTGGAACTTGTGGTGGACCTTGGAGAAGACGGGTGGCAGCAGACCATCGCGGCTCATGCTGAAGAAGATGCGCGGCTGCCCCATGAGCATCACCAGGATCACGGAACTGAGGCCTGCGATGGCGCCCACCTTGATCCAGGGCGCCAGCCAACTGAGCGTACCACCCGTGGAATCGATGGCCAGGGCGATGGGCGCGGCCACGTTCAATTGCTCGTAGGGTACGATACCCGTCATGACCGCCGCGACGATGACGTACAGGATCGTACATACGAGCAAGGAGTACAGGATGCCCTTGGGCATGTCCCGCTGCGGGTTCTTCGCTTCCTGCGCCGCGGTGCTCACCGCATCGAAACCGATGTATGCGAAGAAGATGACGCCCGCACCCGCCAGGATACCCTGCCAGCCGAACCGCGAGATACCGGCTGCGTCCGTCACCCGGTCCGGGATGTAAGGGAACCAGTTCGCGGTGTCCACATACCACATGCCGAAGAAGATGAAGAGCAGGATCACGGCGAGCTTCACCAGCACGATGATGTTGTTGAAGCCTGCGGATTCACGGATGCCCCGGACGAGCAGTACGGTCATGGTGAGCACGATGAGCACCGCCGGCAGGTTGATGATGGCGCCTGTGGCGTGCCACCCCGCCGCATCATGCACCAGGGGAGCGGAGGTGAGCGCCGCGGGCAGGTGGATGCCGAAGCCGTCGAGGAAGCTGACCATGTAGCCGCTCCAACCGACCGCCACCGTGCTGGCCCCGAACAGGTATTCCAGGATGAGATCCCAACCGATGATCCAGGCCAGGAACTCACCCAGGGTGGCATACGCATAGGAGTAGGCACTGCCGCTGATCGGCAGCATGGATGCGAACTCGGAGTAACAGAGGCCTGCGAAGAGGCAGCCAAGGCCCGATACGATGAACGAGATCGTGAGTGCCGGACCGGCGTGATTGGCGGCCGCCGTACCCGTGAGCACGAAGATGCCCGTGCCGATGATGGCGCCGATGCCCAGGGCCACCAGGTTGGAGGCGGTGAGCGTCCGCTTCAGGGTGTGGCCGCCCTCATCGGACCCGGCCTTCATCAATTGTTCCACCGATTTGGTGGCAAAGAGCTTGTTCGCCATGCGCGTTGTTCCGTGGTGCGGCACCAAGATGGGGCTTTGCCCGCACACCGCCAAAGCAGGCACCCGACACATCAACCCCGTCCGCTACACGCTATGTTCGCAGCGCATGCGCCTTGACGAGACCCGGATCCTGCGATCGTTCAGCACAGGACGTGTGTTATTGCCCGTGGTGATCGGGCTCGGGATCACTGGATACCTCATCTGGCGAGGCGCCGATTGGAAGGCCCTCAACGCCGTGCAATGGACCTGGCGTACCAGCTTCTGGATGTTGCTCGCCGCCCTGAGCGTGGTGGTCCGCGATTACGCCTACATGGTGAGGATCCGGCTGCTCACCGACCGGGAGCTCACCTGGGGACGATCCTTCGTGGTGATCATGCTCTGGGAGTTCGCCTCGGCCCTGGCGCCCGGACTGATCGGCGGTGGCTTTCTCTTCGCCATCCTCATCCTCACCCGCGAGGGCATCGAAGCCGGCAAGAGCATCACCATCATCACCTTCACCTCCTTCCTGGACGGCATCTTCCTGGCCGTGATGGCACCGGTGATGTATTTCCTCGTGGGTCGCGATGCGCTCTTCTCCGGCGTGGATGCCAGCAGCGCGGGCGACATGGGGATCTTCGTGTGGTTCTGGACCGTCTACTTCGGCATCCTGGGGTACAAGCTCTTCGTGGGCTATGCGCTATTCGTGAACCCCGTCTTCGTGAAGCGGGCGCTCGTCGGCATCTTCTCTGCACCGCTGCTCAGGCGCTGGCGACGCAACATGGTCACCACCGGTGATCAACTCATCACGGCGGCGAACGGGCTCAAGCGCAGGGGCTGGGATTATTGGTGGCCCGCCCTCCTGGCCACCTTCGCCTCCTGGACCGCGCGCTACACCATCGTCAACTGCATCCTTCATGCCTTCCACCCCAGCGCCGGGCTCAACGATGCCGTGATCTACGGCAAGCAGGTCATCATGGGCATCATCATCCTCCTAAGTCCCACACCCGGCGGCAGCGGACTGGCGGAGTTCATCTTCAATGACTTCCTCGGGATGTTCATCGCCACCGGCCTGGCACCCACATTGGCCCTGCTCTGGCGGCTCATGAGCTACTACCCGTACATCCTTGTCGGCGTGGTCCTGTTACCGCGGTGGATCAGGAACCGGGTCATTTCTTCCGGTGGCGTAGCGCACTGATCGGCGCATCCGACTACTTTCACCCACCACCAACCCCACCCTATGGAACGATTCACCGGGCTCCTCGGTATCCTGCTCATCCTCGGCCTGGCCTTTCTCGCGAGCAACAACCGCAAGGCCATCAACAAGCGGCTCGTCATCAGCGGCCTGCTGCTCCAGACCACCATCGCCCTGCTGGTGATGAAGGTGCCGCCGATCACCGCCTTCTTCCAATGGCTGGGCAAGGGCATGGAGAAGATCGAACATTACTCACGACAGGGCGCCTCGTTCGTCTACGGCGGGATCATCGCACAGCAGCCCGACGGCAGCATGGGCAACTACTGGGGCGGCGGCTTCGTGTTCGCCTTCAACATCACGGCCACGATCATCCTCGTGTGCGTGCTGGTGGCCATCCTCTACCACATCGGCTTCATGCAACGCGTGGTGTCCATCATCGCGAAAGGCATGAACTTCATCATGCGCGTGAGCGGCGCCGAGGCCCTGAGCAATGTGGCCAGCGCCTTCGTAGGTCAGGTCGAAGCACAAGTGATGATCCGCCCCTACCTGAAGGGCATGACGAAGAGCGAACTGCTGGCGAGCATGAGCGGATCGCTGGCCTGCATCGCCGGCGGCATCCTGATCGTCTACGCCAACATGGGCGCGGCCGCAGGCATGGACCTCGCACCCAAGTTGATCACCGCCAGCCTCATGGCCGCGCCCGGTGCGCTCGTGATCAGCAAGATCGTCTTCCCGGAAACGGAGAAGAGCGAGACCATGGGCACCGTGAAACTCGAAGTGAAGAGCACCTACACGAACGTGATCGATGCGATCGGCCACGGTGCGGGTGATGGCTTCAAGATCTCGATGAACGTGATCGCCATGCTCATCGGTTTCATCGCGCTGATCGCCCTGATCGATGGCATCCTCGGCTGGGCGGGCCACCTCTTCAACCCGGACTTCCACCTGAGCCTGAACTGGATCTTCGGCAAGCTCTTCACACCCTTCGCCTGGGCCATGGGGGTGCCGATGCAGGATGTGAACAGCGTGGCCACCCTGCTCGGCCAGAAGCTCACGGTGAACGAGTTCGTCGCCTTCAAGAGCCTTACCGACAAGGCAGTACCGGTGATCACCGAGAAGGGCCTGCTCATCACCAGTTTCGCCATCTGCGGCTTCGCGAACTTCAGCAGCGTGGGTATGCAGATCGGCGGCATCGGCGAGCTCGCCCCCATGCGTCGTGCGGATCTCGCACAGCTCGGCCTGAAAGCCCTGTTCTGCGGGACGCTCGCGAGCTACCTCAGCGCGACCATCGCCGGGATCATCATGTAGCGGACCGTGGGGATCCGTCGACCGCTCTTCATCGCCGCGGTGGTGATCGCCGCATACGCCATCCTGAACGCGCTGCCGCTCAACGGGATCCTGAGGCATGGGAGCGCTCGACCGGATCCCGGGGACCCCATCGACAGCCTGCACGGGGTGGTGGTACGGTACAACAACGGCATGCGCGCCACACATGGGCGGAACGTTATCGATGGATATAACGTCGGCTTGCGCTACCAGTGCGTGGAGTTCGTGAAACGCTACTATCTGGAACACTTCGATCATCGCATGCCGAACAGCTATGGCCATGCCAAGGACTTCTTCGATACGACACTCGCCGACGGGGCCTATAACCAGGACCGAGGTCTGCTCCAGTTCACCAACCCCAGTGCGACGAGGCCACGGATAGGCGACATCCTCGTCTTGGATGCATGGACAGGGAACTCCTTCGGCCATGTGGCCATCGTCAGTTCAGTGGAGGACGACGAGGTGGAGGTTATCCAACAGAACACCCGGTCCACGCGCACCACTTACGACCTGGAACGCGCAGCCGGGCTATGGCGCATCGATGCGGATCGCGTCAGTGGCTGGCTCCATAAGCCGTGACCGAGTACATTCAGACCATCATCCAAGGACCATGAAGCTCCGGCAACTCACTTCCATTCTGGCAGGCGGTATAACGATCCTCTCCTGCGGCCAGGCCGCCATGGAACAGGTGGGCACACCCTTCCAGCGCAGCTCCAAGAACATGACCGGCGATGTCTTCGCTGTGACAGCCGGTGTGCTCGTGAATGATAAGGAAGGCGTGCTCTACGTGGAGGATGACCTCGTACCCAAACTGGTGCGCGTGGACCAGCAGATGAACATCGCGGAGGAGGTGTCGCTGAAGGACCACGCCTTCGATGGCCTGTTGTGGACCGCCATCACCCCCTTCATCGTGGACGGCGACATGCATTGCCTGATCGCCTCCAACACGAAGAAGACCACCGAGTTCGCGATCGGACAGGTGGATACGCGCGGCGCACCGGCCCTGAACACGCTGCGTCGCGTGGCGAGCAGTGAGATCCTGTTCAAGAACGACCCGGCCAATACCCTGCCCTACCGTCCGCAACCGGATCCCATCCTCTTCTCGCAAGGCCTGCAATACGCCCTGAACGAACGCATCGTGGCCGCTCCTGATGGCGAGCACTTCCTCATCAACACCTTCACCACCAACGGCAAGGGCAACAAACGGTTCTGGTTCTCCTACCTCGACAAGGAATACACGGAGCTTTGGAGCGGTACGGCCGAACTGCCCTACCTCGATGAACCCAGCCGCATCCACCAGATCAGCCTGGCGAACGACGGCACCATCCACCTGATGACCTATTTGTTCCCCTGTGGCGCTGAAGAACGCAAGGCCGACAAGCTGTGCCACGAATTGCACCTGACCACCCTCAGCGATCGGGGCAAGACCGTGAGCGACGTGCTCGTGGACAAGGATTTCGTCTCCAGTGCGCGGATGTGTGAACGCGCGGAGGGTCGTGTCTCCATCGCGATACGCTACGGCGCGCTCACCGGACAACCCGGCGTAGTGGTCACCTTCGATCCCGCCGACCCAAAATTGAAGACGACCCCGGTGGTGGACCAGCGGATCCCTTCGATCCACAAGACGAAGCTGATGGCCTATGGCGCGATCGAGACAGGGGCCAAGAAGACCACCAACTCGCGTACCGCCAAGGTACCGGATGAGATCGTGGCGCTGCTGCCCGGATGGAATGACGGTCTTGTGGTGGTGGAGACCTTCCTGGAGACCAACTACCAGATCCCCATGGGCAATGCGCTCTTCGTCCGGCGGCTAGCCGGGGACATCCGCACAAGCCTGATCGGCACCAACGATACGATCCAGTGGGAGCACATCGCCGAACGCGCCTTCATGACCACGGCAGGCCAGTCCTATGATGGTGTGAATGTGCACCTGCATGACAAGGGGCTCACACTCCTCTACGACCACACGCCCCGCGGCCTGGCCACCATCGACACCTCCGGTCAGGTCGATCAGCCGGAAGGCGAAGGGAAGAAAGGCAGGAAGGACAAGGCGATGGCCCCGGCCGAATCCGGCGTGTTGCGAGCGACCACCCTGGACCCGCTTGGGAAAGTGGTGAGCTCAGGCACGGCCCTCATCCACCCCGATGGCTTCATCCCCTGCCCGGTGGGTGCTGTGGCCGGCAACGATGGCACCTACGTCGTGAAGACCTTCGACCGCAACACCGCCTACGGCTTCGTGCGCATCAACGCCATGGCGGTCGGCGAATAGGACGAAGACCCTTCCGGACTGTTGAACACTTTGCCGCGCGCGACCGACTCACGGTGGAGTGTGCCTCTACTTTTGGCCCCTGCCCGTGGAAGAACAGGACCACCATTCCATTCCGATCCGGATCCAGAAGTACGTCTGGAGCCGGCTGGAACGTGTGCGCCAGTTCGTGTGGAACAGCCAGGCGAAGAACTTCGTGCTGCTCGCCCTTCCCTACCAGGTCAGCGCGATCCTCACCGCTCTGATCGCCGTGGGTTACACCAAGCTCTTCCAGAAGGCCCACCAATGGAACCACGACCTCCTCACGGAGAAGCCGATGATGGTCCTGCTCACGGCGCCGATCGCATTCGTGACGAGCTGGTGGCTGGTGCGCTACTTCAGCCCGATGAGCGGTGGCAGTGGCATCCCGCAACTGATGGCCGCCGTGGAGGTGGCGAAGGACGAGGAACGGAATGATGGCAGCTGGCGCTTCCTCAACGTGCGCATCATCCTGGTGAAGATCGCCAGCTCCATCGCCCTGGCCTTCGGAGGTGGTTCGATCGGTCGCGAGGGTCCGACACTGCAACTCGCGGGCAGCGTGTACCGCACCGTGCACAAGCTGCTGCCGCCCTTCTGGCCCAAGGTGAGCCGCAAGGTGATGATGATCACTGGTGGAGCAGCCGGACTCAGCGCAGCCTTCAACACACCGCTCGGCGGGATCGTCTTCGCGATCGAGGAGCTCACCCGCACGCATATCGCCAAGTTCCGTACCGCCGTGCTGAGCTCCGTGATCCTGAGCGGTATGACCGCGCAGTGGATCCTGGGACCCTACCTGCTCTATGGTTATCCGAAGGTCGCGACGGTCGGCCCGTCGTTCATGTACAAGCTGCTTGCGATCAGCGCGGTGTGCGGCTTGCTCGGTGCCGCCTCGTGCAAGGTGCTGCTCGTGCTGGACAAGGTGCGGCGATCCATGAAACGCTGGCTGCCCCAATTGCTCTTCGTCCTCCTGCTGGCATTCACCTTCGCAGGTCTGGTGCTCACCTTCGGGCAGGTCACGCTCGGCAGTGGCGATCGGCTGCTGGACGAGTACCTCTTCGCCAGCCAGCCGGTACCGCACTGGAAGGATGCCTTCGGGCGTATCCTCGGCTCGGTGGTGAGCATGGGCGCCGGTGGTGCCGGCGGTGTGTTCGCACCCGCCCTCTCCTCCGGCGCGGCCATCGGCGGGCTATTCGGACACTGGTTCGGCGAGGACCGCGGCGAGTTGAACATGATGATCCTCGGAGGGATGTGCGCCTTCCTCACCGGCGTCACGCGCAGTCCCTTCACCAGCGCCATCCTCGTGCTGGAGATGACCGACCGGCACAGCGTGATCTTCCAGCTGATGTACGCCAGCATGATCGCGAGCGTGGTGGCACACACGCTCGACAAGAAGAGCTACTACGAGCGCATGAAGAACCGCCTGCTCGATTCGGTGCCCGGCCTGCGGAAGCACGATCCGGAGCCCGAGGAGAGCGAGTGAGCGCTCAGGACTTTTCAACAGCGGAGCGCCGTCCTTGCCCGGCCGTACCTTCGCCAGCACATCGATGAAACAGTACCACGACCTGCTCCGGCACGTGCTCGAGAACGGCACCCCGAAGACCGACCGGACCGGAACCGGCACCATCAGTTGCTTCGGCTATCAGATGCGCTTCGACCTGTCCGAGGGCTTCCCCGTGCTGACCACGAAGAAGCTTCACCTGAAGAGCATCATCCATGAATTGCTCTGGTTCCTGAAGGGGGATACGAACATCAAGTACCTGCAGGAGAACGGGGTACGGATCTGGGACGAATGGGCGGATGCCGATGGCAACCTCGGGCCCGTTTACGGCTACCAATGGCGCAGCTGGGCCACCCCGGACGGGCGTACCATCGACCAGATCAGCGATCTGGTGGCCATGATCAAGAAGAACCCGGATAGCCGCCGCCTGATCGTGAGCGCGTGGAACCCGGCCGATGTGCCGAACATGGCTCTACCACCCTGCCACTGCCTCTTCCAATTCTATGTGGCTGATGGTAAGCTGAGCTGTCAGCTCTATCAACGCAGTGCGGACACCTTCCTGGGCGTGCCCTTCAACATCGCGAGCTACGCCCTGCTCACCTTGATGATCGCTCAGGTCTGTGGGCTGCGACCCGGCGAGTTCGTACACACCTTTGGCGATGTGCACCTGTACAACGACCACATCGAGCAGGCGAAACTGCAGTTGACGCGTGAGCCACGTCCGTTGCCGACCATGGAGATCGACCCGGGCGTGACCGATCTGTTCGACTTCTGCTTCGAGCACTTCACCCTGAAGAACTACGATCCCCATCCGCACATCAAAGCAGCCGTGAGCGTATGATCGTCTCGGCCATCGCCGCCGTGGCGGAGAACGGCATCATCGGCCGTAGCGGGGACCTGCCCTGGCACCTGCCCGATGACCTGAAGTACTTCCAGCGGATCACGAAGGGCCACCATGTGATCACCGGTCGGAAGAACTACGAGAGCATACCGGCGAAGTACCGCCCTTTGAGGGACCGCGTCAACATCGTCGTGAGCCGCAACCCGCATTATGAAGCACCCGGGGCCATCGTGGTTGATTCGCTCGGCGCAGGGCTGGAGCTGGCCCATCTGGACCGCGAGACCGAAGTCTTCATCATCGGCGGTGGGCAGATCTACCGCGAAGCCCTGACCATGCGGCTGGTGGACCGTCTCTACCTCACCATCGTGCATGCGGAGGTGGACGGAGACACCCACTTCCCGCTGTTGGACCCCGACGAATGGCAAGAACGGTCGCGGGATCACCATCCGGCCGATGAGCGCCATGCCTTCCCGTTCAGCTTCGTGGTCCTGGAAAGGCCGGTGTGATGCGCACCCCCGATCGAACCTTGGCACGTTCTTCGCATCCAATGGACAGAACCACCCACCTATGAACGCGCAGCACACCGCCTTCATCGCCCTGATGACCCTGTCCCTTGTCGCCTGCCGGAAGGACGAGGAGTCCGAACCGATCGACCTCGACTACACGAGCGCCTCGGACAATGCCCGGGCAGAGGACGCCTTCAACGACATGCTGGCCCAGGTGGACAAGGCGGTGGTGGACTATGGCCTGCGTGATCTTTGCGATCCAACGGTGACCTTCGACACCACCTCCTCCCCGCGTACCATCACCCTTGACTTCGGCGAGGTGAACTGCACCGCGTTGAACGGCCGCACACGTCGGGGGCGCATCCGTGTGAGCTACACCGGACGTTATCGTGACATCGGCACCGTGATCACCATCACACCCGAGAACTACCACGTGAACGACCTGCACATACAAGGAGCGAAGACCGTGACGAACCTGGGGCCCGACTCCGACGGTCATCTTCAATTCGACGTTCTGGAGAGCGGCAGTGTGACCGCGAGCGACGGCTCATGGACCGCCACGCACGCTGCGCATCGGACACGCACATGGATCCAAGGACAGGATACCGAGATGATCCTGGATGACGTATACCTCATCAGCGGATCGGGAAGTGGCGTGAACCGGAACGGCGTGCCCTACACGGTGAGCATCTCCACACCACTGCGCATAGCGCTCAGCTGCCCATTCATCACCCAGGGGATCGTGCATGTCATCCCTCAGGGGCGCCCCGATCGGGTGATCGATTACGGCACCGGTACCTGTGATGGCAACTTCTCCGTCGCTGTGCTCGGTCACATCTTCGGTCTATCAATAGGTTGATCGAGCCGTGCCCGTGTGGCTGAGCCAACGAGGCGGACGTGGATGGAGTTCCGGTGACAGGGTCCCTTCGGGCTAACCGTTCGTCCCACCACTGACCTTCCATCCCCCGTTCCCACCATACCCCGTCAGGCCCGCCTAGCTTCGTCTTGCGACTTCGGGTCATGGCTTGAACGATCCGCAGGAAGCACCGAACGGCCTCGCCACCCTTTCGCATCGGGAGCGGGGCCGTTCAACGAAGAAGATGAGCTACTTCCAGCGTGTTCCCATCCGCTACCGCACCATCCTGATCACGGCCGGGGTGCTCGCGACGCTCTTCCTGTTCCAGGCCTACATGCACCACTATGTGTACTCGGACCTGAAGAACATGTCCGAGTTCAACTGGTGGAGGGAGGCACCGGTACCCTACCTCAACTTCCTGTTCTGGGCCCTGCTCTGTCCGTTGGTCTATTCCATCCTCATCCGCTGGCCCTTCCAGGAACGGCCCTTCCTGCGCACCATCCTCATCCACATCGGTTTCAGTCTGCTCATCGCCAGCTTGCATGAAGTGGTGACCTCCTCCATCTACTACGGCATCCTCCAAAGCATAGGCGACTTCGATTTCACCGACCCGGCCAACCGCAGCTGGGCGTACAGTGCCCTGGCCCCCGCCATCTTCTCGCGCACGATGGAGTACTGGGTGCTCATGGGGGTGATGGTGGCCCTGGAGAACGTGCGTCAGCAACGCGCCGAACATGAACAGTTGCTCAAACTGAAGAACGAACTGCAGATCACGCAGCTCAATGCGCTGAAGAAGCAATTGCAACCGCACTTCCTCTTCAACACGCTGAACACCGTGAGCGCGTTGATGGACGAGAACGTTCGCGATGCGCGCACCGTGCTCAGCCGCCTCGGTCAGTTGTTGCGCGTCACGCTGGACAAGACCCAGCGGGACAAGGTGACGCTTGAACGTGAGATCGACTACATCGCCAACTACCTCGGCATCGAGACCATGCGTTTCCGCGATCGCCTGCAGGTCGACTTCGACATCCCGACCGAATTGCGCAGCGTGCATGTACCGAGCATGCTGCTGCAGCCACTCGTGGAGAACGCGATCAAGCACGGCCCCGACCTCACGAACGACAGTGTGAACATCCAGGTGAAGGCCTCCAAGGAAGGTGAACGTCTTTGGCTGGAGGTCCTGGACAACGGAAAGGGCTGTTCCGATGTCGTTCATGCGATGAAGAACGGTGGGATCGGCCTGCGCAACGTGCGCGACCGGGTACACCTGCTTTACGGCGACCGCGCGTCCTTCGCCATCGGATCCCCCGAAGCGCGTGGCTTCCATGTGCGCATCAGCCTGCCCATCGAACGGAACGAAGAACCTGCGAACGTCTGACCAGAACGCCCATGAAACACATCCGTACCATCGTCGTGGACGACGAACCCGCCGCCCGGGCACGCATCGCCCGATTACTGGACCAGGACCCCGAAATGGAACTCGTGGCCGAATGCCGCAATGGCATGGAAGCCATCGAAGCCGTGAACAAGCACCGGCCGGACCTCATCTTCCTCGATGTGCAGATGCCCCAGCTCAATGGGATCGAGACCCTGGACCGCATCGAGAACGACCGCAAACCCTTCGTGATCTTCGTGACCGCTTACGACCAGTACGCTTTGAAGGCGTTCGACCGCAACGCGGTGGATTACCTGCTCAAGCCGTACGATGATGACCGCTTCTTCTCGTCGCTCGAAAAGGCGAAGAAGCACATCGAGATGAAGCTGAGCACCAAGCTCACCGGCAAGTTGATGGACCTGATGCGCGAGCACATGCATGCGCACAGCGAGTACACCGAGCAGTTCACGATCCGTGACAAGGGCCGTGAGTACAAGGTGAACGTGGACGACATCATCTACCTCCGCGCCGAGGGCAACTACCTCTGCCTGCAACTGAAGGAACGCAACCACCTCTACCGCATGACCATGAACGCGGTGGAATCCGAACTGGACCCCGCGCGATTCCTGCGCATCCACCGCAGCTTCATCGTGAACACCGCGCACATCCGCAACACACGCTACAGCGGGAACAACGAGTTCATCTTCAGCATGGCGAACGGCGAGCGCATCGTGAGCGGACGCAGCTACAAGGAGCAGATCGCCAAGGCGTTGCAGGAGCAGTCCGTGTAGGTCGACGATCGCGTTGCCGACCTGCTGAGGCTTGCGGGGTCCCAGGGACGCCACAGGGTCTGCGCCACTGTCGTCCCTCTTCTCACGGCTCGTCCATCCTGCCGGATAGCACGGCCTATCGGTCCTTAGCTTCAACCACCAACCCCTCGTTCACATGCATCGTTCATTCCTCCCCTTCGCCCTGCTCCTTATCGCCGCCTATCCACTTCGTACCAAGGGCCAGTGGACCTTCCTCGACCTGCCTGTGGAAAGTCAGGCGGCGTCCGTGTCCCAACGCATCGGGACCACGGAATTCACCATCACATACAGCCGCCCTGCTGTGAAGGACCGCGTGATCTGGGGAGAGGTCGTGCCCTACGATCGGATCTGGCGCGCCGGCGCGAACGAGAACACCGTGCTCACCGCCACGAGCGACTTCACCTTGGAAAGTCAACGGATCCCGGCCGGCACCTATGGCCTGCACATGATCCCGGGCAGGAACGACTGGACGATCATCCTGAGCAGCGATCATCAGGCCTGGGGATCCTACTACTACGACCAGGAGAACGATGTGGCCCGCGTGCAGGTGAACAGCAAGCCGGGACCGATGACCAAGAACCTCACCTACGAATTCAACGAAGTGACCGCGGATGGCGCGACGCTGAACCTGCGTTGGGCGGCGCTGCAGGTGCCCATCCGGATCGGCGTGGATGTACATGCGGTGGTGCTGGCTCGCATGGACGACCAATTACGCGGGCTGAGCTCCTACAACTGGGAGCCCTGGTACGAGGCGGCCCGGTATTGCCATGATGAGAGGATCGGCGGGGACCAAGCCATGAAGTACGTGGACCGCAGCATCCAACTCCAACCCAACTTCGAGAACCAAAGCCTGAAAGCCGATATGCTGAAGGCTGCAGGCAAGACCGCCGAAGCCGCAGCGCTGAAACAGACGATGATCGATGGCGCAACGAACGCACAACTGAACACCTACGCCTACACACTGCTCAACAATGGCGAGAAGGAAGAAGCCGTGAGGATGTTCGAGCTCAACGTGAAACGCCATCCGAAAGACGCCAACGCACAGGACAGTCTTGGCGAAGGCTACATGATGGTCGGCAACAAGGAAGCCGCGATCAAAGCCTTCAAGAAGAGCCTGAGCATGGACCCGCCGGAGAACGTGAAAGCGAACTCGGTGCGTTGCCTGAAGAAGCTCGGCGTGGATACCAGCGCGTACGAGACGGCGAGGAAGTGAGCAGGAGTGCACTACTTGCTGCTGGTCAGCAGCGCACTCCCGGATCCTACCTTAGCCCCATGCACCTCCGCCTTGCCGGCGTCCTGCGCCTTGCCGCGCTCGCACTCGCCGCTTTCACCTTTCAACCCGCCGCTTTCCCGCAACGCCCCCCCGCCCAACCCCACGCCGCCGAGATCCTGCACCGCATGCAGAAGCTCAACGTGCTGGGCAGCGTGCTCTACATCGTGGCGCATCCCGATGACGAGAACACGCGCCTGATCGCCTGGCTGGCCAATGGGAAGAAAGTGCGCACCGGCAACCTCAGTCTCACGCGCGGCGATGGCGGACAGAACCTGATCGGCCCTGAGCTCGGCGATGCGCTCGGCATCATCCGCACGCAGGAGCTGCTGGAGGCGCGGCGCATCGATGGCGGCGAGCAGTTCTTCACCCGCGCGGTGGACTTCGGATACAGCAAGAACGCCGCCGAGAGCTTCGAGAAGTGGGGCAAGCAGGAAGTGCTAAGCGATGTGGTGCGCGTGATCCGCATGTTCCGGCCGGACATCA
>JAKQEI010000156.1 GCA_029573495.1 Bacteroidota bacterium | reverse complement strand
CAAACGAACTGGTAGAAGCCGGTGCCACCGTTGGTGAGGTTCCACACCCAGAGCGTGTTCGGGATGGGTACGCCGGCACCGGTCGTATCTCCGTTCTCATAGGCCTGGAGCACCCAGAAACCTGCTTCGCAATCGCCCGGGCTGTTCGGTACGCAATTGCAATCCGCATCCCAGGTACCCACGAAGCCGCTCTGTTGGCAGGGTGTGCCGGGCAGGTTGGGGCCGTTGGGGATCTGCAGGCAATCGAATACGACCGAGTTCGGGACACATTCGCAATCGGCGTTCCACGTGCCCTGCACGCCAAGGACTGTCGTGCATGGAAGAGCAGGCAGTGCCAGGCTGCCCAATATGCCATCACAGGGCATGATGGCTTCCACATTGGTGAAGCTGGACTCACATCCGTTCGCATCCACGGCAACGACCATGAAGGCCAGCGATTCACCACCACTGAACGTACGACTCCACATCGGCACCGTGGAGGTGCCTTCGAGGACGAAGGCACCTCCACCGGACACATCACCGAAGTACCACGAGTAGGTGATCGGCTGAGCGCCTGCGGTGGCAGCGTTGTACTCCACTTCAAAGGGGACAGGTGCTCCACCGTCAAGCGCTTGGTACCAGTCCACCCAGGTGAAACACTCGCCTGCCGGCACACCTACGCAGGTGCAGTTCAGCGTGTAAACGTCATTGAACGTATCCGGATCGCCGTCATCACAGGAAGAACCTACCACGGCAGGACCCCACAGCACGCCTTCGCAGTCGTACCATACCGGGATCGTGTTGATGCCGCCGTTCGGGTCCACGACGATGCTGTCACAGAACTCGGAGGTGCATCCCATACCGTCCGTGATCTGCAGGCAGAGTTCGTAGGTCCCGGGCGCACCGAAGGTGAAGTTCGGTTGGTCCTGCTGGCTTGAGTTCAGTCCGTTCGGCAACGTCCAGATATAGGTGGTTGCGAGCGCACCGGTGCTGCAGTTGGTGAAGTTCGCCTGGAAGGGGACGGGGTTGTTGCCGTTCATGACCGGGCTCACCGTGAAGCAAGCCTGACATCCGGTCGGTGGGTCGAAGCTGATGCCACCGTTCGCATCGACGTACACGGTCTCGCAGATCGCATCGAAAAAGCCGTCGGCGTCGGTCACGTTGAGGCACACCGCATAGGTTCCAGGACCTGCGTAGGTGTGGGTGATGTTGTCACCGGGTACCGCGCCACCATCACTGAAGTCCCAGAGGTTGGAATACGCCGGTGTGCCACCGATGGTACAGCTCGAGAACACGGCGGTGAACGGTGCTACCTGGTCCATGCTGATGCAGGCGGTCAGTGGGTTGGAAGTCGGGATGCAGTTGCATTGGGCATCGTATACGCCTGCGCTGCCCGCGGGTGTGTTGCAAGGGGTACCAGGGAGGGCGCTGCCGCCAGGAACACCCATGCAGTCGATGGCGTTCCCGCAGTTGAACACCACCGTGACGAAGGTCGAATCGGGGTCCAGGGCATTCACGGTGTAGTTCATGTTCTGGGTCTGGTTCACACCGCCACACTGGGTGCTCACCTGGAACCATCCTTGGAAGGACTCCATGTCCAGCGCCACCCAGAAGCTGCAATCGGAGGGATCCACCGGAACGTCGATGTCCAACGCCGGCTGGGTGCCCTGCACGCTGATGATGTTGACATAACTGTTAGGGGTGCATCCGACCACTGTTCCGTTCACCGTGATCGTGTACGGCGGGGTCGGCTGAGCCAGAACGATGGATGCCTGTACGAGTACCAGGGCAAGGACGAGGCTGCGGAGGATGTGCTTCATGGGTCTGTCTGTGGGCGTTCATCCCTATACACGGCGATGGGCCGGTGAAGGTTGGGTCGAAGGGATGAGAAAAGTAAGCGATGCCAGGGCGGTCATGATCGCCACTTGGCAAGGGTCGGGAAAGAAGAAGGGCATGCATCCCCGGATGCATGCCCTTCGTTCCGAACGATCGTGCTCAGCGCACCTTCACGAAGCGCTGGCTCAGCAGGGTCCCACCGTTCTCCACGGTGATCAGGTAGGAGCCTGCGCTAAGGGCGCTCACGGGGATGGTCAGGTTGTTGCGTCCATCGCTGAGGTTCCGCGTTTCCGCCGCCACCACGCGTCCGCTGAGGTCGTTGATGCGGATGCGCAGAGTGCCGTCGATGCGGCTGTCCAGCCCGATGTGCAGGACGTCCTGAGCCGGGTTCGGCCAGGTGGTGAGCCCACTGAAGGTCGGAAGCTCGGTCACGGCGAGGGCGAGGGGGTTCATCACGTTCACCGTGAAGGCGGAACGGTTGCCTTCGCCCATGAAGCCGTCGAGGATCCCTTCGCCGTCCACGACGATGTCCTGGCAGTAGGTGTCGGTGCAGCCCGTTCCTCCGATGGTCAGGCAGATCGTGTAGGTGCCGGGGCCGCTGTACGTATGGGTCGGATAGGCCTCGCTGGAGGCGCTGCCGTCGCCCCAGTTCCAGAGGTATTGGAAGTTGCCGTTGCCGGTGCTCAGGTTCCAGAGCCACAGCTGGTTCGGGATGGGTTCACCGCCGCCGCCGTTCGGGTTGGCTGCACTGTCCACCCACTGGTAGGCCTGCATCACGAAGAAGTTCGCTTCGCAGGTGGGTGTGTTCACCGGGTTGATGGTACCGTTCGCATCCACCACCACGCTGTCGCACATGAGGCTGGTGCAGCCGTTGGCGTCGGTCATGCTCAGGCACACGATATAGGACCCTTCTGTGAAGACGTATGCGGTATCGGCCGGCCCGGACTGGTAGGTGATGCCGCCGTCCCAGGACCATGCATAGGTATAGGGCGCGAGGCCACCGCTGGAGCAGTTGTTGAATAGAGCGTAGAAGGGGATGTCGCCCAGGGCAGGTGATGATGCCTGTTCCGTGGTGAAGCATGCCTCACAAGGCAGGGCCGGTCCACCGGCACACATGCAGTTCGCCGTCCACGCATCACCGAAGGTGTTCGGGTCACCATCGTCGCAGGGGGTGCCGGGAAGCGCGGAGCCGCCCTGCACACCCTCACAGTCGACCACGGAGTTGGATACGCACAGGCAGTTCACGCTCCAGAAGCCGGGCAGACCGAACGCAGTCGTACACGGTGTTCCCGGCATGGCCGGACCGTTCACCACGCCCTCGCAGTCCACTTCGACGTTTCCGCAGTTGATGAAAACGTAGACGTAGTTCGAGTCCGGGTCGAGCGCGTTGAACGTATAACTGACGTTGGTCTGTTGGATCGCGCCATTGCACGGCGTGCTCACCTGGAACCAGCCTTGATAGCTGTCCATCAACAGGTCGATCGAGAAGCCGCAATTGGGGTCCAGTGGCACATCGATGTTCACCGCTGGTTGGGTTCCCTGAACGGCCAGGAGGTTCACCGAACTGTTCGGTGTGCACCCGAGCACGTATCCGGAAACGGTGATGTCGTAGGGAGGCAGCGGTTGCGCGAATGCGCTGAGCCCGGTGCCTGCCAGCAAGGCAATGGCGAAGGAGCGGAGAAGGTGTTTCATGTGTGGATGGTTGATGCTTACACCTACCTACACGGAGGGAGACTCCCTGGGGTTGGGTGGAAGGATCAGAAAATTAGACGATCAGACGATCAGAGGGGTCGAGATCTAGCTACGTCGCCTGTTATGTCGGCCTTTTCCGAGCCCAAAGCGAACTACCGATCGCTAGCCCGGCGATGAGGAGGGAGACCACGGTCAGCAGCCCGAAGAACAGAACTCCGCCCTCATCATACACCACCATGCTCTGTTCGTCGAAGAAGCGTCCTTCGGAATTGTAGTCCATCCGCGCACGCTCTATCCACAATAACCCAACGATGACTGCCGCGATCAGTGGGACGAAGGTGAGTAGACGTCTCAGGATCAGGCCGATCATCTGATCATCTCATTCTCTGATCAGCTGATCGATCAGTTCGTCCTCCGCCTCGTTCGGCAAGGTCACCTTCAACCCCGGAGTCCGTTTCATCTCCTGTTCGATGCTCCACACCGCGTTCGGGTTGCGGGCCCAGGCGCGACGGGCGATGCCGTTGTTCACGTCCCAGTGCAGCATGCTCTTCAACCGCCGGTCACTGTCGGCGCTGCCGTCGAGCACCATGCCGAAGCCGCCGTTGATCACCTCGCCCCAGCCCACGCCACCGCCGTTGTGCAGGCTGATCCACGTGGCGCCGCGGAAGGCATCGCCCACGAAGTTCTGCACGGCCATGTCGGCGGTGAAGCGTGATCCGTCGCGGATGTTGCTGGTCTCGCGGTACGGGCTGTCCGTGCCGCTCACGTCGTGGTGATCGCGGCCCAGGACGATGGGCGCGCTGATCTCGCCCTTCTTGATCGCCTCGTTGAAGGCCTGTGCGATGCGGATGCGGCCCTCGCTGTCGGCGTAGAGGATGCGCGCCTGGCTGCCCACCACCAGCTTGTTCTGCTGCGCGCTGCGGATCCAGTGCAGGTTGTCGGCGATCTGCTGGCCGATCTCGGCGGGTGCCTCTATCAGCATCGCTTCGAGCACATCGCCCGCGATGCGGTCGCTGGTGGACAGGTCCTTCGCATCGCCGCTCGTGCACACCCAGCGGAACGGACCGAAACCGTGGTCGAAGCACATCGGTCCCATGATGTCCTCCACGTAGCTGGGGTAGCGGAATTCCTCGCCGTGCTTGCCGGCGATATCGGCACCCGCGCGCTTGCTCTCCAGCAGGAAGGCGTTGCCGTAGTCGAAGAAGTACATGCCCTGCTCGGCGAGGGTGTTCACGGCGGTCACGTGGCGGCGCAGCGTCTCCTGCACGCGCTGCTTGAAGGCGGCCGGGTCCTGCACCATGAGCGCGTTGCTTTCCTCGTAGCTGAGGCCCACGGGGTAGTAGCCGCCGGCCCAGGGGTTGTGCAGGCTCGTCTGGTCGCTGCCGAGGTCCACGTGGATCTTCCGGGCGGCAAGGCGTTCCCACAGGTCCACCACGTTGCCGAGGTAGGCGATGCTGTGCGCTTCGCCCTTCTTCTGCCAGGCGAGCGCGACATCGATGCACTCATCCACGTCGCTGATCACCTCGTCCACCCAGCCCTGGCTGTGTCGCTTGTGTGCAGCAGCGGGGTTCACTTCGGCGCAGATGGTGACCACGCCCGCGAGGTTGCCCGCCTTGGGCTGCGCGCCGCTCATGCCGCCCAGTCCTGCGGTGACGAAGAGCTTGCCCTTCGTGCCGGGTGAGGACTTGATCATGCGGCAGGCGTTGAGGACCGTGATGGTGGTGCCGTGCACGATGCCCTGGGGACCGATGTACATGTAGCTACCGGCCGTCATCTGGCCGTACTGCGTCACGCCGAGGGCATTGAAGCGCTCCCAGTCGTCGGGGGTGCTGTAGTTCGGGATCATCATCCCGTTGGTCACCACCACGCGGGGTGCATCGGGATGGCTGGGGAAGAGGCCGAGCGGGTGGCCGCTGTACATCACCAGCGTCTGCTCGTCGGTCATCTCGCTCAGGTACTGCATCACCAGGCGGTACTGCGCCCAGTTCTGGAACACCGCGCCGTTGCCGCCGTAGGTGATCAGCTCGTGCGGGTGCTGCGCCACGGCCGGGTCCAGGTTGTTCTGGATCATCAGCATGATGGCCGCGGCCTGCCGGCTCTTCGCAGGGTAGTGGTCGATGGGCCGCGCGTGCATCGGATGCTCCGGACGCAGGCGGTACATGTAGATGCGGCCGTGCTCCTGCAGCTCCTGCGCGAACTCGGGCGCCAGGGTGGCGTGGTGCTTCGGGTGGAAGTAGCGCAGCGCGTTGCGCAGGGCCAGCTTCTTCTCCTCGGCCGTGAGGATGTCCTTGCGCTTGGGCGCGTGGCTCACACTGGGGTCGAGCGGGCGGGCGGGCGGAAGGACATCGGGGATGCCTTCGCGGAGGATCTGTTGGAAGTGGGCGAGGTCGGAAGCGGTGGCGGTGCTCATCAGCGCGAAGTTCGGTCTAGTTGGCTGATCGAGTGGTGCTGCCTTTCGCCGTTCACCTTGGAGAGGATGCTCGGATGCTATAGAGTTCGGTCGGTCCCAGCAGAAGCATAAGCTCGAACGGGTACCGCGTTGTCTTGGAGAATTACCGGGAAGGAGATCCCGCGAAGGGTCGATCATTGAAAGCTGATCCGAAGGATCACCCCTGTGCCCTCCGCACCGCCTTGTGCCCATAGGGGCAATGCCGGCAGCTGTTGCCGCAGCAATAACCCCGCTTCCGGTGGTATTGCCCCGTATAGACCAGGTAACCCTCCGGGGTGAAATAGCAGTCTCCGTGGGTCAGGCCCAGTCGTTCCATTCGCGCTTGCTGCTCCGGCGTGTAATGGAATTCGGTGGGTTCCGGAACGGCGGCCATCCCGCTAAGATGCGAAGTGGTGCTTCTGGCACGTTATTTCCACAATGACCGGTGCGTTACTCCGTGGAATGATCGTGGATAACCCGTTCGGACCCCGGTAGTTTCGCATCATGCCGGAGACCGCCCGTTCCGGCGGTAGGACCTTGTTGAAATGTTCAAAACACGCCTTCTCCCGCTCTTTCTGGTGCTGGCTTCCACGCTTTGCGCCCAAGGACAGCCGCCCGGCCAGCGCCTCACCCCCGAGGAGTATATCGGGGAGTGGAAGGAGGTGGCCGTGAAGAAGATGCGCGAACATGGCATTCCGGCCAGCATCACCCTGGCCCAGGGCCTGCTGGAGAGCGGCAATGGCAACAGCGAACTCGCGCGCAAGGCCAACAACCACTTCGGGATCAAGTGCACCCCCGATTGGACGGGTGGCCGCAGTTACCACGACGACGACAAGAAGGACGACTGCTTCCGGAAGTACAAGGATGCCGCGCAGAGCTACGAGGACCACGCCAAGTTCCTGCAGAAACCACGCTATGCCGCCCTGTTCGAGCTGAAGCCCACCGACTATGTGGGTTGGGCCAAGGGGTTGAAGAAGGCCGGCTATGCCACCGATCCGAACTATCCGAGCAAGTTGATCGCGTTGATCGAGCGCTACGAGCTGGACAAGCTGGACAAGGGCATCGACGTGGCCTACAAGCCCCGGCCGACCACGAGTGCCAGCACGAACAAGCCGGCCACCAACAAGCCGAGCAGCCGCAAGCCCGGCCGGAAGAGCGAAGGTGATGTGATCACCTGGAGCGCTGGTCGCACCGTCGAGAGCTTCGAAGGTCGGATCAAGTACGTGACCGCGAAGGAGGGTGACGACTTCCGCAAACTGGCGCAGGACCTGGAGATGACGCACGGCATGATCGCCCGCTGGAACGACATGGACAAGAACGCGAAGCTCGAGGCCGGACAGCGCATCTACATCCAGCCGAAGCGCAACGCGGCCAGGAACCAGAGCGAGCATGTGGCCGTGGCCGGTGAAACGTTGTGGGACGTTAGCCAGCAGTATGGTGTGAAGTTGAGCAAGCTCGCCAGGTACAACGGGCTGGCACCGGATGCCAGCCTGAGCGCCGGTCAACGGATCGCGCTGAAGAAGCCGCGGAAGTAGTAGAGCGCAACGTTCGTCAATGAACGCTGCTGCCGCAGGACCTCATCCACGCCGTTCCCCTCAATTCCCGGTTGGATATCACAGCACCTTGTGCATCATCACGCCGGCGATGGTGCGGGCACGCTGCTTCGCCTCCTCAGCCTTCGGACCAGTGAACAGGTCATCCACGGTGGCATGGAACAGTTCGATCCAATGCGCGAAATGCTCAGGTCTCATGGGAAGCCGCGCATGCAGCTTCTTGTGTGCCGTGATGGGATCGCCTTCGAACCGGTGATCCCCGAAGAGCACCATGCACCAGAAGCGGGTGATGCGCGGGATGTGGTGCTCCCAGTCCAGTTCGGTGAAGAAGTGGCCGATCACCGGGTCCGGACGAACGCGCGTGTAGAACGCCTCCACCAGCCGGAGCACGTCCGCTACTGAGGTGATGTCGGTGGCCCCTGCCATGGCACGAATGTCCGTGCTCGATCCACTCGATGGTGTGACGGGGATCAGTCGTTGGTGCCGGTGAAGCGCTCCACTTCGGACTTGGTGCCGAAGAGCACCAGGATATCGCCCTTCTCCGGGGCGAAGCCCGGTTCGAGCACACCCAGTGAACCGAGCTTCACCGAACGACGGCCCATGAACCCGGTCTCCGTCTCCTTGCGCAGCACGGTGACCAGGCCCAGCTGGCTTTTCACGAAGGCCTCCGAACCCACCAATGGCTTGCCCACGAAACGGTCGGGTACCACGATCTCCGCGATCACGAAACCACCGGGCAGTTCGAACTGATCCACCAAACGACGAAGGTTGAGCTTCCGGGCCAGGCTTTCCGCGGCCTTCTCCTCCGGGTGTACGATGTCCGTCACGCCCATCGAGGAGAGCACCATCTCATGCAGGGGGTCGATCGCACGGCTGATCACGCGCTTCACCTTCTGGTTGACGAGCAGTGCGGTGGTCATGATGTTCGCGCCACGGTCCTCGCCAATGGCCACCACGGCCACATCCATGTCGTTCAGCGGCAGCGCGCTCATCGCGGTGGGATCGTTGCTCTCGAGGCAGACGGCATAGCTCACCTCGTTCTTCAGGCTCTCCACTTTGGCCATGTCGTGGTCGATGGCGAGCACCTCGTGCCCCATGCGGGTGAGCTTCACGGCCAGTGCATGGCCGAAGTTCCCCAATCCGAATACGGCGATCTTCATGTCGGTTCAGTTGATCTGGATGTCCTCTTTCGGGTAACGGTAGCTCGTAACGGTGACCTGGCGCAACACGCCCACGAGCAGGGTGAGCGCGCTGACACGACCCACGAACATGATCACCACCATGACATAGCGGGTTGGGTCGCCCAGCTGTGCCGTGATGCCCATGGACTGGCCGACGGTACTGTACGCGCTGAAGCACTCGAAGGCCAGCGGCAGCAAGGGTATCCGTGGTTCCAGCGAGGCGACCACGGCGACGCTCAGTCCCAATGTGATGAGCGAGAACACGATGGTGGCGAAGGCCCGGCGGACACTGAGGCTGCTGATCTCACGCCCCAGGAACTCGATGCGGTCGCGGCCGCGTGCGGTGGAGAAGATGTTGAGCGTGGCGATGGCGAAGGTCGAGGTCTTGATGCCGCCGGCCGCCGATCCAGGTGATCCGCCCACGTACATGAGCAGCAGCACGACCATCACCACCGGAACGCTCACGGCACTCCAATCCACCACGTTGAAGCCCGCGGTGCGCGACGTGGCGCTGGTGAAGAAGGCAATGGTGAAGCGCCCGAACCAGGTGCGGTGTTCGGCGAGCGTCCGGTCCCACTCGCCCACGAGAAAGGCGAAGGTGCCCGCCACGAGCAGGATCGCACTCGTGACCAGCACGAGCCGTGAGCTGATGGTGATGACCCGTGGGAAACGCTGGCAGGCACCTCCCTGCAGCCAGTAACGCACGCGCTCCACCACCCACGATCGCAGGTAGCGGGTGAAGTTGAAGATGATGCCGAAGCCAAGGCCGCCCGCTACGATCAGCACGATCAGGGTCCACTGGAAGGGGTAATTGAACCGCAACGAGTCCGTGTACAAGCCAGCCGGCCAGGTGCTGAAGCCCGCGTTCATGAAGGCCGATACCGAGTGGAACAGGGCGAAGAAGAGACGTTCCCCGTTGTCCACGAAGGCCGTGGCGGGCAATTGCAGGTAGCAGAACACCGTGCCCAGTGCCTCGATCCCGAGCGAGAAGGCGATCACCTTCACCACGAAGCTGCGCGCACTGCCCAGGGTGGTCTGTGCGATGTCGCGGATCCGCAACTGCTCCTCCAGGGAGCCGCGTCCCTTGAAGAAGAAGGCGAAGAAACTGGTGAAGGTCATGATGCCCAGACCGCCGAACTGGAAGAGCAGGAGCAGCAGCCATTGGCCGCTGCGGGTGAGCCCCGCGGACACATCGATGGTGCTGAGCCCGGTGACGCAGACGGCGGACGTGGCCGTGAACAGGGCATCCACGAAACGTAATGGTCGCGTGGCGGCATTGGGCAGCATCAGGAAGGCCGTGCCGAGAGCGATCATGAACACGAAGCCGGCTGCGAAAAGCAGGGCCGGGTTGAAAAGACGTGTGTTGCGTCCGAGCTCCAACCTGCTCAGTTCGATCAGGGCGAAGGCCATGAGGAAGGAGAGGTAGGGCCAGTTCGCCTCCGGTGCCCAGGGATGCAGGCCTGTCGGTCCGAGCACGATGAGCACCAACGCACCGGCCAGCCAGATCGCTTCCGCCCGGCGTATCCTATCGTGGACGAGCACGGTACGAAGCAGACCCGCGCCGGTCACGATCGCTGAGAAGCAGACCAGGGTGAAGCCGAGACCCTCCAGGAGATGCGCTGAACCCGCACTGGCCTGGAAACCGAATTCGGACAGGAAGAGCAGGAAGATGAAGAAGACCGCCGTAAGTCGTGCGGTGGTCAATACCTCCTTGCGTAGGACGATCCGGAGCAATGTCCTTCTCATCGCCGCGTGGCTTCCACAGTGCCTGTCCGTTCCCGTCCGCTGCCCATCGCGCAAGCCGGGTCGACCGGCGTAGATGGGCTAAGGTAGATGGTAGGCCACCACATGCCCGTCCGCTGTGATCGTCACGAGTTCGAGGATGCCATCAAGGTCGAGATCGGCGATGCTGAACGCAGTCGCACCGCGCAACGGCAGACCCGCGGGTTCCTGGCCTCCTTCGTCGACCATGGTGACCAGCTCGCGTTCGGGTTCGATGACACCATAGCGCACGCCGGAGCTGAAGTCATATCGATGTACTTCCGGCGAAAGGGGGGTTCCAAAGGTGCGCAGGGTGTGTCGTTCGCTACCATTCAGCACCGTCAGGCTGTCCCCTGCGATACGGATGATCCCATACGCACCATCGTCGCTCAGCCGGCCGAGGAAGTGATGCCCCGTTGTGGTTAGCGCTCTCGGTCGACCGTTCAGGGCAGCCTCCCTCACCACGCCGGTGGAGTCGGACCAGAGCAGCCTTGTGCTCATCAGTTCAATGCCGGGTGCGACATGCATCAGCCGCGCGGAATCACCAAGGCTCAGGTCCGTTCGCTCGCGCACACCACCACGACGGTCGAGGATGTCGATGCCACCATTCCCATTGACCACCAGGATGTAGTCCTTGTTGGAGATGCGCAGGTGGCGGACGGTGTTCGACGAGGGCGTGTTGATCCGCGGCGCCTCCCATCCATTCGTCGGTGCGCCGTCCAACCCGTAGTTCAACACACGCCCATCGGCCACAGGCACGATGATCCGGTGGTCCTTTGTTCCATCGTAGTCGAACACCGCGATGGGTGCGGTCGCTCTCGCCGGCAGCTTCACCGGGTAACCACCGACATCCTTCCCGGTACGATCGATCAGGTAGATGCGGTCCGCCGTGTTGAACAACAGTTGGAGCTTGCCATTGCGGAAACGGTCCACCTGGTGCACCTCGCCCAGGATCGGGCCGTCGAGCTGGTAGCTCCATTGCGGTCGACCTGCACTGCCCAGCAGATGGATGCGGTGCGTTGCATCCTGTACGAGCACCTCCCGGGTGCCATTGGTGTGGTTCCGGACGATGTCCGGTCTGCGCGTCGCGGGTGTGGGTAATGGAGTGGTCCAATGCACGGCCGTGTGACGCTGTGCCACCGGTGCGTGCTCCAGGCCTATGGCAACATGGATGCGGCCGTGTTGTGCCGGGGAGAGCTGCACGCTCGCTCCGCCGCAGTTGGAGCGCAGCAATGTGTCCTTCAACGCATCGCTCCTGTCCTTCAGCCCGTCGGCCAGTCGGGGCGCATACCGCGCCACATCCCAACGCATGGTCCTCCCCGCGGTGGAGGCGATGCGTTGGGTCCAGGCATTGGTCCGTGCATCCTCGGCCAGTGTGAGACCATCGTACCAGGCGTCGATGGCGGTACGCAGTGTCTCCGTGGTTGGAGCGAACACGACGACATCATTCAACACGCACCACCAGGGATGCTGAAAGGCCGCGTAGGCCGGTCCGAGAAGCCTTTCGTAAGCGTTCGCCACGGGAAGCAGGGTCATCCTCACCCCGCGATGCGTGAGGGTGTCGCAATGGATCCCGTCCGGGCAGGTCCGGCGCAGTTCGTTCGCCGCACCTTCCGGGTCCCCGGTCTGGAATAGTGCCCATGTCCGTGCATCCGTCGCGGAGCTATCACGGGCAATGGCCATGCTCCCATGCACCCAGTGGAACAACTGCGGTCCCAGCGTGGTGGCTGTGCTGTCGCTGGCGATGCCGATATCGGTCAGCAGGCGTTCCGCATCATCCACCTGTCGAACGTCCCAGGCCGCCACCTCCGCGGGCAACCATCGCCCCAGGTCGTTCCGGCCTGTGCCCTGGTGCTCCAGGGAAATGAATGAAGGATGGGCTCCAGCGGGCAGTACCAGTCCGCTCAGTAGGAAGGCATCCGGACGGGCACGGAGATCCAGGGCCGCCCAGCCACCGGGTACGTCCAGGGCATCCACCCACGGGGCAAGGCACCAGGTATGGAGCAGGTCCCTCGCCCGCTCAAGGTGGACGAGCAGGTGAGCATCAGCGCCAGCGCCCAGTGTTCGTGAAGCCTCGCGCAGCAAGGTGTCGCTATCGATGGCGCGAGGGTTCTTCTCCTGCAGCAGGGCTTCGTCCATCAAGGCCGTGCTGGTGGCGATGATCCAGACACCGTCCCGCACGGCGACCGAAAGCGCGGGCAGTGCCGGGTCTGGTCGGCATTGCACCGTGTTGCCACCAAGGAGCGTGCCTATCGCAGCTTCGTCGATATGCAACAGTTCGGTGAACGTGCGAACGGGTGCGCCATCCATGGACCGGGGCGCGTAGGTGAGGAGGGCATCGGCCTGCTCGCCTCCTGTTCGCATCACGGCCACAAGGATGGTCGTCCCATCCACGGAGCCGCGGAACGCGGCGTCGTTCTCCGCACGTTCCATGGCTTGTGCGATCGATCGGCCGATGGCACGCATGGCCGGGATACGTTCTAGCCCGCTCCAGAATTGGGAGGTGTGTGTGAACCGGTCCCAGGTCACAAGGGCATCGGGGACCTCGAGGATGATGGCCGCCCGTCCGGGGATCGGTTTCCAGGGGTCGGCCGTAAGGGTGGTGCCGCGGTTCCATCGCATCAGGGTCCACGCCGTACCGCCGATCACGGCGAGGAGCAGGAAGATGGACAGCACGCGCCGCATGGCGTGATCAAAGGTACCGGGGTCGAATGGTCGCCTTTTCGCACCGGACAAGGCGTTTGCACAGCGCAGTGTGGATACATCAAGTTGGCGAAGGGGCCATCTGCCACGGGTCGCACGACCACTTGCCGTGGTCGCGATCAGAACAGTTCAGGCTCGTGGTAGTCGAGGCGGAAGCTCCTGCGATGGTGCGCACAGGGACCGATCCGATCCAATGCACTGCGATGATCCTCCGTCGGGTAGCCCTTGTTGATGGCCCAGTTGTAGTCCGGGTGCTCGTCGTGCAGCCGGGACATGAGTGCATCACGATGGGTCTTGGCCAGGATGCTGGCGGCCGCGATGCAGCGGAAACGTGCGTCGCCCTTCACGAAACAAGTGTGAGGTATCCCGGGGTAGGGGATGAAGCGGTTCCCATCGATCAGCAGATGCTGCGGACGTTGCTGCAGGGCGTCGATGGCGCGGTGCATGGCCACGAAGGAGGCGCGCAGGATGTTCAAACTGTCGATCTCGGCCGGCTCCACGGCCACCACCGCCCAGGCCAGGGCATGCCGTTCGATCAACGGGCGCAGGGCCTCGCGCCGCGCGGCGCTGAGCTTCTTGCTGTCGTCCAGTCCGGGTATGCGCGCGCGCGCGGGGAGGATCACCGCCGCTGCGACCACAGGACCTGCCAGGCATCCGCGACCGGCCTCATCGCAACCGGCCTCCAGCAGGCCCTTGGCGTGGTATGACGCCAATCTGCTCATGGGCTGCCGAGATGGAGGCCAGCGTCCCGTGCCATGCGTTCGAACGAAGCCCAAAGCGAACCGGCTGCCAGGTCCCAGGTGTAGCGTTGTGCGCGCTTGACGCCGGCGACGCTCAACTTGTCGCGCAGGTCGGGATCGCTGCACACCTCGTGCAGGGCGCGGGCGATATCGCTCACGTTGTACGGGTCGCAATAATGCGCCGCATCGCCCGCGATCTCGGGCAGGCTCGTGGTTTCAGCGGCCACGACGGGGACCCCGCAGCGCATGGCTTCCGCCACCGGGATCCCGAAGCCTTCGAAGTAGCTGACGAATGCGAGTGCCTCTGCTCCTCCCAGTGCCCGATGCAGTTCCACTTGTTGCAAGCGACCGGTGAAGACCACGCGGTCCTGGTGTCGCATGTGCTTCCAGGCGGCTTCCATCCGGTCATCCCACCACATCCGTTCTCCCACGATCAGGAGCCGCAGATCGGAGGGATGACGTTCCAGCATCTCGTCGAACGCCTGTAGCAGGCGTCCGATGTTCTTGCGTGGGTTCAAGGAGCCGATGCACACCACATAGGGACGGCCTTGCGTGAATTCCGAGCGAGCGGAGCGTTCCTCCTCATCCGAAAGCGGACGGAACACTTCACCAACGCCGTTGTACACGACATCGATCCGCCCCTCGGGAACACCGTAGGTGGTGGCGATGTCACGACGGGAGTACTCGCTCACGGTGGCCAGGCGTGTGGCATGGCGCGCGAAGCGCGGGAAGTAATGCCGGTAATAGGTGCTGTACGCCCTGGGCAGGTCCTCCGGATGATGCTCGAAGTTGAGGTCATGGATCACGGCCAGGGTGGGCACCTGGCTCCGCAGCGCCAGATAGCCGTCCGGACTGATGAACGCATCGGCTTTCAACGCCTTCAGCTTGCGCGGCAGGAGCCAGTTGAACCACAGACGATAGAGCAGGGGATGGCGTGTGGGCGGCGATACCACCGATCCCTCCACGTTGTCGGCATAGATGAACTTCCGGTCGAAGGGGCGGTCGAACAGGAAGATGAACCGGTGCTCCGGGTGCGCCCGAACCAAGCGTTGCATGGTCTCGTGGGTGAACCAGCCGATGCCCTCCAACTTGTTGGAGAGCAGCAGCCTGGTGTTCACCGCGATACGCATGGCGCAAAGGTGGCGAAGTGTCCGTTCAGGGCCACAACCCCCACCTTTGCCATCTTCACCGCGCGATGCAACGTCGCTTCCTGTTGAATCTTGGCCTCCTGGTGGTGCTGAACCTCCTGGTGAAGCCCTTCTACATCCTGGGCATCGATGCCGGGGTGCAGGATGCCGTGGGGGCCGCCACCTACGGGACGTACGCTGCTTTGCTCAGTTTGAGCTTCCTGTTGAGCATCGTTCTGGACATGGGGATCACGAACCAGAACACCCGGCACATCGCCCAGCACACGGTGCTCATGGGCAAGACGGTCGGTGGTGTGCTCGGGATCCGATTCATCCTTGTCGTGCTGTACACCATCTGCACGCTCATCACCGGCCTGGTCCTTGGCTTCGGGCCGGAACAGATGGTGATCCTCGGCTGGCTGATCGTGAACCAGGCCCTCGTGGCCACCATCAACTTCATGCGCAGCAACATCGCCGGGGCCCAGCGCTTCAAACAGGACAGCCTGCTGAGCGTGCTGGACCGGGTGCTCCTCATCGGTATGGTGGGCTGGGCGCTGTGGGGGAGGGCCAGCGGTGGAGCGTTCCGCATTGAATGGTTCGTATGGGCCCAGACCATCGCGTACAGCGTGACCCTGCTCGTGGCCTATGGCATGGTGCATCGGCTTTCGGGCGGGGTGCGTTTGCGCTGGCAGCCGGCCTACGCCTGGGTGGTGGTGCGGCAGAGCTTCCCGTACGCGCTCCTTATCCTGTTGATGACGTTCTACTACCGCATCGACACCCTCATGCTTGAGCGTATGCTGCCCGATGGTCCGATGCAGGCGGGCATCTATGCGCAAGCCTTCCGCTTCTTCGAGGCGTTCAATATGCTGGGCTACCTCATGGCAGGTCTGTTGTTGCCGATGTTCAGCCGGATCCTTGGTGCACGGGATGAAGTAACGCGTGCGGGCCTGACCCCTTTGGTGCACCTCGCCATTCGTCTGGTTCTTGCAGGTACGGTGGCCATCGCCGCTTTCGGCGCGGTGAACGCCCAGGAGGTGATGGACCTTCGATACTCGGCGTACACCAAGGAGAGCGCGCCGGTCTTCGCCCTGCTTATCGCCTGCTTCGTAGCGGTCTGTTCCACCTACGTTTTCGGGACCCTGCTCACCGCCGGTGGTCGGCTGCGCCAGCTCAATTGGATGGCGGCGGGCGGCGCGATCCTGAACGTCGGGATCAACCTGTTGCTCATTCCACGGATGCAGGCGGAAGGGGCGGCCTGGGCCAGCCTGATCACCCAGGTGCTTACCGCGCTCGCACAGATCATCCTGGCCGGGCGGTTGTACCAGGCCACGATCCCTTTCGGGCTCTGGGCGCGGGCGGCAGGCTATGCGCTGATCCTGGTGGCCGCGGCCGTGGGTCTGGCGTTCACCGGCCTCTCCGTGTTCGTTCAACTGCTGGTCTTCGCGGCCACCTCCTTGCTGCTGGCCTACACGCTGGGCCTCGTGAACAGGAAGGTGGTGGTCGATGCCCTCGAACTCCGGCTCGCAGGGCGCTGATGGATCCGTCGCCGCTCGGGGCTTAGGCTTACTTTTGGCCCTCTTTTCGAGGAACGCATGCAGCAAGCGAATAGCGCCAAGGAGGTGGGCCCGGACATGGTCCTCACGCTCTGGACATATCGGAGACGCATTCTTGCATTGACGATATTGGGAGCGGTTGGCGGGCTGGTCGCCTCGTACGTGGTGAAACCCTTGTACAAGAGCGAGGTGGTGATGTACCCGGCCGTTTCCAACTCGGTCTCACGGTCGCTGCTGCTTGAGCAGAGCACCGGACGGGATGACATCATGGCTTTCGGGGATGAGCAGGATGCGGAGCAGCTGATGCAGATGCTGCAGTCCGATCGGGTCCGCGATCGTGTGGCGGACAAGTTCGATCTGTGGGGTGTTTACGGGATCGATCCAGAGAGCAAGACCCGGCGTTCGGAATTGATCGATGCTTACGAGGAGCACATCTCCTACGAGCGCACCAACCTGGGCAGTGTTCGGATCGAGGTGCTGGACCGCGACCCGAAGCGTGCGGCCGATATCGCCAACCACATCGCCGAGCTGGTCGACGTGGTGTGGGGTGAGATGGTGCGCGAACGCGCCGCGAAAGGGGTGACCGCCATCGAGCACAAACTGATGGACCTTGAACGGGTGATCCAGATGACCGACGATAGCCTGCGCGCCTTGCGCGAACTGGGCGTGCATGACTACTACTCTCAGAGCGAGCGTTACAACGAGTATATCGGGGCGGCGATCGTGAAGGGGGATCAACGGGCCGTGCGCGAGCTGGAGGACCGGTTCAAGATGCTGGCCGAGTATGCGGGTCCCTATGTTCGTCTTCATGATCAGTTGAACTACGACATGCGCCGTGCGACCATCCTGCGCATGAAGCTGGAGCAGGCCACGGCGGACATGGATAGCGAGGTTCCACACAAATTCGTGGTGAACCACGCTCAACCATCGGACAACAAGTACTGGCCGAAACGCTGGCTGTTCCTGGCCATCAGCGCGGCCTCGGCCTTCCTGATCGCCTTGTGCAGTATCGTGGTGGAGGCGAACCTTTCCAAGATCCGCGACCGAAATGGGAAATGAGCTCTCGTTCCAGCGCCTGTTCGACCTGGTGAAGACCAGGTACCGGACCTACATCGTGGTGGGCATCATGGCGGCGGTCCTCGCCATCGTTTTCAGTCTTCCGGTGTTCATCAAACCGCGGTACAAGTCCACGGCCACCGTGTACCCGGTGAACCTGAACAGCTATTCCATCGAGACCCGGACGGACCAATTGCTGCAGCTCCTTCAGAGCAACAGCATCCGCGACAGCCTCATCCGTAAGTTCGACCTGAGCCACGCCTACCGCGTCGATACGACCTTGAAGGGAGGCTATTACGCCCTTTACAACGAGTTCCTCGAGCGCGTTGAGATCAGTAAGACGAAGTATGAGAGCGTCATGATCGAAGTGGTGGACGAGGACGCGGTGCGTGCCCGGGACATGGTGAACGCCATGCTCTACCAGGTGAACCAGCTGGCCCGCCGGCTTCAACGCGAGAAGTCCTACGAGGTGCTTCGGATCGCGGAACGCACCCTTGGCCATGAGCGCCAGAAGCTCGATTCGGTGGAGAGCCGGCTGAACGAACTGCGCCAGAGCTCCGGTATGCTGTCGTATGAGACTCAGGCGAAGGAGCTCACCAAAGGCTACGTCAAACTGTTGAGCTCGAACGCCGGACAGGCCCAGCGTGACAAGGTGCTCGGCATGATCAAGGAACTGGAGTCGCGGGGGGGGGAGTTCCGGCAGCTCACCGAGATGAGCAACATCTTCCGTGGGAACTACGATCGCGCGCTGACGCAATACGAGGTCGCGGTGAACGATGTGACCAAGGAGCTCACCTACACGAACGTGATCGTCTACCCCGAAGTGGCGGACAAGAAGGTCTATCCCGTGCGCTGGCTCATCGTGCTGCTCGCCACGGCCTCCGCGCTCGTCCTCTGCACCCTGGTGCTCTTGTGGCAGGAGCGCCGCTGATGTCATGTTGATGCGCCTGAAGGACCATAAGTGGCTGGCGCTCGCCATGAGCCTCGCGTTCGTGGTGGTCAACATGGCGCTCATGGCCAAGCGCATCTACTGGCTCAACCTGCTGCCCGTGGCGCTCATCCTGGGCTGGGTCATGCTCACGAGCGTGGACAAGTTGCTGCTGGCCGTGGCCTTCTTCACACCGCTGTCCATCAACCTGGAGGAGTTGGATATCGGCGGGATCGGCGTCTCCCTGCCCACGGAGCCCATCATGGTCGGTCTCATGGTGCTCTTCCTGTTCAAGCTCGGCATGGAACGGGGTGTCCTGGATGTGCGCGTCTGGAAGCATCCGATCACCCTGGTCATCCTCGCTCAGCTGGCCTGGATGCTGCTCTGCATCATCCCGAGCTCCATGCCCTTCGTTTCGGCGAAGTACATGCTCGCGCGCCTCTGGTTCGTGGTCACCATGTACTTCATGGTGTCGCGCTTGTTCGAGGAACCGCGCAACGTCCATCGCTTCATGTGGTGCTACATCGCAGGCCTCAGCATCGTGGTCTGTTACACGCTCGTTCACCACAGCCTCTTCGGCTTCGAGCATGAACCCGCGCATTGGGTCATGACGCCCTTCTTCAAGGACCACACCAGCTACGGCGCCATCCTCGCCTTCTTCCTGCCGTTCTGCATCGGTGCGCTCACCTTCCCGAGCTATACCCCCGGTGAACGGTCGGCCGCGCTCCTGGTCTTCATCCTGCTCGCGGTCGGGCTCATCTTCTCTTACACCCGCGCGGCGTGGCTCAGCCTGGTGGGTGCGTTCGGGCTCTTCCTGGTGATGCGGCTGCGCGTGCCCACATGGGTGCTGGCCGCCCTGCTGGTGACCGCCGGCGTGGTGTACGTGGTGGAGCAGGAACAGATCACCATCGCCCTGGAGCGGAACCGCGATGAGAGCAGTGATGACCTGGGCAAGCACGTGAGCTCGATCTCCAACATCTCCAGTGATGCCTCCAATCTGGAACGCATCAACCGCTGGAACTCCGCGCTGCGCATGTGGGAGGAACGCCCCGTCTTCGGATGGGGGCCCGGTACCTACATGTTCCAGTATGCACCCTTCCAGGCATCGGAGGACCGCACCATCATCAGCACCAACTTCGCAGCGGGCGGCAATGCGCATAGCGAGTACCTCGGTCCCCTTTCAGAGCAGGGTGTTCCCGGGATGTTGCTGATGGTGATGCTGGTGGGTGTGACGCTGTATCACGCCATCAAGCTCTACGCAAGGATGCCCGCCGGCGGCGACCGCCGCCTGGTCATGACCACCACGCTCGGCCTCGTCACCTACTACCTGCACGGGGTGTTGAACAACTTCCTCGATCTGGACAAGGCATCCGTTCCCTTCTGGGCATTCACGGTGCTGATCGTGCTCATCGATATCCGCTATCCACGTTCGACCGGGCACCAGGTCAAGGCCGTCCGACCCGATCCCGGGATCACCTGATGCGGCAGGTCAATAGGGCGATGTCGTCGAGGTAGGGCACATCCCCGCGGTGCCGCTCGAAAGCTGCCGTCACCTGCTCGTTGATGCGCTTCGCACTGGACGACCGGTCCGTCTTCAGCAGGTCGATGATCGGTGCGGTCTCAAAGGCCTCGCCTGCGGCATCCTCCTGTTCCACCAAGCCGTCCGTATAGCAGAGCAGGGTGCAGTCCGGTGGCAGGTCCACCTCGCCGCTCTTCAGGAAGGGCAGCTTCGGCATCATGCCCAACGCGATGCTACCATCACGCAAGGGGGTGAGACCTTCCGCGTGGATCAACAGCGGGTCGTTGTGGCCGCTGTTGATGTAGTGCATCCTTCGGGTCGTGGTATCGATGATCCCGATGAATAGCGTGATGAACCGCTCGCCGCGTGCACTGGCATGCACCCTTGCGTTGAGCTCGTGCACCAACTGCACCAGGTCGTCGGCATGCGGCAGACTGGCGCGCAGGATCGCCTGGAAGTTGCTCATGAGCAGGGCCGCTGCGATGCCTTTCCCGCTCACGTCCGCCACACAGGCCACGTACCGGCCGTCAGGAAGAGCGATGAGGTCATAATAGTCGCCACCCACCTCGCTGTGCGGCTGGTACCAGCCTGCGGCGTCGATGCGCTCATTGCTCGGCAGGTCCTGCGGGATCAGCATGTTCTGCATCTCCGCAGCGAGTTCAAGCTCGCGCCTGGCACGGGCCTGCATCAGTTCCTGCGCGGCCATGCGCTGGTTCTCCA
>JAKQEI010000150.1 GCA_029573495.1 Bacteroidota bacterium | reverse complement strand
GAAGGAGGTGCGGTAGCCGCGAGCCTTGCGCTTGACGGCGGAGAAGACGCTGCTGAGGGCCTCCATGTAGGCGTTGGTGGTTCTTCGGTTCCAGTAGGCCACGATGCCGTCGAGGTGGCGTTCGACCATGTCGGCCAGGCGGGCCATGGGGGCGAGCAGGCCGTCCTTGGCGCGTGAGGAGGCTTTGCGAACCCACGTGACCCAAGCCTTGAAGCGGCGACGCGCGGCGATCTTGCCCGGAGCCTTCTCGTAGATGTTCTGAAGCGCCAGACGCATCGAGGAGGCCTGATCGGTTCGCAAGCTCTCCAGGTCGATGCGGTCGTAGCGCTCCCAATCGTGATCGTTCCAGTTCTCCGGGTTCTTGCGGAAGAGCCAGAGCGTGCCTTCCAACTGGCGGCAATTCTCGGCCTGCCCGCGCTTGCGCTCGAGCTTGCGCACCTTGTTCACCGCCTCATTGGCGTTGAAGATCACGTGGAACTTGTCGAAGACCACGCACGCTTGCGGGCATTGTTCCCGCACTCCCTTGATGTACGCCGGGCTCATGTCCATGGAAACTTCCTCGATGGAGGCCGCCTTGCCCCCGTGGGCTTCCAGATCCTCCCGAAAACCCTGCCAGGTTTCCGCATCCTTGCCTTCCGTGGCGAAGAGCACCTTGCGCTTCTCCATGTCCGCAAACACCGTCACGTAATGATGTCCCTTGCGGCGGCTCATCTCGTCCACCCTCACCGCCCGCACCTCCGCCATCGAAACCGTGGCCCGCGCCGCCTCCACGTGCCGATGCACCATCGACCACATCCGCCCATCCCTTTCGCCCAGAATCTCCCCAGCCCGATTCACCGGCATCTCCCGCATCAGCGCCAGGGCGAACGCCTCGAACTCCTTGGTGAAATGCTTGTTCTTGCCCTCCCACGGCGGCGTCACCCGATACACCCTCCCGTCCGCCCGCTTCCCCCTCGGCAGCCGACACTCGATCACGCACTCGCAGTTGAACACGTTCAGGTGTCGCCACCGCAGCGGCCCCACGTGGTCGTAGCAGCTCACGGACCCGCCCTGCCGTAGGCTCTCCGCGGGCCAAAGCTCCGAGGTCTCCTCCACTCGCATGATGAACATCCGTGTCGGCTCTTCGAAATGCACCCCGACCATCCGCCATTCCTCGCCAAGTTCCAGTAAACGTGAAAATGTTGTTTCGATCTCCATCCCTCACTTT
>JAKQEI010000116.1 GCA_029573495.1 Bacteroidota bacterium | reverse complement strand
GTGTACGTGGAAGTGCCGGCCGGTCCCATGCTCGGGTGGTTCCGGTCTGAGCCATACGTCGTGGCCAGCGATTGCCTGACGAACGATGTGGTGGTGCAGGAAGCGGTCGAGTTCACGATCCTACCCAATCCGGTGCATGATCGCCTGAACCTGCTCCGAGCGAACGCTGAACGAGCGGATCTGCTGGTGATGGATGCACTTGGTCGGGCTGTCCTGCACCGGAGCATTGCCGGGCCTCGGGCATCCATCGACCTTGCCGGACTACCCAACGGAACCTACTTCGTGAAGGTGGATGGGCGCGTGGAGCGCTTCGTGATCGAATGATGGGTACCTCGTGGATGGAGGTGGGGGTCAGAGGCGGCGGTCCAACCAGTGGATGACGTTCAGCAGGAACTGCGGGTTCTGTTCCGCGCCGCGTTGGTTCATGCCCATGGGCATGCGTTGCGGTCCGCCGAATTGCGCACTGAACATCGCTGCTTCGCCGAAGCAGACCACGCGACCCTTTCCGTGCTCCAACATGGCGCCGTTGCAGAAGTAGCGCCCTTCGATCCAGGCTGTCGTATCGGAGAACTGCCCGGCCTGTTGTGGCAGGAGGATCGTGTAGTCCTCGTCCAGTCGCGTGATGACCGTGGCCTGCGGTGGGGGCAGGAAGGCACTGCCCGTGAACAGCATGATCCCCTCGATGCGCTCGTCCGGGGAGGAGCCCGCAGTGATCGGGTTGGCGGACAGGTTGCCCCGCTTCAGTGAGAAGTGCTCCGGCCCGTTGTCATCACGCAAGGCATAGCCGTTCACCCAGTTGAATCCGAACGCGCGCCCGAGCCGGGCGGCGGCGCCCCCGAAGGGCATGTGGTCGGCGATGAGGAAGAGGCTGCCGCCGCTCTCCACCCAGCTCGTCACGACCTCCACCTCCTCCTTGGTGAAGGCGGGTGCGGTGGGCAGTTGCCAGGGGCCATCGTCACCCAGGGCGTTCGCGATCACCAGCACGCGCGCTTGCGCCAGGTGATCCGCCGTGAAACGTTCGGATCCGTTGATCACACGATAGCCATCCGCCTCCAACACGTTGGCGAAGGCACGGTACCGATCGTCCTTGTGGTGGAAGTTGTGGTGGGCCTCATCGACCATCACCACAGGCCCCTGTTGCGTTCCATAAGCGGGGACCTTCGCGTTATACGTGAACAGACTGTCCGGCACTTGCTGTGCGGCCACCGCGGAGAAGAGCAGGAAGGAGGGGAGGAGGAACGCGCGCATCGTGCAAGATCGTACGCCGCGATG
>JAKQEI010000087.1 GCA_029573495.1 Bacteroidota bacterium | reverse complement strand
GCAAACCCGCCGCGATTCACTGCCTTCAGTGTCGCTTCGATCCGGCCAGGTTTGGGCATATGGGACTGGAACTCGAAATCCGGCCGCATCTCGATCTTCTTGATCTCTGCCTTCAAGCCTTCATCCTTGGCCATGAACTCGATCCCCTTGGCAATGGCCTCATGGATGCGCTCCAACTGGAAGACCTGCTGACCCAATTGCGTGACCTGCTCGCTCAGGTGCCTCGCTTGATCCACCGCCGCTGCGGAATGTGTCTTCAACTCCTCGATCATCGCCTGCTTCTGCTCATCGCGCTGGTACAGCTTCCAAAGCGTGGCAACCGTGCCCACCACGGCCAACAATGCCGCTATAGCCTGGATCCAATCCGTAATGGACGCCTGGTGGACCACTGTGATGATATCGAAGCCGATTCTCATTGTCTGATCATCTCATCATCTGATCATCTGATCAGCACCCCGATCTTCGCCGCATGGAACAAAACACCATCGTTGGGGTCATCGGGGCGGGCACCATGGGCAGCGGCATCGCGCAAGTGGCTGCCCAAGCGGGTCACACGTGCTACCTGTACGACGCGAACAGCGCCACATTAGAGCGAGCGCTCACCGGCCTGCGCGGCACCATCGACAAACTTGTCGCGAAAGGCAAGATCACTGCGGAGGAAGGCAAAGCGATCACCGACCGACTGAGGCCTGCCACCAACCTGAAGGACCTGGCTCCTTGTGGGCTGGTCATTGAAGCCATTATCGAAGACCTAGCCGTTAAAAAGAAGGTCTTCACGGACCTTGAAGCCTTCGTTGCCGAGGATGCGGTGCTGGCTACGAACACCTCATCCTTATCGGTGACGGCCATTGCCGCGGCCTGCAGCCGGCCGGAGCGCGTCATCGGCCTGCACTTCTTCAACCCCGCCCCCCTGCTGCCCTTGGTGGAAGTGGTGCCCGGCCTGGCCACGGAGGCCACGCTGGCCTCCCGCCTGATGGCCCTGATGCAGGCCTGGGGCAAGACCCCCGTGGTGTGCAAGGACACTCCCGGCTTCATTGTGAACCGCGTGGCGCGACCCTTCTACGGCGAGGCCATCCGCATCTTCGAGGAAGGCATCGCTGACATGCCCACCATCGATGCGGCCATGAAAAGCGCAGGGTTCAAGATGGGGCCCTTCGAACTGATGGACCTCATCGGCAACGACATCAACTTCACCGTGACGAGGACGGTTTGGGAGGCCTTCTTCTACGACCCGCGCTACAAGCCCAGCTTCACCCAGCAGCGACAAGTGGAAAGCGGCCGCCTGGGACGCAAGAGCGGGCGCGGGTACTACAGCTACGCCGATGGCGCGATGCCCGCATTCCCCGCGGTGGACGGGGCGGTGTCCACACCCATCGTGGAGCGCATCCTCGCCATGCTGATCAATGAAGCGGCCGATGCCCTGTTCTGGCAAGTGGCCAGTGCGCAGGACATCGACCTGGCCATGACCAAGGGAGTGAACTACCCGAAAGGCTTGTTGGCATGGGCCGATGAACAGGGCGCCGCCCATTGGCTTGGCGTGCTGCAGCGTTTGCAGGCCACCTATGGCGAGGACCGGTACCGTCCATCACCACTTCTCCTGAAGGCCTCGACCGACCGTAGTTCGTTGCGCTGACCAGGGTTTTCGTCGAATTCCTTCAATTATTTTCCATGGTAAGGAATAAGTCTTTTCCTTTGCCACCCCAAACAACCATTCAACCCAAGATGAAAGCCCCTGTATTGTCCGTTGTCGCGCTCGCCGCTGTTGCATTGGTAGCGTGCGGCCCCAGCGAAGCCGAGATCAAGGCAGCCAAAGAGAAAGCGATGCAGGACAGCCTCGCCAACGTGGCTGCCATGGAGAAGTCCTACACTGTTGACGCAGCGGGCAGCCAGGTGACTTGGACCGGTACCATGCTCGGCGTGAAGAGCCATCATGGTACGGTGAAGCTCACCGAAGGCAAGTTCAGCGTGAAAGGTGACATGCTCACCGGTGGTTCCTTCGTGGTGGACATGAAGAGCATCACCCCACTTGATAGCAATTACGCTGCGGACGATGCCAAGCAGGGCACGCGCAGCATGCTGGTCGGGCACCTGAGCAGCGCCGACTTCTTCGCTGTGGATAGCTTCCCGACGGCGACCTTCGAGATCACCAGCGTGGATGGCAGCACCGCGACTGGCAACCTGACCGTGCGTGGCAAGACGAATGAGGAAAAAGTGACCGATATCGCGGTATCCCAAGAGAACGGAATGGCGAAGGCCACCGGGAAACTCTCCTTCGACCGTCAGAAGTATGGTGTAGCCTGGAAAGCGCCGATGAAGGACGTGGTCCTCAACGACGCGATCGAACTGTCCGTGGAACTCAGTGGCACCGCCAACTGAGGTCCCTTTCGGTGAAAGTGGGAAGCGCTCGCCATCGGCGGGCGCTTCTTATTTCCGGCGTCATCGCATCGCGGCGGCCAGCCATGCATTGAAGGGGCGCATGGCCAGGTAGTGGTCCATCATTTGGTCCATCAACTTCGGGTCAGCCACCAACTTCGGTGATCGTTCCGCACCCACGTAGAACTGTTTATTGGCGATCAGGGGTTCCTTCATGGCAGCTTCCCTGAACTCGTTTGGCAACACCTTGTTCGCCTCGCCCAGCACGCCGTCGAACAGCGCGGTGAAAGCCTTGTTCTCGATGGTCTTACGGAAACCCTTCGGGTCGCGCATGATCGCGGTGCGGATACGTTCCAATTGCTCCTTCTCCGGCTGGTATGCGCCTCCGTAGAACTTCACGCTTTCCGGTCCCAGTTCGAAATAGATGCCCGGCGTGGCGTGGTCCTTCCGTCCTGCGGGTGAGATGATGGCCGATGCGTTCAGCTTGTAGGGGGTCTTGTCCTTGCTGAAACGGATATCCCGGTTGATGCGGAAAATGGCTTCTTTCGGCTCGATGCGCACGGCCTTATCGTGCTTGCCGATGCGCTTGATGGCCTCTGCTACGAAGGCGGTGAACGGTTCCTTCACACTCGCTTCATAGCGCTTGCGGTTCGCATCGAACCACTCCTTGTTGTTGTTCTTCGCAAGGTCCTTGAAGAAGTCGTTGAAGTCGTTGGTGAACCAGGCCATCGTGGGTAATTTGCCCGAAGATACCGGAGCGCCATGCCCAGTCGACCGAAGACCCCGGAGCCAGAACTGTTCGCGCCATTGCACGTGGCGGTGGCGGAGAGCCCTATCGGCAAGTTGTGGGTGGAGAGCGATGGTCTGGTGATCACCCGACTTTCCTTCGATGCACTCCATGTCCGGCAGGCCAGGCATCCAACGGTATTGACGGAAGCACAGCACCAGCTCGAGGCCTACTTCCTGGGACGGAAGGACCGGTTCGAACTGCCTGTCCAACGGCTTGGGACCCGCTTCCAGCAGCTCGTTTGGGGAATGCTGGAGGCGATCCCCTTCGGCCAGGCCACCACCTACCAAGCCTTGGCGGACCGCATCGGAGGCAAGGCCATCGCCCGTACCGTCGGCAACGCATGTGGCCGGAACCCGATCCCCATCATCGTTCCATGCCATCGCGTGCTCTCAGCGGATGGTCTGCTGACAGGATACATCGGTGGCATCTGGCGGAAGAAGTGGCTGTTGGAACATGAAGGCGTGTTGGCCCCGGACCTCTTCAGCGAAGGGTGAACGGTACATTCGTGCACATGGATGATCAGAAGCGGGCCGAACTGGTGGTCGCACGCATGTACGACAATGACCCATTCAGTGTGTGGCTGGGGATCGAGCGCGTGGAGGTACGGCCCGGTGCCTGTGTCCTGCGCATGACGGTGCGCGAGGAGATGTTGAACGGCTTCACGATCGCCCACGGTGGGATCACCTACTCCCTCGCCGACAGCTGCCTGGCCTTCGCATCCAACAGTCATGGCATACAGGCCGTGAGCGTGGAGACCAGTATTAGCCACACCAAACCCGTGAAGGAAGGCGACGTGCTGACCGCCACCAGCGAGGAGAAGAGCCTGACACGCGGCACCGGCATGTACTACATCACCGTGACCAACCAGCGCAACGAATCCGTGGCACACTTCAAGGGCACCGTGTACCGTACAGGAAAGCCTTGGGAGGTGTAGAAGCCCGCTCAGTTCCCGGCCATCATCTTGCGCGCGAGCTCGGCCCCGATCAAACTCTCCAACAGGCTCGCCTGGTCCTTCCCACCACCGCCTCCGGTCGTGATCACGGTGGAGGGCAGGGTGAGCTGCTTGAGCTGTTCGGCGACCCCGATGGCGATCTCCTTCTCGAGTTGGGCGCGTTCCTGCGGCGTAAGACCAGCGGCCACGCGCTTGCTGTTCTCGTAGTAGGTGGCGTCCGCCTCCACCATCTTGCTCTTGGCCTTGAATTGTTCCACCTCGTAGCGCTTCTTCTCCGCGATCAGGTCCTGTTCGGCCACCTTGGCGCGGGTCTCGGCCTCGATGGTCTGCTGGATCTGCTCCTTCTCCAACCGGGCGCGCTCGGCGGCCTTGTCCGATTCCCCCTTGGCCACCTCCTTCTTGGCGCGGTAGAATTCCTTCTCGGCCTCCTGCTTCTCCAGCTGTGTCTGTGCCACCTGTTCCTTCTGCAGTTGCAGGCGCTCATCGAACGAGCTCTCCCAGTCGATGCCCGTCACCTGTGCCTGGTAGATCCGGACGCCGTACTGGGATAACGTATTGCTCTTGTTGTCGCGCAGGATGTTGCCCTGGCCGTCACGCTTGATCCGGTACCGCTTCTGCTTGGTGGCGTTGCGCGGCTGGATGGCCCGTACGATCATCGTGTCACCGATGACCTCGGGTTCATCCTGCTCCTGGTAATACTCTTCCACCAGGTAGGTGCCGTTCTCCAGCTGGTCCCGGAAGTAACGGTCGAACTCGGAGGCCTGGCCGGAGATGTAGTCCTGCGCGTCCATCAGCTTGCAGGTGTTCTTCAGCGCCGCATCGATGTTGGGCATTACGCGACCGGAGATCAACTTCTGTTCGGAACGGTTGCGGTCCGCCATGCGCAGGAACTGGTCCTCATCGTCGATGCTGACACCCACCACGACCGCGGTGGCGATGTCCGCCTTGATGGCATCGGCGAACTCCCACTGGCTGGCCGTTCGATTGTAGGTGCCGAGGTCGTTCTTCGGTATCTCCTTCCCTTCTCCGTTCCTGTCCGGAATGATGTCCTTGATGGAGATCTCGTAGGACAGTGCGATGGTCCGGCCCCAGTACTTCGTCTTAAGGCCCTGTGTCTTCACCATCTTGTCCCCACCCCAGGGATATTGCACCGCGTAGGCGGTACCCGCTTCAGCCCAGAAGAAGAAACCGTTCAGCATGATCACCAGCACGCCTGCAACGATGGGCCAGGTGGGTTTGAAGGTGAGTGGGTTATGGAACGGCTTCGGTGCGGGGCGCGAGGTGCGGATGGCTTCAGATGTGTCGGCGTTGCGGTCCAGCTCGCGTTTGCGCAGGGCGATCGCGGCGATGCCGAGAAGGATGAGCAGGATACCGATGATGGTGAGCATGTGATGATGGTTTGGCGCCCTGCGGGCGTTGCCCTGCAAAATACAGGGTCGGCCTTTACCCACCAAGCCCACCAAGGAGATACCGTTGAACGGGTCGTGGTACTTTCGCCACATGAAGGCAGCCTACCTCGTCGACGCCATCCGTACACCCATCGGTAGTTTCACCGGGAGCCTGGCCCCCGTACGCGCAGACGATCTGGCAGCCCATGTGATCAAAGGCCTGCTCGAGCGGCATTCCGGACTTGACCCGGCCGCTATTGATGATGTGATCATGGGTTGTGCCAACCAGGCCGGTGAGGACAACCGGAACGTGGCCCGCATGGCGCTGCTGCTGGCGGGCATGCCGGTCACCGTTCCCGGCGAGACCGTGAACCGCCTTTGCGCATCCGGCATGAGCGCCGTGGTCCAAGCCGGCCGGGCCATCGCCGCTGAGTCCGGTGACCTTTTCATCGCCGGTGGGGTTGAGCACATGACCCGCGGACCATGGGTGATGAGCAAGACGAGCACGCCCTACGGACGTGATGCCCAGCTCTTTGACAGCAGCTTCGGCTGGCGCTTCGTGAACCCCCTGATGAAGGAACGGTTCGGTGTGGACGCGATGGGTGAGACGGCCGAGAACCTGCTCGACGCCAACCCCATCAGCCGAGAGGACCAGGACCGGTTCGCCGTTTGGAGCCAATTGAAGGCCGCTGCCGCTCAAGTCAGCGGCCGCCTGGCCCAGGAGATCAGCCCGGTACCCATCCCGCAGCGCAAAGGCGATCCGGTGCTCTTCAGCCAGGACGAGTTCATCAAACCGAACAGCACCATGGAAGGGTTGGGCGTATTGAGGCCTGCCTTCCGCAAGGGTGGTTCGGTGACGGCAGGCAACGCCAGTGGATTGAACGACGGTGCAGCAGCCGTGCTCGTTGCAAGCGACATGGGATTGAAGCAGCACGGGTTGAAGCCGCTCGCACGGATCGTGAGCAGCGCGGTGGTGGGCGTGGAACCCCGGATCATGGGCATCGGACCGGTGAACGCGAGCAAGCTGGCACTGAAGCGCGCCGGGCTTGACCTGGATCGGATCGACATCCTTGAACTGAACGAGGCTTTCGCGGCGCAGGTGCTTAGTTGTACGCGAAGCCTCGGCATCGCTGATGACGACCCGCGGATCAACCCGAACGGAGGGGCCATCGCTCTTGGCCACCCCTTGGGCATGAGCGGTGCCCGCCTGCTACAGACCGCGGCCTTGGAATTGAAGGCGCGGAACAAGCGTTATGCCCTGTGTACCATGTGCATAGGGGTGGGTCAGGGCTATGCCGTTGTGCTGGAAGCCTGTTGAGAACCGGGTTCACCTTGGCGTAACGTGGACCTCGCCTGGTATTAGCTTGGTCCCCGGAACCAACTCCCCCGAACATGCATCCACAGGAACAGATCAATTCCTACATCGCAGAGCAGCCGGAATGGCAACGCCGCTTGTTGGTACGTCTGCGCCAATTGATCCATGCCACGGACCAGGAGATCGACGAGACCTGGCGCTGGAACGCACCCAGTTTCGACCACGACGGCATCATGCTCAGCCTGCACGCTTTCAAGACCTGTGTGAGCGTATGGTTCCACAAAGGTGCCTTGCTCAAGGACACCCATGGGCTCTTCAAGTTGACCGAGAAGGATGAGGAACGCGGCATCCGGAAGTTCAAACTATCCGAGGGCGAGGCGATCAACGAGAAGGCCTTCGTCGACCTTGTGAAGCAGGCGGTGAAGCTGAACCAGGCCGGTACCAAGCTCGGGGATGCCAAACCTGCCCGGAAAGCCTTGGTGGTCCCGCCAGAATTGGAGAGCTGCCTGAGGAAGGACGGGGAAGCCTGGGAGCATTGGGAGAAGTTCAATTACACCCATAAGAAGGAGTACGTGGAGTGGATCGACGATGCCAAGCAGGACGAGACACGGAAACGACGGATCGCTCAGGCTCTGGAAATGATCCGGGAAGGCGTTGGTAAGGAGGATAAACATCGGGTCTGAACACGCCCCTTGGTTGATGCATCGCGGACCCAGGCCCGGTCCCAAAGAGCTCTTGGAAGAGCCCTGTTAGTGGTTCAAGCGGATCATACTTTTATCCAACATGAATCAACCAATCCGTTTATGATCAGGCATATATACCCGATTCATGTCGAGCATTGTCGAACTGAGGAGGTGAAGCCGGAATGAAAAAGCCCCGGGTGTTCCCCAGGGCTCTTACAAGGTTGAAGGCGATTACTTCTTCGCGTGACGAGCGAAGCGCTTGTTGAACTTGTCCACGCGACCAGCGGTGTCCACCAGCATCATCTTACCGGTGTAGAAAGGGTGCGAGGTGTGGCTGATGTCCAGCTTCACCAGCGGGTATTCATTGCCATCCTCCCACTTGATCGTGTCCTTGGTGTTGGCGCAGCTCTTTCCCATGAACATGTACTCATTGGACATGTCCTTGAAGATCACCAGGCGGTAGTTCGAGGGATGGATCTCGGGCTTCATGACGGTTCGTCGTTTTTCGGGCCGCAAATATAGGGAACCTTTCCGGTTATTGAGGCACTTCGGTAATTGTCGTCCCCAGACGATCGTGAATGGGCAATGATCGGCAATCCCATTCCGTAGTACTACCCGATCCGCCATCTTTACGCGCTTTGCGGTCCTTCGCCCCCCTACTCATCCCCTTCCTGGTCCTATTCCTCGTGCTCCCTGGCTGCCGCAAGGACGCCAAGTTCACCGAGGATGGGGGTATCGAACTCGACTTCAGCCGGGATACCGTGCTGTTCGATACCATTTTCACCACCGTCGGGTCCGTGACCAAACGCTTCGTTGCCCGCAACCCACACCCCAACGCCATACGTGTGGACATCGCTCTGGTCGGAGGCAGCCCCTCCCCCTTCCGCATCAACGTGGATGGCGCCTCCGGCACCAGCTTCGAGGGGGTCGAGATCCTTGGGGACGACAGCATCTTCATCTTCGTGGAAGCCACCCTGGACCACCAGAACCAGAGCAATCCCTTCGTGATCGAGGACCATATCCGGTTCAACACCAACGGGACCGCGCAGGAAGTGCTGTTGGTGGCCTGGGGACGAGATGCCCATTTCATACAGCCGGACCCGTCCCTTGCGATCGAAGGGCTTCCACCATTCAACTACATCGCCGGTGGTTACGATGAGAATGGCAATCAGATCTGCGAAACCGTGACCTGGACGGACGATCTGCCATACGTGGTGTACGGTTACGGAGTGGTGGATTCGTGCTGCACCCTCATCATCGAGCCGGGCGTGGAAGTATACTTCCATAACGGAGGGGGCTTATGGGTCTACCATTACGGTCAGATCAAGGCCAACGGGGCGCCTGGCGACCCGATCATCTTCCAAGGCGACCGGCTGGAGCCCTTCTACGCGGAGGTGCCCGGCCAATGGGACAGGATATGGTTGAACGAGGGTTCCGCGGACCTGTCGAACGAGTTCCGCCATGTGCTCATCAAGAACGCGCTCGTAGGCATTCAATGCGAGAACTTGCCGTGGATACCGGACGCCGCCACCAGTGAGGAAAGGTTGGTCCTGCAGAACGTCCGCATCCGGAACTGCAGTGCTGCGGGCATCCTCAGCCGCAATTACTCCATCGACGCCACGAACCTGCTTGTGGGCGATTGCGGTCAGTACGGCGTGGCCCTCACCGGTGGTGGGGATTACCGGATGGAGCACTTCACCGTTGCCAACTACTGGAACTACGAGATCCGTCAGACACCGGGCTTCTACATCAACAACGTGTACGCGGACATCAACAACGCCCTTCAGGTCCGCGAGGTGCGCGGGGAGTTCCAGAACGGCATCGTTTACGGGGCGAACGAGAACGAATTCCAATTCGAGTTCAACAACCTGCAGCCGCCAGCTGATCTGAGCTTCGCCTACACGCTCGTGCGCACGACTCAGGGCACCAGTGGCTCACCGTACTTCGATGCGGCCTCCATCTTCCGCAACCAGAGCCCCGGCTTCGTGGACGTGGTGGCGCGTGACTTCCGACTGACAGCCAGCGCCTTTGCGCGAGGAAGGGCCACACCGGCCACCTTCTTCTTCGAGTCCGCCTTTGATCTGAACGAGGTGGACCGTGGCGCCGACGGACAGTACGACCTGGGCTGTTACGAGTACGCGCCCTAGGAGCCCGTCCATTATCGCTTCGAACAAGCTCTACGGCAGGTCCAGCAGGAAGCGCAGCGTGTCCACGCCGTCGGCATAGTCCGCAAGACCCGGTCGCTGGGCGGTGCCGAAGGGTAGATGACCATGGCCGACAATGCACTGGATACGGTCCGCTTCCGCGGTCAGCGACATGGCCACCTGTGATGGGGCGTCGTACCGGGCATAGTGCACAGCCGCGACCGGACTGGCCAACGCCGGGTCCTCGCGCATGAGAACGAAGCCGTTCTCGAGGAAGGTGACCCCGTCCAGGAGCCATAACGCCCGCGTGTAGTCGTAGTTGTTACCGTACTTGTTGTGGTGCACGATCGCGTTCCAGGGATAGATCGCTGTGAAGAAACGATCGAGATCGAAGTCCATTGGTAGGTGGAGGCGCGACACGTTGCGGCACCCCAGGCCGAAGTAGCGGAAGATGTCCTCTCCCAACGCGGCCAGCTCCTCCGGTGTCTCCGTTCCGTCCAGCACGGCCACGCTCATCCGGCTCTTCCGCACGATACGCGGCAGGTGACCGAAGTAGTGTTCGAAATAGCGCGCGGTGTTGTCGCTTCCGGTCGCGATGACGGCATCCACCGCCCCGAGCTTGCCGGTCTGGAACACGATCCGATCGGTAGCACCCGGGCTGAACCGATCCAGCACGTCGAACAAGGCCGGCAGCAACGCCGGGTCCTGGGAAGAACATTTCACGCGTGCACGATGCCCGCACATCCACACACACAGCAGGTCGTGCAGGCCCACCACCGGGATGTTCCCGGCGAGGATCAAGCCCACCGTTCGTGGATCACGTGCGCGCATGAGCTCCGGATAGGCACTGGCCCATTGCGCCAGGGCCTCCGTGTTCAGGGACTCGCCCCAGCACGTGAACGCATGACGCACGTTCTCCTCGGTGAACCAGCCATTCAACAGATGGGCACGCCGCACGGTGGCATCCAGCTGTTCGTACTCCTCCTCTGCCAGCCCGCATGCATGTCCGGGCCAGGTGGAACCCTGCCCGACCAGGATCATCACCCGACCCAATTGTGCCAGTGCTGCGAGGCGCTCGGCCACTGCAGGTGAGAGGGTCGTATCCTTCATTCGTAACCGTGGCCGCTATCTTTGCGGCCGTTCGTGGGCGTCTAAGGCCCGCGGGCACAAAAGTAGACCGCACCGCCATGGCGATCATGATCACCGACGAATGCATCAATTGTGGTGCGTGTGAACCCGAATGCCCCAACAACGCCATCTATGAGGGTGGTGCCGAATGGCGTCTGGCCGATGGGACCACGTTGAAAGGCTCGCAGACCACCCCGATGGGCAATACCTATGAGGCGGAGACGGCCAATGCGCCAAAGAGCATGGATGTCTATTACATCGTTCCGGACAAGTGCACGGAATGTACCGGCTTCCACGATGAGCCCCAATGTGCCGCCGTATGCCCCGTGGATTGCTGCGTGGACGACCCCGACCATCGTGAAACGAAGGAGGAGTTGATGGCGAAGAAGGAGTTCATGCACTTGTAGCACGGTCCTGGCGTAATGATGAACGAGTCCCTGCGTTCCTCCTTACGGATGTCATCCAAGCGTCACCTACTCCTCCATCTGCTCGCCTGTTCCGTGCTGCAGGTCACCGCACAGGCTGACCTGATGAACCGGATCGGAACCGCTTTGAAGCGCCTGCCGGAGTCTGGCGACCTCCTGCAGGACAGCATCAACCTGGCCATCAAGGCCGATATGCGTCTCCTGCTGGACCGGAAGGAGGCCCTCACCACGAGCTACACCGACCTGCCGATGACCCATGTGGCCGCGCCGGACGGGGCTTTTGATCTGTTCACGTGGAACCTGCCGCGCAGCGATGGCCACCATGACTTCGAAGGATTCCTGCTGGTGCGCACTTCCAGTGGCCAGGTCTTGTATGAGCTGCGCGATATGACCGGCAAGTTGCCATCTCCAGAAGTGCCTGAACTCGGACCTGAGCGCTGGTACGGCGCCCTGTACTACGAGGTGGTACCGGTGAAGAAAGGCGGTCGCACCTACTACACCCTGCTCGGATGGAAGGGATACAGCAGTGCGGAAACGCGCAAGGTGATCGAGATCCTGAGCTTCAGGAACGACAAACCCCGATTCGGCGCACCGTTGTTCGGCAAGGGCCGGTTGCGCCCCATGCGGCGGGTGTTCGGTTATGCACACGATGTGACCATGACCTTGCGCTACGACCCTTCCATCGAAGCCATCGTCATGGACCACCTTTCCCCCATCCGTCCTGACCTGAAGGACCAATGGGCGTTCTATGGGCCCGATATGACGCATGACGGTTATTTCTGGCACAAGGGGGAATGGTGGTTCGGCCCGGAGCTGGACCTGCGCGATCCCGGAACGAACGCGCCCGCCGGCAAGTCCGGTAAGCGGTCGCATCGTGCCCGGCCCAATGCGGAGTGATCGAGGGCGGCGACCACCTCGCACGCAGGGGTTACCTTTGACGCGCCTGAACCAAAAGACCATTCAAGCACATGAGCACCGCGATCAAGGTGAACGTCCACAACTTCAGCGCCGGTCCCTGCATCCTTCCACAGGAGGTGCTTCGCAAGGCCGCCGAGTCCATCGTTGAATTCGAGGATTCCGGTCTCTCGATCATCGAGATGAGCCACCGCAGCAAGCCGTTCGAAGGGGTGATGGTGAAGGCCCAGCAACTCGTGAAGGAACTGCTCGGGGCGCCGGATGGTTACCAGGTCGTTTTCCTGGGTGGTGGTGCCAGTATGGGCTTCCATATGATCCCGCAGAACTACCTCCGCCCCGGAGGAAAGTCCGCCTACGTGCATACCGGGGAATGGGCCGGGCGGGCGATCAAGGAGGCGAAGCTCGCAGGTGAGACCGTTGTGGTCGCCAGCAGCGAGGACAGGAACTTCAGCTACATCCCGAAGGGCTTCGAGGTCCCGAACGATGTGGATTACCTGCACTTCACCAGTAACAACACGATCTTCGGAACGCAGTTCAAGGAGTTCCCCAGGAGCGCCGCTCCGCTGATCTGCGATATGAGCAGCGATATCTTCAGCCGCCCCGTGAACGTGGCGGACTTCGCCCTGATCTACGGCGGTGCCCAGAAGAACATGGGACCCGCGGGCGCCACGGTCTATCTCTTCGATCCCGCCCAACTGGGAAAGACCGGTCGCAAGCTGAGCCCGATGATGGATCTGGCGAACCATGCCGCGAAGGAGAGCATGTACAACACACCACCGGTCTACGCGGTGTACGTGAGCATGCTCACCATGCAGTGGATGAAGGACCAGGGTGGTGTGAAGGAGATGGAGCGTCGCAACGCGGCGAAGGCGAAGCTGTTGTACGACACCATCGACAGGCTTCCCGTGTTCAAAGGGACCACCGCACCGGAGGACCGGAGCGTGATGAACGCCACCTTCGTGATGACCGATGCCACCTTGGAACCTGCCTTCGATGCCCTGTGGAAGGCGGCCGGGATCAGTGGGATCCGCGGCCATCGCAGCGTAGGAGGTTATCGTGCCAGCATGTACAACGCCCTGCCGATCGAGAGCGTACAGGTGCTGGTGGACGTGATGGAGGAATTCGCCAAGAAGAACGGTTGAACATGAGGGTACACGCCAACGACGGGATCTCCGCCCAAGCCAAGAACAGCCTGCTCGAGGAAGGCTTCCAGGTGACCACTGACCACGTTCCGCAGGACCAGCTGATCGAACACATCAACAAGGAAGGGATCGAAGTGCTGCTCGTTCGCAGTGCCACCAAGGTGCGGCGAGAACTGATCGACGCCTGCCCCTCCTTGAAGCTGATCGGGCGCGGTGGTGTGGGTCTGGACAACATCGATGTGGTCCACGCCAAGAGCAAGGGCATCCCGGTGATCAACACGCCGGCCTCCTCCAGCATCAGCGTGGCCGAACTGGTGATGGCCCACCTCTTCGGGCTCATGCGCAGCCTGCACAAGGCCAATCGGACCATGCCGGTCGAAGGTCGGAAGCGCTTCAAGCAGTTGAAGAAGGAGTACGAGAAGGGCTCCGAAGTACGCGGCAAGACGCTCGGTGTGATCGGCTTCGGCCGGATCGGGCAATGGACCGCCCGTTATGCCCTGGGTTGCGGCATGCGCGTCATCTATGTCGATAACAGCGCCACCGCGGAAGCGATCGAGCTGGAGATCGGCGGACAAACGGTGCGTGTGCCCGTGAAGATGGTGGCGATGCCCGAACTGCTTGCCACGGCGGACGCCATCAGCCTGCATGTTCCCGCGCAGAAGGACGGTCGCCCGGTGCTCGGCGCGGCAGAACTGGCGGCGGTGAAGCCGGGCGTAGTGATCGTGAACACCGCCCGCGGTGGCAGCGTGGATGAGGATGCATTGCTGAAGGCGATCAAGGACGGCCGCGTGCGCGGTGCCGCGCTCGATGTGTTCGTGGGTGAACCCGAACCGCGTGAGGACCTCCTGAGCGAACCGTCATTGAGCATCACCCCGCATATCGGTGCGGCCACCGCGGAGGCACAAGGTCGAGTGGGTGATGAACTCGCCGACCAGATCATCTCCTGGCGCTCCACCGTGGACGTAGGTTGAATGATCCGCATCCGTCCCTTCCGCGCCTGGCGCCCGACGGCGGATAAGGCCCATCTGGTGGGGTCCCGGTCCTACGTGTCCTATACCGATGACCAATTGCGGGATAAACTGATCGGGAATCCGTTCAGCTTCCTGCACGTGATCCACCCGGATCATGGGAAGGACGAACCATTGAGCCGGCAGGACAGGTTCCAGAACGTGCGCCGGAAATGGAACGAATTCATCGGAGAAGGCTGGTACGTGCGGGATGAACAACCCTGCATCTACCTCTATGAGCAGAGCCGCAAGGGCCTGCTCTCCCGTGGTCTGATCACCGCCGTTTCCGTTGGTGATTATCGGGGTGGCAAGGTGAAGGTGCATGAACACACGTTGCAGGCACGCGAGGAGCTCTTCAAGGACTACCTGGACGCCACGGGCATCAACGCCGAGCCGGTCCTGCTGGCCGCTCCGGCTGGCAATGGCCTGGAAGCCGTGATGGGTGACATACTGAATGAACGTCCGACCTACGACTTCAGCACCACCGATCGGGTGCGGCACCGGTATTGGGCGATCCATGAACCGGCCTTGCTGGATGCACTGGGTAGGCGGTTCACCGCCATCGATGCGCTCTACATCGCGGACGGACATCACCGCATGGCAAGCAGCGCGCGCCTTGCGGAGAGCAGGGGTGCTTTCGCCGATGCACCCAAGGCATGGTGCCTCGCGTTCATCGTCCCCGAGGAGCACCTGCACATACACAACTTCGACCGGGCCGTCACCAGCTTGAACGGCATGGAGACGGATGAGTTCCTGGAGGCCCTGAACAAGGTGGGCGAGTTAAAGGGACCGATGGCTGTGCCCACCGCTGCGCCCGAACACGGCACGGTGAACGTTTGTACCCGGCAGGGGTGGTTCTCCATCAGCCTGCCAACACCTCCTGCGCGTGCTGGTGCCGCCGATCGGTTGGACGCCTCGATCCTGAGCCAGGCGATCCTTGACCCGGTCCTCGGGATCCATGACCTCCGCACCGATCCACATGTGCGCTTCATTCCCGGTACTTCCGGCCCCGAGGAACTGGAGCGCATGGTGAAAAGCGGGGAGGCTGCCGTGGCCTTCAACCTGCGGCCTGTGAGCTTCGAGGAGCTGAAGGCCGTGGCCGATGCCGGCGACCGGATGCCACCGAAGAGCACCTACATCGAGCCGAAATTGAGGAGCGGCATGACCGTTTACAGCTTGGAAGACCTCTGAGGATGACGGAGGAGGAACGCGTCGAACTTGCCGCACGGTACCAGACCGTGCGAAGTGGCATCCCAGCGCACGTAACCCTGGTCGCCGTGAGCAAGACCCGGAGCGTGGAGGAGGTCCAAGCCTTGTACGAACTGGGCCACCGTGCCTTTGGTGAGAACTACATCCAGGAGCTGTGTGAAAAGCAGAGCCGGCTTCCTGCCGACATCGAGTGGCATTTCATCGGCCATCTGCAAAGCAACAAGGTGAAGCAGATCGCCCCCTTCGTTCACCTGATCCATGGGGTGGACAGCATCCGGTTGTTGGATGAGCTGGACAAGCGGGCAGCACAGGTAGGCCGGGTCCTTGAGGTGCTGCTACAGGTGCATATCGCCCAGGAGGACACGAAGCATGGGTTCAGTGCGGAGGAGTTGCTCGCCCTGGTCGAAGCGCCCTGGCGATGGCAGCATGTGCGGATCCGCGGGTTGATGGGCATGGCCACGAACACCGATGACGAGGCCGTGGTAGGTATGGAGTTCGCGGTCCTCGCCGCGCTCTTCCAGCAGCTCCGCGATCGATCCGGAGGCCCGGCCTTCGATAGCTTGAGCATGGGCATGAGCGGGGATGCACCACTCGCCATCGCTGCCGGGAGCACCCTTGTGCGCATCGGAACGGCCATCTTCGGGGAACGTCCGGCCAAAGCATCCTGACCGGTCGATCGGGCAACCAAAGCCCACTCCGGCGTCTGACCATCATACATTAGAGGCTGCGAACCATGGTCCGGCCGACACTTCTCGTCACCACCCTCCTGCTTTCGGGGCTTGCCGGAGCGCAACGCAACCTGGAGATCGGGCTGGCCACCGGCGTGACCCATTACTACGGGGATCTGGGCAACATCGACGGCCCAGTTCAGTGGAACAGCGCGCGTCCGGGCATGCAGGTCACCTTCCGGGACTTCCTGAACAACAAGAAGCGGTATGTGACCCGTTCGTTGACGACCGAGGTCCGGTTGAGCTGGTTCCGCATCGGCTATGATGAAACGGCCCCCATGCGCAACGTGCCTACCACTGAACTGAAGAACTTCCGCCGGGGGCTGAGCTTCCGCAACGACCTGCTCGGGGCATCGGGACACCTCGTGCTCAATGCCTATCGTGAACCGTACACCCCGCTCTTCCAGCAGCGGTTCTTCATGTTCTTCCACCTTGGTGTGGGCATCTACCACGGTCGGCCGAAGGCCGACCTCTTCCGTGGCACCGTGGATCCGGAGAACCGCTACTACTTCTGGTCCGATGGCACGATCCGCGATGCACCACGCGGCACACCCAATGCGGCCGTGATCGAACGGGATGGCAGGTATGAGACCGACCTGGGAAGCTGGCTCACCGAAACGAGCCGGACGGACAAGGACCTGGGCAAGCCGCGCAAGTACAAGCCATGGCACGTCGGTGTGCCCATGGGCGTGGGACTGCGCTACATGTTGACGAAGCAGTTGAGCGTGGGCGTGGAGTATTGCTACTACATGTTCATGACGGACGAGCTGGACGATGTGAGCGACCTGTACGCCACCTATGAGCAGATCGACGCGCTCTACGAGAGCGATCGTGATCGAACGCTGGCGCGATACATCAGCGATCCCACAGGATGGGGCACGGTCGGGGACAACGACGACATCAAGACGAGCCGTCGCGGCAATCCCGGGTTGCTGGATTCCTTCAGCTATTTCAGCCTCGAGGTATCCTATAAGTTCAAACGCCGACCGGGTCGTCGCACCTACATGCGGCTCTGATCCCGGGTTGCTTCGGCTTTACCTTCGTGGCCCCATGGCAACCTCCAAGTCCACTGAAAAGGCCAAGCGCATGGATCTCGCCTTCGCCTCCTTGTTGAGCAAGGACGACGAGGAGGTGCTGGCGGCCATCACCCGGATCGATGCGGAGGGCGATGCGCGTGCCATCCGGCCACTACTGGTCGCACTCGCGAACAACCACTCCCCCGCCATCCAGCAGCGGATCACCCAGCTCCTGTTCCAGGTGAAGGCCGCCCAAGCCGATGAGGCGCTCTTCGCCGCTTTGGAGGATGCGGAATTCGCCGGGATCAGGGCCACCATCCTCAGCACGTTCTGGAACGCCGGCATCGACGTGCGCGGACGCCTGGAGACCTTCGTAGACATCGCTCTCTCCGGAACAGCAGCCGAATCCTTCGAATGCCTCACGGTGATCGAGAACCAGGAGTTCTGGTCGGAGAAAGAGGCCCGTGCCGCTCTTCGTCGAATGGAGCGTGTTGGTATGACCGATCAGGATCCGTACAAGGCGGCTATTCTGACAGACGTCCAGAACGTGCTGCGACTTCGCCTGGGAAAGGAGGAGGTCTCAGGGTAGCCGGGCGATCAGCCATCCATCCGGTCGAACGACCACCGGAAAGGCTCCTGCCCGTTGTAGCGCGTCCCAATTGGTTCCCGGTGGCCGGCCCACCCACTGGCTCGAGAGATCCTCGGGCCGAACAACGATGAAGGCACCGGGCTCGAAGCGGTCGATCTCCGCGTACCACAGCTCCGTGACCCGCACGCCCGGGCAATACGTGAGCAATGCCGCACCCATGCCATGGGTGTAGATCCGTGCAGGCTCGAAGGCACAGGTGGTGGCCGCCACCTCACGTTCCGCTGCCGCCTGACGCACGAAGGGGACCATGGCTCGAACGAAGAGCGCGACCTGAACGATGGATATGCCGATCACGGTGATCCACGTGGATGATCCCCGTTTCCTGAGCCAGGACCATGACTCGGTGAAGGCCTTGTGAAAGGTGATCACGATGAACGGCTGTGCCGCGAGCAGAACGCGGTCATTCTGGAACGGCAGTCCTGCAACGAAGAGCAGGTAAACGAGAAGAAGGATCACCGCGGGTCGGACGAGCGGGTCCTTCAAGTGGGCTTTCCGGAAGAACGGGATCAGGAGCACGCCGAGCGGGAACTGGCCCGGATGGATACATGTGAATGCGGCGTACATCAGATTGGGCAAGGTGTAGCGCAGCACACCGTCATCGGAGCGCAGTTCACTGCGGAACCAGTTGAGCGGAGTCCAATCCGCGAGCGGGCCATCGAGAAGGACCCCGTTGCGACGAAGGAGCCACAGTACGACCAAGCCTGTTCCCACGCCAAGGAGCTTGATCATGCGGCGCGTGCGGCTGCCGAACCGATGTGCCATCCGGTCCGATGCCACGAGGAGGATCATGGTGATCACTAGCGGTGCGGCTGCGGTGCGAACGGTCAATGAGATACCGAGTGCAAGCGCCATCCACACGATCATCCACGTACCACCACCCCCTTTCCAACGGATGTACGCAGCAAAGGCAGCCACGATGAGGAACAATGCGGGAGCATCGCTCATGACCGTCAGGGCCTGACGCAGGAGGAAGGGAGCCAAGGAGACAGCAAGCAACACATAGACCGTCAGGCCATGTTCATCCGTCAGATCCCTGCGCAGAAGCCGGTGCATGAGCCATACGATCCCCATCCATGCCACCAATGGGATGAGACGCATCGCGAACAGCGTACCCGAAAGCTTACCGAGTACGGCCCCGAGCAAGGGATAGCCATGCGGATGCTCCACCATGACAGGTCGTTCGCCACCGCTCATCCAGGCATCCCAGCCGCCCGCGAGGTGCAGGTAGTCGTGCGCATCCTGGCCGTTGAGCCCCTGGTAGCCTGCCGTGCTCACCCAGGCGCAGGCCACGAGCACAGGCAGCAGGAGCCACCATCGGAAGGATGCGTAATGAACCGGCACAGGCTCGAAAGTAGGACCCCCACCGCTGGCACTTCGCAACGGGAGCGCCCACATTTGCCACGCACCGATGGACCCAAGACTCAGTGACAAGATCCGGGTGGTCTCCTTGATCACCATGGTATTGCTCACTTTGGTGCACGCGTACACCTATCCGGCCAACACGTTCCATGGCCGGGTTCTCTCCTGGGACGGGCTCAACTTCAGCATCCAGTACTTCGTGAGCCAGGGCCTTGCGCGGTTCCGCGTGCCCATGTTCTTCATCCTGTCAGGATACTTCTTCCATCGCTCCGTACTGCGGCCCGGGGACGGCTTCCTGACTCAATTCAGGAAACGTCTGCGAACCATCGCTGTGCCCTACCTGCTCTGGTCGATCACTGGTTTCCTGCTCTACCTGCTCATGCAATGGCCCTCCTCCATGCGCAGCCTCTTCCCCAACAATCCGGTCTGGGGGCTCTCTGCGTTGCAGGTGTTCGACAAGATCCTCCTTGACCCGATCCCCTATCAGCTCTGGTTCCTGCGCGACCTGATGGTGCTCTTCGCCCTGAGCCCCGTGTTCATGGTCCTCATCCGACGTATCGGTGCGTGGACGCTACTTCCTGCAGCGATCACCTGGTGGTTCGAGATCGACCTGGTGGTGCTCGCCAACGAATCCCTGCCCTTCTACCTCGCTGGGGCCTGGTTGTTCATGCGCGGACCCGGCCGGACCCCGAGCATCACGACCGGCCAACGTCGCACGCTGGTGGCGGGCTGGCTGGCCCTGCTGATGGCGAAGACGGCCGTGGTGCTATTGAACGCCGCGGATATCGAGGTGGTCCGTGTGATGCACAAGCTTTCGACCGTGCTCGGTCTGGCGGCGGTATGGGTATGGTACGACCTGGTGGTGGGCGATGATGATGTCAAGGGTAGCTTCCTGTTCAAGTTGTCGGCTTATTCCTTCTTCCTGTACGCCGCGCATGAGCCTCTGATCACCGTGTTGAAGAAGAGCCTCTTCCTCCTGTCGGGCGACACCCCATTGGCCGCACTGATGATCTACGTGGTGGCTCCGCTGGTGACCATGGTGATCTGCTTCAGCACCGCGGCCTGGCTCTCGCGCCGGATGCCGGTGTTGTATGGCCTCTTCACCGGTGGTCGAGGTCTCCCGAGGACGAGGACACGGCCGGCCACCGCCGCGTTCTTCCAGCGTTGAAGACCGCGTGTCAGCGGAGGTAGTTGCCCAAGGCTTCCTGCACCCGCGCGTTCATGTCGCCTGCCGGTGCCGGCACGAAGCGCAGCCCTGTGATCCGTTCGTAGAGTTCCGTGTAACGTTCGGTGACGCTGCGCACGAAGGCGTCGTCCATGGCCGGGACATGCTGACCATCCTTGCCCATGAAGTCGTGTGCGATGAGCCATTCCCGCACGAACTCCTTGCTCAACTGCTTCTGGGCCTCGCCCCGCTCCTGCCGCTCAGCATAGCCGTCGGCATGGAAGTAGCGCGAACTATCAGGCGTGTGTACCTCATCGATCAATAGGATGCGGCCATCGGTCGTCCGACCGAACTCGTACTTCGTGTCCACCAGGATCAAGCCGCGCTCACGGGCGAGCCGGGTCCCTTCAGCAAAGAGGGCCAGGGCGTACCGGCACAGCATGTCCCATTCGGCGGGCGTGCAGATGCCACGGTCGAGGATCTGCTGCGGGGTGATGTCCTCATCGTGCCCTTCCGAGGCCTTGGTGCTCGGGGTAATCAATGGCTCGGGGAAGCGGTCGTTCTCGCGGAGGCCATCGGCCATGGTCGCTCCACAGAGGGTGCGGTGCCCCGCCTTGTACTGCCGCCAGGCATGACCGGCCAGATAGCCGCGCACCACCATCTCCACGGGAATGGTCTTCGCCGTGTGGCCGATCACCACGTTCGGGTCGGGTGTAGCGATGGCCCAGTTCGGCGCCACCGGTGCTGTTGCCTGCAGCATGTGCCAGCTCAACTGTGTGAGCACCTGTCCTTTGTGCGGGATGCCGCGCGGCAGGATGACATCGAAGGCACTGATCCGGTCGGTGGCCACAAGGATCGTGCGGCCGTCCTGTAGGTGGTATACGTCCCGCACCTTACCCCGGTGAATGGATGAGACGCCTGGCAGGTGCAGGTCGGTGCGCATCAAGGTCGCGTCCATGGTCGTCATGACTTCCGCTCGTTCTTCGCCTCCAGCTCTCGGAAGGCCTTCAGCACCTTGGTCACGAGCTCATGCCGGATCACGTCCTTCTCGTCCAGCTCCACAACCGCCACTCCTTCCACATTGCGCAGCATGTTCACCACGGGAAGCAGGCCACTGGGCTGCCGGTCGGGCAGATCCACCTGGGTGGCATCGCCGGTGATCACGAACTTGGCATTGCGCCCCATGCGGGTGAGGAACATCTTGAGCTGGGTGAGCGTCGCGTTCTGGGCCTCGTCGAGGATGACGAACGCATGGTCGAGCGTGCGGCCGCGCATGAAGGCGAGCGGAGCGATCTGGATCACCCCTTCGTCCAGGTGGTCGGCGAGCTTCGAGGCGGGGATCATCTCCCGTAAAGCATCGTAGAGCGGCTGCAGGTACGGATCCAACTTCTCCCGCAGGTCGCCCGGCAGGAAGCCGAGGTTCTCCCCCGCTTCCACAGCCGGTCGCGTGAGCACGATCCGCCGCACCTTGCGTTCCTTCAACGCCTTCACGGCAAGCGCCACGGCGGTATAGGTCTTCCCCGTGCCAGCGGGACCGATGGCGAAGACCATGTCGTTGGCCGCGACCGCCTCCACCAAGCGTTCCTGGTTGGGCGTGCGCGCCTTCACCCGCAGGCCCGCATTCCCGTACACCAGCACATCGGCTTCATCCGGGTTCTCCCGTTCCCCCGGACTCGTGTGCGTACCCATGATATCATCGAGCACCTTCCGCGGAAGCTCATTGTAGCGTGCCGCGTGTTCCACGAGCTGCTTGAAGCGCTCCTCGAACTGGGTGATATCGTTCTCCGTCCCGCTCAATTTCAGCGTATCGCCTCGGGCGATGATGCTGAGCTTGGGGAAGTGCCCGCGGATGATGCGCAGGCTGGCGTCGTTGGCGCCCAAGACCTCCACGGGGTCCACCCCGGTGATCGTGATCAGCTTCTCAATCAAAGTAACTTTCGATCGTTGATTTCTTCCACCCGAACCCCTTTCCGTGCCGGGATAGTTTTGGACGCCGAAGGTAGATGTTGCCTTCGCTCCGCAGTGCCATGTCCATCATCACCCTCACCACCGACATGGGCCTGCGGGACCATTACGTGGCCACGGTGAAGGGTGCGATCTGGACCCAGTACCCTGAGGCGCGTATCGTTGACATCAGTCATGGGATCAAGCCCTTTGACAGCGCACAAGCCGCATTCGTGCTGCGCCAGGCCTATCCCGAGTTCCCGAGGGGAACGATCCACATCATCGGGGTGAACCCGGAGGCCGATGGCCAGACCCCGCACCTGGTGGTGCGACATGATGGACACTACTTCATCGGCGCGGATAACGGTATCTTCTCCCTGTTGTTCGAGGGCATGCCGCACGAGGCCTTCGAACTGACCATGAAGCTGGACAACGACCATGCGGCATTCCCCACCCGAAGCGTGTTCGTGAAGGCTGCCTGCCATCTGGCGCGCGGCGGTACGGTGGACGTGATCGGGCGGAAGGTGGTCCGGGTGAAGGAGCTGATCGGCTTCAAGCCCGCGGTGGACCCCACGAGCATCCGCGGCAAGGTCGTGTACATCGACAGCTACGGCAACCTGGTGACCAACGTGCGCAAGCAGCTCTTCGATGATGTATGCAAGGGCCGCTCCTTCCGCATCGGCTTCGGCCATCGCGCGGACGACATCCTGAACCTGCATGGATCCTACGGGGATGTTCCGCAGGGCGAACGCGTGGCCTTCTTCAACGCCACCGGGCTGCTGGAGATCGCGGTGAACAAGGGTGTGGAGGGCTTCGGCGGTGGTGCGGCCCGGCTCTTCGGTGTGCACCAGGAGGATACCGTGCGCATCGAGTTCGGAGAACGGAGCCGGAATTGACGGCTTCAGTAGGTTCGCAGCGGCCGCCCTGGGTCCCGAAGCCGAACAACATGATCGTCCGCATCGTCAAGATGACCTTCCGACCCGAGGAGATCGGGCGTTTCCAAGACCACTTCGAAAGCTGGAAACCACGGATCCGTTCCTTCCCGGGATGCCGACACCTGGAGTTGTTGCACGACCTGGACGATCCCCGCGTCTTCTTCACCTACAGTCACTGGGACGGCCCGGCGGATCTCGAGAACTACCGGGTCTCAGCGATCTTCTCCGACGTGTGGCCCACAGTGAAAGCACTCTTCGCCGCACCCGCCGAGGCGTGGAGCGTTGAACGCGAGCATCACCTGCCCTGATATCCGCTTGCTTCCGACGTTCATCGGTCACGGATCGCGATCGGGCCAGCTTTTCCGGCGAACGGTCCGGTCTTTGTCCGATCTTCGGACCATGTTGCGCTCCCTGACCGCCTGTGTGGCCGCACTGCCGGTGCTGCTCCTTGCACAGGCCACTGCCGATGATCACTTGAAGAACGCACAGTCCGCGTACAAGGCGAACGACCTGGTGGTGGCCCTCGCGCACGCCGACAGCGCCATTGGGCTGGACCCCTCCATTCCCGGCGGGTACAAGCTGCGTGGCGACATCAAACAGCGGCAGCAGGACATGCATGGCGCCTTGATGGATTATGTGAAGGCCGAGAAGGTGGAACCGGAGAACGCCCGCCTGTTCGTGAGCCGATCGGCGGTGCACATCACCGAGCAGCGCGTGAAGGAGGCCATGCGCGACATCGAACGGGCGATCGACCTGGACGACCAGGACCCCGACGCGTGGTACAACCGGGCCTGTGCCAACTACCTGGGCAGGAATAACCAGGGAGCATTACGTGACCTGGAGCGTTGCCTGGAACTGCGACCGAACAACGCCGATGCGCTCTTCCTGCGTGGCGTGGTGAAGGGCGAGCTCTTCAAGGAGGAGGCGGGCATCCTGGACCTCGAAGCCGCGTTGAACCTGAAGCCCGGCATAGCGGATGGCTTGATGAGCCTGGCGGTGCTGCAGTTCGAGACGGGTCGCTACCAGGAGGCGATCAACAACTTCACGAAGGTGATCGATGCGGAGGATGAGTCCTTGAAGGATGCGCTGTACTACCGGGCCGACTGCTATTACGCACTGAAGAACAAGGAAATGGCGTGCGAGAGCTGGCGGGAGGCAGCGCGCCTGGGGGAAAGCGACTCCAAGTTCATCGTTCGCAACTACTGCAACACGGATGAGGAGAAGATCCCGAAGAAGCCTGTCCGCGGGCGCCGGAAGACGGTGATCGAGTTCTAGGCAGCGTTGCATCGGCTGCACTCCGGGGAACGGTACCTCCTCTCCTACCCGGCACCGCTATCTTGGCGCCCGCTTTCGCGATGCGTGTTCTGATCCTGAAGGAAGTACGGGGCTTCTTGGGCTCCTTGATCGGCCAGGTGGTGGTGGTGGTCTTCCTGCTGCTCACCGGCCTCTTCCTGTGGGTGTTCCCGAACAACATCCTCGACACCGGCTACGCGGACCTGGCCCCGCTCTTCTTCATCGCCCCCTGGGTCTTCCTCTTCCTGGTGCCGGCAGTGACCATGCGCAGCTTCAGTGAAGAACGACGCACCGGCACCATCGAACTGCTTTTGACCAAGCCATTGACCGAGATACAGCTCGTGCTTGCCAAATACATCGCGGCCGTCATCCTCATCCTCTTCGCCCTGCTGCCCACCTTGGTCTACTGGTACAGTTTGCATGAACTGGCGATGCCCAGGGGGAACTTGGATACGGGTGGGATCATCGGTTCCTACATCGGGCTGCTCCTGCTGGCGTGCTGCTTCGGCGCGATCGGCGTCTTCGCCTCCTCCATCACGGACAACCAGGTGGTCGCCTTCATGATCGCGGTCTTCCTGTGCTTCTTCCTTTACCTGGGCTTCGATCTGATCGCCAGCTTCGATGCCTTTGGTGTGTTGGAAGGGCCGATCAAGCGCATCGGCATCCAGGAACATTACGCGAGCCTGAGCCGTGGGGTGATCGACCTGCGCGACGTGCTCTACTTCCTAGGAACCATCACGGTCTTCCTGTTGTTCACGCGCACCGCGCTCCAAAGCCGCAAGTGGTAGGATGAAGCGAGGCGCGCGCACCAGCGACCTGTTCGAGCTCCTCCTGGGCCTTGCCATCGTGGGCCTCGTGCTCTTCATCGGCTCCTTCGCACGCCTGCGCGCCGACCTCACCGACGAGAAGCGCTACACGCTGACGCCAGCCACCAAGCAGATGCTGGAGGAACTGCCCGATGTGGTGTACGTGAAGGTCTACCTCACCGGCGAGCTGCCCGCCGACCTGCAGCGCTTCTCCCGTTCCATCCGCGAACTGCTCGACGAGATGCGCGTGGTGCAGCCGGAAAAGGTGCAGTACAGCTTCATCGACCCGAGCGCCAGCACGGACGAGAAGACGCGGAAGGAGACCTACGACCAGCTGCAGAAGGAAGGACTGCAATACAGCAGCATCCGCATGCGCGACAAGGAATCCTTCAGCGAGCGGATCGTCTTCCCGGGTGCGCTGGTGACCTATCGCGACAAGACCGTTCCGGTCCAGTTGCTGAAGACCCAGTTGCGCACACCGGACGCGGACATCGTGAACCGCTCGATCAACAACCTGGAGTACGAACTGGCAAGCGCCTTCCGACAGAGCACCCAGCGCGAGCGGGCGAAGATCGCCTTCCTTGAAGGCCACGGCGAACTGCGCGACATGGAGGTGGCCGACATCACCAACGCGTTGAACGAACTGTATGATGTGAAGCGCGTGAAGCTGGACGAGCAACTGGATGCGTTGAGCCACACCGTGCCGGACATGCGCTACCGGCTGAACGACTACGACGCCATCATCGTGGCGAAGCCGGACAGCGCGTTCAGCCCACGCTGTGCATACATCCTTGATCAGTTCATCATGAACGGTGGCAAGGCCTTGTGGCTCATCGATCCGATGAACGCCAACCTGGACAGCCTGCGCAAGAACCAGTTCTCCATCGCCGTGGCGAACGAGCTCGGTCTGGACGACCTCTTCTTCAACTACGGCGTTCGATTGAACAAGGACCTGGTGCTGGACCGGAGCTGTGCGCCCATCGAACTGTACACCCAACCCTACGGCAATCAGCGCAAGCTTGAACGCTTCCCCTGGTTCTTCGAACCCGTGCTCATCCCGCAGAGCACGCATCCGATCGTGAGCAACATCGACCCGGTGCACCTCCGCTTCGCCAGCAGCATCGATACCGTTGGTACGGACAGCGTGAAGAAGACGATCCTGCTCACGAGTTCGCCCGCCTCCCTGGCCCAGCGCAACCCGGTGCGGGTGAGCTTGAACATCGTGGAGGTGCCACCGCCTTTCGAGCGGCAGAGCACGCCGCACATGCCCATGGCGGTGCTCCTGGAGGGTCGTTTCCGTTCGGCCTTCTCGGACCGGCTGCCCAGTGAGTTCATCAAGGACCCAAGCGTGGGCTACCGGGAGAAGGGTGCGCACACGGCCCAGATCCTGGTGGCCGATGGGGATGTGATCGGCAACCGCGTGGACAATGCGAAGGGCATGTACTTCACCCTCGGCTTCGATCGCTATGCCAACGCCAAGATCTATGGCAACCGCGAGTTCATAGTGAACGCGATGAACTACCTGCTCGATGATCGCAGCCTCATCAGCATCCGCTCGCGCGCCATCACCCTGCGCCAGCTGGACCCGGAACGCATCGTGGTGGACCGGTCGCGCTGGCAGTTGTTCAACACCGCCCTGCCGGTGATCATCGCCGTGCTGCTCGGTCTGGCGTTCCAGGCCTGGCGTCGGCGCCAAGCCCTTCGCAACACATGAACCGCCGCGTCCTCCTGCTTCTTGTCGTGATCGTCCTGGGTGCTGCTGCCTGGTGGCTCATGCGCAACGATGCCCCCACCACCCTGGACCGGCCCTTGAGCGACTTCGCCGTGCCGGATACGGCCGGGGTCACCCGCATCTTCATAGCGGACACCAAGGGCGGAACCACCGTGGACCTTCGGCGGACCAAGGAAGGCTGGCGCTTGAACGACGTGTTCATGGCCAAGCAGCACGAGGTGGACCTGTTGCTGAAGACCTTCAAGCGGATCGAGGTGAAGAGTCCGGTGCCGAAGTCGTTGCAGCCGAAGACCCTGCGCGTGATGGCCGCCACCGCCAAGCGCGTGGAGATCTACGAGGGTGGGGACAAGCCATCCAAGATCTGGATCGTGGGCCATGGCACGCAGGATCACTTCGGCACCTTCATGCTGCTCGAGAAACCGGGGATCGGTCGCAGCAACGCTCCCTTCATCATGGGCATGGGCGGATTCACAGGCATTCTCACCACCCGCTTCCACACGGACCTGGACCACTTCCGCAGTTCGGACTTCTTCCATGTGGCGGACATGCGTGACATCGCCTCGGTGAAAGTGGAGATGCCGGCCGCCCCGGCGAACGGTTACCAGATCGAGCAGGGTGAGGACGGTCGGTTCTCCCTGAAGGACCACCTCGGGCGCCCGGTCCCCTTCGATACCGTGCTGGTGCACGGTGCCATCCTCCCGCTGAAGCAGACCAACTTCGAGAAGATCGAACGCTGGGAACCGGCGAAGCGCGACTCGCTGTTGAGGACGACCCCGAACCTGATCATGAGCATCACCCAACGCGATGGCACGACCACGAGCGGACGCTTCTGGTTCCGGGCGTACAAGGGCGAGGAACCTCCCTTCGGCATGCCGCGTCCCCTGTATGACCCGACGTACATGGACGCGCTGATCCAGGACACGCTGCACGTTCAGATGCAACGTCCGGCCTTCGAACGGCTCTTCCAGCCCATCAGGGCCTTCAGGCCTTGAGCCCCTGGGGCTGTGGATAACCCGGCCTGGCTGTTGATAAGTGTGCCCGAAGCCGGAAATGGCCCCGGCTAACTTTGGCCCACTTCAAAAAACGCCTTCATCCACCGATGAAATTCATCGTTTCCAGCACCGCCCTGCTCAAGCAACTGCAGCTTCTCCAAGGCGTGCTCGCCAGCAGCAATACGCTTCCGATCCTGGACAACTTCCTATTCGAGATCGACGGAAAACAACTGACCGTGACCGCCAGTGACCTGGAAACCACGATCACCGCCTCGCTGGCCGTGGAGGCCAAGGACAAAGGCACGGTGGCCATACCGGCCCGTCTGCTGCTGGACACGTTGAAGGCCTTCCCGGAACAGCCGCTCACGTTCAGCATCGATGCCAAGCATTTCGGTGTGGAGATCAACAGCGATCAAGGCAAGTACAAGATGACGGGCTTCAATGGGACTGAGTTCCCGCGGAGCCCTCAATTGGAGGACGCCGCCAAGATGAGCCTTCCGGCCGGCACGCTGGCCACGGCCATCAACAAGACCATCTTCGCCACCGGCAATGATGACCTGCGCCCGGTGATGAGCGGCATCCTGTTCGAATTCGCCGAGGATGATGTGCGCTTCGTAGCCACGGATGCGCACAAGCTGGTGCGGTACAAGCGCACCGACCTGCAGGCACCGAAAGCCGCCTCCTTCATCGTTCCCAAGAAGCCATTGAACCTGCTGAAGAACACGCTGGCGGGGACCAACGCCGAGGTGACCATCGAGTTCAACGAGAACAATGCCGCCTTCCGCTTCGACAACACGCTGCTCGTATGCCGCCTGATCGACGGGAAGTACCCGAACTACGAGGCGGTGATCCCGAAGACCAACCCGAACAAGCTCACCATCGACCGCGCGGCCTTCCTGAGCTCGATCCGTCGGGTGTCCATCTTCGCGAACAAGACCACCCACCAGGTGCGCCTGCACATCAATGGCAGCCAACTCGCCGTAAGCGCCGAGGACCTCGACTTCGCCAACGAGGCGAACGAGAAGCTCACCTGCTCCTACGAGGGCGACGAGATCACCATCGGCTTCAACTCGCGCTTCCTGATGGATATGCTCAACAACATCAGCGCGGAGCACGTGGTGCTGGAGATGAGCGCCCCGAACCGGGCCGGCATCCTCCTGCCTGGTGAACCAGGTGAGGCCGGAGAGGATGTGCTGATGCTGGTGATGCCGGTGATGCTGAACAACTGATGCCATGCAACGGATCCTGCTCGCCTCCCTCCTCTTCGTCACCTTGAGCGCTGAGAAGTGCAACTCGGAGCAGGCCGGTGCGGCGGGCATGGCCAAGGTGCTGGACACCAAGTGGGTGTTGCAGTCCCTGGGTGAGAACGCGATCAGCATGCCGGACGGAGAGCCCGCCCCGTGGTTAAGGTTCATGAAGGACGGCAACTCCTTGGAGGGACATGGCGGCTGCAATCAGTTGATGGGCTCCTTCGCCTTGGAGGGCGACAAGCTGTCCTTCCCTGGTGGTGTGGGCTCCACCAAGAAGTATTGCGCCAACACGATGGCCACGGAGACCGCCTTCCTGGGCGCGTTGAAGCGTGTCGACGGCTTCAAGCTGGACGGTGGCCTGTTGAAGCTGATGGGTGGTGAACAGGAACTTGCGACTTTGAAGAGCGAGTAAGGCTTTATCGAATCACCGGGTCTCCTGATCCTTGGGATCAAATCGCAGCCAACTGTGGCTCGTCCGCCACGAGCTGGCGCCCTGTTCGTCAGCCTCCGCGGGATCAACAGCCCCATCGGCCATCCCATCCTCCTCTTCCTCCTCGGGCCAGACGACCTCTCGAGGATCACGCACAACGGATGGAATGTTGCGATAGGCGAAGGCCATGACCACCCCCGCTGCCGCCCCCCAGAAATGGCTCTCCCAGCTGATCTTCGGGAAGAGCGGTACCACTCCCCAGAGCATGCTTCCGTACAGGAAGACCACGAGGAGCGACAGGCCCATGAGCATGCGCTGTTTGCGAAGGACGCCGGTGGTGAAGAGGAATGCGGCAAGACCATAAACGATACCACTGGCACCGATGTGATAGCTGGCACGCGCACTGAGCCATACCCCGAGCCCGCTCACCAGCCAGGAATAGAGGAGTACGCGGCCAGCGAGTTGCGGAAAGAAGTACATGAGCGCGGTACCAAGCACAACGACCGGGATGGAGTTGTTCAGCACATGCTCGGTGTCGCCATGGATGAAGGGAGAGAACAGGACACCGGGCAGACCTTGCAGGGTCCGCGGGTAGATCCCGTGTTGATAGAGATCCAGGTGGAGTCCCTGGTCCAATAGATACACGCACCACAAGGCCAGTGCGATGATCGCAGGAAGGACGGCCGATGTTCCAAGCTTGCGCTCGTTCTGGCCGGGCCTTGCTGGATCGATCGCCTGCATGGAGTGCATCGGTCAAAGATCGGACCCTAGATCCGGCACGGCCATTGTGTCAGGGCTGGTTACTTTGCACGCATGATGGCCTTGAACACCCACCTTTTCCTTCTATTGGCCGCGCTGGCCGGCTGCTTCATCAGCGCTGATCCCCCTGCAGTGGAAGTGGATCAAGAACTCGCGCCTCCGAGTGAGCTCGCCCTGATGATGCGTCAGATGGCCGCCCATGCGGACTCCGTGAAAGCGGCGTTATCCCGTGGTGATGGATTGCCCTCCTATCCGAAGGAATTCAAAGGTCTGTTAAAGGCCGAGCCGACCCCGGGGATGCACATCGACCCGATCACCTTCCCGACCTTCGCGAAGGACTATCAATTGAAGCTCGATGAGTTGTACAAGGTGCAGCCTGCGAAGCGACAGCAAGCGTACAATGCGCTGGTGCAAAGCTGCGCGAACTGTCATGGCAGCCATTGCCCCGGTCCGTTGATGCGGATCAAGAAGATGTACATGGCCTCGGAGGAGTAGCTGCTCCCGTTCCGTCGGTCGTTCATCCCGTTTCATCGCCTTTCCAGGTAGAACACAGCCCCTTCGGACCACGATCAGGAGGCCTGATCCGTCACCAAGGCAATGGACAGCAGACCCGCCCCTCCCCTCTCTCCTCCTGAGCGCGGCACCCCGGAAGATCGTTCCGTTGAACTGGCCGTGTTGCGCGTGCTCGGATACTTCGACGTGTTCTCCCATCCATTGCGCAGTGACGAGATCATCCGTTACCTGTCGCAGCTCACCAAGGACCCGTCGCGCATCATCGCCCTGCTCGGCGGTCTTCAGGAGCGGGGTCTGATCGAGCGTTCCGGAGCCTATTGGGCTTTGAAGCAGGTGGAAGAGCGCACTGACCGGCGCCTTGAGAGCGAACGCCGTGCCCGTTCGCGCATGCCGAAGGCCACTGTCATGGCCCGCCGGATCGCCTGCTTTCCGTTCGTCCGAGCCGTCTTCATCAGTGGCAGCCTCAGCAAAGGCGTCCTGGCCGAGGACGGTGATATCGACTTCTTCGTGGTGACGACACCGGGAAGATTATGGGTCGCCAGGACACTCCTTATCCTGTACAAGAAGATCTTCCTGTTGAACAGCCGTCGCGACTTCTGCTTGAACTATTTCCTGGATTCCGAGCATCTGGAGGTGGAGGACCGGAACCGTTTCACCGCCACGGAGGTGGTGACGCTGATCCCGATGTACGGTAATGGCACCACGGAAGCCTTCTTCGCACGTAACGCCTGGGCCTTCCACATGTACCCGAACGTACCGCGACCGAGAAGCAGGGAGATCAGCATCGGAAGCGGTCGGTTCAAACGTCGTCTGGAACTCCTGATGAACGGGCGCCTTGGAGCCATGCTGGACCAGGGCGCCATGAACCTTACCTGGCGATTCTGGAAACGGAAGTTCGGCCATCTCGATGCGCGCACCTTCGAACTGGCCTTGCGCACGCGGACCTATGTGAGCAAGCATCATCCGAGGAACTTCCAGGAGCGGGTCCTTGATGGCTTCCATGCGCGCATGGCGGAACTGGAGGAGCGAGTGGCCCCGAGCAGAAGCTGAGCCATGGCGGGTGTTCTTGTCACGCACGGCTATTTCTACCGCCTCGACCCGAAGCAGTGGGCCGATGCCAGACCCTATCCACCGATGGGCACCCTGCTCGCGGCGGCGGTCCTGCGCCAGGCCGGTCACACGGTCAATGTCTTCGACACCGGCCTATTGCCCGGTCCTGAACCGCTCCAAGCAGCAATCGAGAAGCATCGACCGGAAGTGGTGGTGTTCTTCGACGACGGGTTCAACTACCTGACGAAGATGTGCCTCACGGTGATGCGGGAGGCCATGTTCCGAATGATCGGAATAGCCAAGGGTTCGGGTTGCCGTGTGGTCGTGAACAGTTCCGACGCCACGGACCATGCGGAGGTCTACCTGCGCGCCGGCGCGGATGTGGTGCTGCTGGGTGAAGGGGAGCCCGGTCTTCTGGATGTCATCGATCGCTGGAGGAACGATGGGACGCCTGGCGACGTGCCGGGCATCGCCTTCCTGGAGAACGGAAACGTCCAAAACACCGCGAAACGGCCGGTCATGCGGGACCTCGATGCCCTGCCGTTGCCCGCCTGGGACCTGATCGATCTGGAACCATACCGAAGGATATGGCGGGAGGCACATGGCCGGTTCTCCCTCAACCTGGCGACCACAAGGGGCTGTCCCTTCAAATGCAACTGGTGCGCGAAACCGATCTACGGCAATCGGTACAACAGCCGGTCACCTGAACATGTGGTGCGCGAGCTGGAGGCTTTGCTGGTCCACCGACCCGATCACATCTGGTTCGCTGATGACATCTTCGGGCTGAAGCCGGGTTGGGTCCAACGTTTCCGCGACCTGCTTCAGGAGAAGGGGCTACGCATCCCTTACAAGATCCAGAGCCGGGTGGACCTGCTGTTGGAGGCAGATACCATCGACGCGCTCGTGGCCAGTGGTCTGGAGGAGGTGTGGGTGGGCGCTGAGAGCGGCAGCCAGCGCATCCTCGATGCCATGGACAAGGGCACCACGGTGGAACAGATCGCCGAGGCCACGAGACTGTTGCGGTCCAAGGGTGTGCGCGTTGGCTTCTTCCTGCAGTTCGGCTATTTGGGAGAGACTGAAGCCGACGTACACGATACCATCGCGATGGTGGAGGAACTGATGCCGGATGACATCGGCGTCTCCATCTCCTACCCCCTTCCAGGAACGCTCTTTTACGAGAAGGTGAAGGCCGACCTGGTGGACAAGTCCAACTGGACCGATAGCGACGATCTGGCCATGATGTTCCAGAACCGCCAGCGTCCCGCCTACTACAAGCGATTGCATCGATACGTGCACAAGCGGTACCGTCGCAAGCAGGGGTTGGAGGCCTTGAGGAATGCGATCAAGGGCCAGCACTTCGCGGCACAACGAATATTGTCCACGCTCTATTACGTGCCGGTGACCTGGATGGAGCAGGTCCGGATCAGCCGACTGGCGAAGACATGATGACCACGGAGGCGAGCACCGCGTTCTCCGCACAGGCCGGTGCGTTCGACAGCATTGATGCAGGTAATCCGTTGATCGCGTGGGTACGTGAACGGGTGAGGAGGCAGGCACTGAAGAACATGCAGCGCGGCGATACGCTGCTTGAACTGAACGCTGGAACAGGCATTGACAGTTGCTTCTTCGCGGCGCAAGGCATGAAGGTCCTGGCCACTGATGCGGCTCCGGGCATGATCGACCAGCTACGAGCGAAACAAGCAGCAGCACCGGAGCTCCCACTGGAAGTGATCGCCTGTTCCTTCAACGAACTCGACCGGCTCGGCGACCGGCGCTTCCAGCATGTATTCAGCAATTTCGGTGGCTTGAACTGCACGGCGCGGCTTGATGAGGTGCTGCGCGGTATCGACCGTGTGCTCCTGCCGAACGGCACATGCACCCTGGTGATCATGCCGCGCTTCAGTCCGTGGGAACTGATGGCGGCCCTGCGCGGCAACCTCAAGCTGGCCCGTCGTCGTTGGAAGCGCGGTGGTGCGGAGGCGGTGGTGGAGGGTCACGCCTTCACCTGCCACTACTACGGACCCGCGTATGCACGCCACCATCTCGGACCAGGGTATCGCGTGATCGCCCATCGCGCCTTGTCCTTCTTCGTTCCACCGCCGCACCAACTTGACTTCATGGAGCGCTGGCCCCGTATCTTCCAACTCCTGGAACGGATCGAGGATGGGCTGGCCAGCCTGCCCTTCATCCGGAACGGTGGTGATCATTTCGTGATCACCTTGCGCAAGTCGGCATGAACACCAACCTCACGGGCAACTGGCTTGAAGCGGCTCCATGCGAGAACGGGGTACGGATCCTCGCCGGGCCTTCGCTCTTCGCGGATCTCTACGGGCAGGTGCGCGATGCGGAGCGCCGCTTGCTCACGGATGAAGAGGTGCGTGCCCTGCCGAACGGGGACGCCCTTTGGAACGCCGATGAATGGCGGATCCGGGCACGGGGAGCCCGTCGACTGGTCCATGTTCTGGAACAGGAGGATCGTCCCTTGAAGATCCTGGATGTTGGTTGCGGTAATGGCTGGCTCACCAACCTGCTGCATCAACAGGGACACATGACCACCGGCATCGATGCCTTTACCGCAGAACTGGAGCAGGCGGCCAGGCTCTTTCCCGGTCCCGACTTCGCACGCGCCGACCTGATCACCTCGGAACTACCGAAGGAGCACTATGATGTGATCGTGTTCGCCGCCAGCTTCCAGTACTTCGCCGATGCCGCCGGAACCCTCGCGCGATGCCGTGAGCTGTTAGGTGCACGTGGTGAGGTGCATATCCTGGACACCATCCTTTACCAGAGCCGGACCGAGGTGGAGGATGCCCGGACCCGCAGTACGAACTATTACGCGGAATTGGGCTTCCCGGAAATGGCCGGACATTACCACATGCACCGTCTATCGGATGTGCAAGCGGCAGGTCGATGCCGCATCCTCTCGGCGCCCGGAGGCATGGACCGCACGCTGGCCCGCTTCGGCCGGCCGGCATCGCCGTTCACACACATCGTCGTGCGCCCCTAGAGCACATCTCAACAACGCCCTTCGGGCTGCGCGAGGGTCTTTCGCGTCCATGCTTCGTTGCCGTTACCTCAAAGAGCACACGACGATGCCCGGTTCCGCCGCCCCGCCTGAACGCGAGATCCCTCTCGCTCGCGACCAAAAGCAATTTCGAGATGCGCTCTAATAGATCGTGGCGGCCGTAAGCTTGCCGCCCGGCGTGCGATGGCCTCCCGGGTAGAAGGCGCCGAGCTTAACACGGGCATCCAACAGGAACTGCGGCATGTCCAGCGAAGGGCGCTGCTCCACTGCGCGCAGGACGAGCTCTGCCGTAGCCTCCGCATCGTTCCCGGCCCGGTGGTGCTTGAAACGGATGCCGTGCAGATCGCACATGGGCTTCAAGCCATACGACGGATGGCCCGGCCAGACCTTCCTGCATAAGCTGACGCTACAGAAGTACTGGAACGTGGGGTGTGGCAGGCCATGGCTCGCGAGGGTGCTACGTAACACGGTCATATCGAAGGCTGCGTTATGGGCCACCACGGTCTGGTGATGCAGCACTTCAGCGACCTCCTCCCAGATGCCCTCCCAACGTGGTGCATCGGCCACATCCTCCGGCCGGATCCCATGCACGGCGATGTTCCACGGGCTGAAGTGCGGCCATCCGCGCGGCTTGATCAGCCAGTTGCGCACCTCGCGCACCACGCCCCCGCGCACCACGGCGATCCCCAGTTCACACGGGCTGTCCGACCGAGAGGTGGCTGTTTCGAAGTCGAGGGCGAGGAAGTCCATGGGATGGTCAAAGCTTCACCACTTCGGCATCGGCCAGGGCGTGGTACAACTTCTTCTCAAGTGCTTCACTGACGTTCACCAGCGGCAGCCGCATGTGGTCTTCGCAGATGCCGAGGGCCTTGAGCACGTACTTGATGCCGCCCGGATTGCCTTCCGCGAATAGCAGGTTGATGATCTCCAGCAGGCGGAGATGCTCCCTGCCTGCGGTGGCCAGGTCGCCCTTCAACGCCGCATGGACCAGGCGGCTCGTCTCCTCAGGCAGTGCGTTACCCACCACACTGATCACGCCCACGCCACCGATCGCGATGGCGGGCAGCGTCAAGGTGTCATCGCCACTGATCAGCAAGAAGTCCTTCGGCTTGTGCTTCAGGATCATGCCCATCTGGTCGAGGTTGCCACTGGCCTCCTTGATGGCCACCACGTTCTTGAGGTCCCGCGCCAGGCGCACGGTGGTCTCGGCGCTCATGTTGCTTCCGGTGCGCCCCGGCACATTGTACAGGATGATCGGCCGGAGGCTCACCTGCGCAATGGCCTTGAAATGCTGGTAGATACCTTCCTGTGTCGGCTTGTTGTAATACGGGCTCACACTGAGGATGCCGTCCACCCCGTCCATTTCGAAGCTGTTCAGATCGTCGATCACAGCTGCAGTGCTGTTGCCGCCGACGCCAAGTACCACCGGCACCCGGTTACGCACGAGTTCGATGGTGGTGGCGAGCAATTGCTTCTTCTCGTCCCTGCTGAGGGTCACGCTCTCGCCCGTGGTGCCCATGCTCACGACGTAGTCCACGCCACCCGTGATCTGGTGTTCGATGAGCTTCTCCAGCCCGGCGTAATCGATGCCACCGTTGGCTCGGAAGGGTGTGACCATGGCGACCCCTAGGCCGCGGAAACGTTCGTGCATGTGATGGGCGCTATCGCGCTAGTTGAGCGAAGGTTCTGGTTTGGAGTTCACCATCAGGAGGTAATGGTGGATCTGCTGGATGTACTGTGGCAGGCTGCGCGAACCGGCCATGTCGATCATCATGTCGAGGATCCGCTTGTTGCTGTCGCTCCATCGCCCGACCTTGAAGCGACTGCGGCTCTTGGCCAGGATGTATTGCGTGGGCAGGCGGTCCTCCATGGTCAGGTCGATGATGACCTCGTACTCCTCGGCCATGAAGTTCTGGACCGTGTTCCCCTGCGGGATCCGGTACCAGTTCAGGTCCTTCAGGCAGATGGCGTCGAAGTTGAGCTTGGCGTGGAGGTAGTGGGGAAGCACCTTCTGGTCGCAATAGCCCAGGGCCATGATGTTGCTGATGCCGAGCTCCTCCTTCAACCGTTTCACGTAGTTCCGCACCTGGTTGTGGGCGGCCTCGTCCTCCACCACGTATACGATGGCCACCTTGCGCACCAGCGCCAGGTTCCGCGGGATCGGCTTGCGGTCCTGCGGTGTCTCACGCATGAGCCGGCGGATGCCCAACCACTCCTTCAGCCTGTCGAACAGTCTCATCCTTCGATCATCCGATTGAACTCGTCCTCATCGATCACGGGCACCTTCAACTCTTCCGCCTTGACGCGTTTCGCAGGTCCCATGTCGGCACCCGCCAGCACGAAGCTGGTCTTGCTGCTGATCGATCCCGACACTTTCCCACCGTTGCGTTCAATGGCATCTTTCACACCGTCCCGGCTGTAGTGCTTGAACACGCCGGACACCACGAAGGTCTTTCCTTTCAGCTTATCCCCGACAGGTCCCACCGATCCGGCCTCCACTTCCATTCGCAGGCCCTTATCCCGCAGTCGCTCCACGATGCGCCTGTTGCCCGCCGCCGCGAAGAAGTCCAGGATGCTGTCCGCGATGACGCCACCCACCTCATCCAACGCGATGAGCTCGTCGCGGGTCATGGACATCAGCCGGTCCATGCTGCCCACCGCCCGTGCGATCTTCCGGGCCACGGTCTCGCCCACATGCCTGATGCCGATGGCGAAGAGCACCTGCTCGAAGGGGATCGACCTGCTGGCTGCGATCCCGGCGATGACCTTTTCAGCACTCTTCTCACCCCATCCCTTGCCGAGACCCTGGAGCTGTTCCATGGTCAGGTCGTAGAGATCGGCCACGTTCCCGATCAGACCAGCGTTCACCAGTTCGGCCACCGTTTCCGCGCCAAGCCCATCGATCGCCATCATCTTCCGACCCACGAAGTGTTCGATGCGCCCCATGATCTGCGGCGGGCAGGCATGCTCGTTCGGACAATAGTGCTGGGCTTCACCTTCGTACCGGACCAGGCGGGTGCCGCACTCCGGACAATCCAGCGGAAAGTCTACGGCTGGCGCTCCCACTTCGCGTTGATCCACCAGCACGCCCACGATCTTCGGGATGATCTCCCCGCCCTTCTCCACCTGCACCAGGTCACCGATGTGGAGGTCGAGCTTCGCGATCTGGTCTGCGTTGTGCAGGGAAGCACGCTTCACCGTGGTGCCTGCGAGCAGCACCGGCTCCAAGTTCGCCACCGGGGTGATGGCGCCGGTGCGACCGACCTGGTAGGTGACCTCATTCAACCGGGTGACGGCCTGCTCCGCCTGGAACTTGTAGGCGATTGCCCAGCGCGGGCTCTTCGCGGTCATGCCCAATTCCTCCTGGATCCGCCGGTCGTCCACCTTCACCACGATGCCGTCGATGTCCATTTCCAGCGCATGCCGCTCCTTGTCCCAGTACGCGATGAAGTCCATGATCCCTTCCACGTTGTCCGTTCGTTCAATGAACCGTCGTGACGGATCGGGCGTCTTGAACCCCCAGCGAGCGGCTGCGCGCATGTTCTCGAAATGGCTGGTGGACGGCAGCTCGGGACCCTGAAGCGTGTAGATGAAATTGTCCAGGCCACGGCGGGCCACATCCTTCGGGTCCTGTTGTTTCAAGGAACCGGCGGCGGTATTGCGTGGGTTGGCGTAGAGTTCTTCGCCGTTCTTCGCGCGTTCCGCGTTCAACCGGTCGAACTGCGCGCGCATGAAGAGGATCTCGCCACGCGCTTCCAGCTCGGCCGGGTGATCGCCACGCAGTCGAAGAGGTATGCTGCGCACCGTACGTACGTTGTTGGTGATGTCGTCGCCCTTCTCCCCATCGCCCCGGGTGACCCCGCGCACCAGTTCACCGTTCAAATAGCTCAAGCTGATCGCGACACCATCATACTTCAGTTCCATGACATAGGTGGTGCGGCCGATCTCCTTCTCGACCCGGGCCACGAAGGCGGCCACCTCTTCAGCGCTGTACGAATTGCTCAGGGAGAGCATGGGATACCGATGGACGACGACCGGGAAGTCCTTGGTGACTTCACCACCCACACGTTGCGTTGGGCTGTTGGGCGATGCGAACTCCGGCCAAGCGGCTTCCAGGGCCTCCAGTTCCTTCAGCAGGATGTCGAACTCGCGATCGCTGATGATGGGCTTGGCGAGAACATAATATCGGTGGTTGTGCTCCTCGAGCTCCTGGCTCAGCTGGGCGATGCGTTGTTGGGCTTGTTCACGTTCAGACATTGTCCCGTAAGCGTTTGCGCACGCGCTTCACCACTTCACCGAAGCGCAGGCCGACCTTGAAGTAATAGGTATAGTCACTCAGGATCCGTGTGGCGGCGGGATCATCGGCAAGCACGTAGCGGTATCCGGCACCGGCACCGATGAAGACGAACCAGAAGACGTTGTAGTCGCAGTGGAGCGTGGCCTCGATCGGCACCAGTTCGTTCACCCCATATGCGATCTCCTTCCCGCTCGTGGTGTCGCGGTAGCTCGTCCGATAGTTGCCCAGACCAAAGGCCACGGGAATGCCGGCCTGCCAGCGCTTGGTGTCGATCAATAAACGTTCATAGGTGAGGGCGGCGAAACTGAAGCGCGTGTAGAACTCCTGCTTCCCCAGTTCCCCCAGGTCCACCGAAGGCTGGATGTAGGGATCGCCGAGGCCATAGTAGCCGAATGCGACCATGTCGCGCCCGCGTTGCGCTCCGATCCGCAGACCGTTGAAACGGACCGAAGCGTTATTCACCCATGTGCGTCGCGCATCGAAGTTGAGCACCACCTTGAACGCCGCCTTCACCTTGGTGCTATCCAACTTCGCCTCCAACCTTCCACCGAGAAGCAGAACGACCAGAAGGAGTGCGCACCTGATCATCGGGTGGCGTGTATGAACCGTTCGGAGCCGCTCAGGTCGCGGAGAACGTTGACATGATGATAGCCCAATGCGCGGAGCAGCTGACCCACCTCGCCGGCATGGCGATGATGCGCCTCGAACCGGATCTCCCCACCGGCAACCAATGATCCCATGGCTTGCTGCGCGATCACCCGATAGAACAACAGCGGATCATCGTCCGCAACGAACAAGGCCAGGTGCGGCTCGTGTTCCCGCACATGTCGCTCGAGTGTTCCCTTTTCCATGGCCGGGATGTATGGCGGATTGCTCACCACCAGATCCAGGTCGGAAGGCAACTTGGAAGCCGGCCGCAGTACATCCTGCTCCATCCACTCAACGTCCATGCCAAGCCGTTCACCATTGCCCCGCGCGATGGTCAGAGCTTCTGTGGACACGTCCAGACCGATGACCGTGGATGCAGGCAGATGCTTCTTCAAGGCCAGGGCGATGCATCCACTGCCGGTACCGATATCGACGATGCGTCCGAAGGACCGACCTGTCCGCAGGATGAGGTCCACCATCTCCTCGGTCTCTGGACGGGGGATGAGCACGCCCGGGGCCACAGCGAGTTCCATCCCCATGAACCAGGTGCGACCCAGGATGTATTGCAGCGGCTCGCCCGTGCGCAGGCGCGCGAGCGGCGTGTACACCTTCAGCACTTCCGACTCGCTCAACGCAGCGGACCGGCGCGCATCCAACTCGATCATATCCCAGCCAAAAGCCCCCTGGAAGACCGCCCGCGCCATGGCCCGCGCCTCTGAAGCTCCGAAGAGCGGCGAAAGCTCGGTGTGATAGAGCTCGTAGAGGGATCCGACCGTGTTGTTGGCGATTCGCATGCGGGCAGGATGGCAAAAGTAGCCCGGCAGACCTGCCCGGATGATGCACCTTTGCGCCCCTTCTGATGGCCACTGCCCCAACACCGACCAATGAGCGCTGGATGCGACGATGCCTCGAGATCGCTCGTCTTGGGGCTGGCGGTACCGCTCCGAACCCCTTGGTGGGCGCGCTCCTGGTGCAAGGGGAGCGGTTGTTGGCCGAAGGCTGGCATGAACGCGCCGGAGGACCACATGCCGAAGTACGCTGCCTGCAGGCATTCGGTGATGGACCGGTGCCCGTGGATGCGACCATGTACGTGAACCTGGAGCCGTGCGCGCACCATGGCCGCACACCACCCTGCGCGGACCTGCTCGTCGCACGCGGAGTGAAACACGTTGTGGTCGGCATGCGCGACCCATTCCCGCAGGTGGCCGGGCGTGGGATCGAGCGGTTGCGGAACGCCGGGGTCGAGGTCGCGGAGGACGTGCTGCTGGATGAATGCCGCTGGCTGCAACGACGGTTCATCAGCTCAGTGGAAAGGAACAGGCCGTACATCATCCTGAAGTGGGCGGCCTCTGCCGATGGCTTCCTGGATCGCCATCCACGCGCCGGGCGCGGAGTTCAGCGCATCAGCACACCCGCGACGGACGTCATCGTGCATCGCTGGCGTTCCGAGGAAGCCGCGATCCTTGTCGGGAGCAGGACCGTGATGAACGATGATCCATCGCTCAACGTGCGACATATCGAGGGCCGCGCTCCTCTCCGTGTCGTACTGGATCGTGGCGGCCGTGCACCTTCGCAGAGCAAGGTCTTCACCGATGCAGGGAACACCGTACTCTTCACAGGAACCGCCCGACCTGAGCTGCCGGTCGAACAGATCATGACGTCACCGACCGATGATCCCCTGGATGGGATCCTCGCGCACCTGCACGACCGGAACATGCGCTCCGTGCTGGTGGAAGGAGGTGCGGAGTTGATCGAGCACTTCGTCCAACGCGGCCTTTGGGATGAAGCACGGGTGATCCATGGTCAGGTCTTCTTCGGCAACGGCACACCCGCACCCCGTATCGATAGTGCGGTCCGGATCGAACGGATGGTCGGCGGTGATCGGATCGTGTTGCATCGCAGGGAAGCAGGTCATGTAACATGGGACTGGTAGTGCTCGCGGCTTTGTGCGTGGCTGGCTTCGCCATCCTGTTCCGACTGTTCGAACGGTTCGAGGTCCCCTTGCTTCCGGCGATCACCATCAACTATGCGACGGCCTTTGTTTGTGGCTTGCTCGTGGCACCTCCGGACTGGACCGACACCTCCCGACCAGTGCTCCTCGCCGCGGCCGGGCTCGGCGCCTTGTTCGTGGCGATCTTCTCGGTCACCGGTCTTTCCGCTCAGCAGGCAGGTGCCGCACGCACCACCATCGCGGGGCGCATGAGCCTCATCCTCACGATCAGCGGTGCCGTCATCCTCTTTGACGAACGGCTCGATCCACTGACGGTGGTCGGCATCCTCATCGCGCTGGTGGGTCTTGTGCTCACCGCCGTGGGCCCCTCGGAACAACGCGCCGGACGCGCGGTCTGGTTCCTGCCATTGCTCCTGTTCGTGTGCAGCGGTGCGGCCGACATCAGCGTGACATTTGTGCAACGGAAGCTGACCACCCCGGTCACCGCGGACGGCTTCCCCACCCTGTGCTTCGCCGCATCCACCCTGGTCAGTGTATTCCTGTTGATCGCCAGCACTGGAATGAAAGCGCTTCAGAACAAGCGCACATGGATCGGTGGCATCGCCTTGGGCGCGGTGAACTACGCCTCCCTCCTGTTCCTGATGCGCGCGCTCGGCTCCGGTGGCCTTCAAGCCTCGTTGGTATTCCCCCTGATGAACATCCTCGCGATCCTCTTCGCCACGATCGCCGGTCTCAGCCTGTTCCGCGAAAGGCTCACCCTGCTGCAATGGTGCGGCATCGGAGGTTGCATCGGCGCCATGCTGCTCTTCCTTAGTACGGCGCCATGAGCCGCGATCGCTACCGCACCATCGGCGCCCCCGTTGAAGGGGTGTACCGGGAACTGGCCAGCAAGTTCATCGCGCGGGCCTTCCCCATCGCGGATGAGGCTGAGTTCAAGCGCCTCGCAGGAGCTTTCGGCAACGAGCATCCTTCCTCGCGTCATGTGTGCTACGCCTGGGTCCTCGGCAATGAGGGGGATCACCACCGCGCGAATGATGATGGCGAACCCAGCGGCACCGCCGGTCTTCCGATCCTGCGTCGCATCCGTTCGTTCGATCTCACCTATTGCGGGGTGGCCGTGGTGCGCTACTTCGGAGGCACCCTGCTGGGCAAGCCCGGCCTGATCCATGCTTATGGTGAAGCCGCGAGGCTCGCACTGGATGCCGCGGAGATCGTGGAACGCGTGGTGATGGAGCGTTGGTCCATCCGGTGCGGGTACGAACGATTCGATGGCGTGAAGGCGGAGGTGCTCGCCAGTGGCGGGCACATCGTGGACCAGGCCTTCACGTCGGACTGTACCGCAACGATCGAGCTCCCGCTCGGGCGTGGGGCGCAACTTCGGCCGAAGTGGGAACTGCTCGGCGTGCGTGTTGATCCGGTCTAGCGATCGAAGAACGGTCGCAGGGTCGCGAGCAACTCCTCCGGTGCGCGCCTTGGCCGCATCGTTGCGCTGTCCACGAAGATGAGCGTTGTCATGGCCTCGCAGAGCAGGACGCCATCCGCATTGATCACCTCGTAGTCGAAGACGATCCGCACGTCGGGCAGCGCGGTGATGCGGGTGCGGACGGTGAGAAGATCGTCATAGCGCGCCGGTTTGTGGTAGGTGATGCGCAGGTCGCGGACGGGGAGCATCACACCCTGTTCCTCCAGCCGTCTATATGCGAAGCCCAGCCTGCGCAGCGCCTCCACCCGTCCCACCTCGAAGTACTCCGCATAGTCGCCGTAATACACGTAGCCCATCTGGTCCGTCTCGCCATAGCGTACGCGCAGTTCGGCATCGTGTTGGAACATGGCCGGGAAGTTAGGTCGGAAGACCTCGTTCCGTCCATCCTCCTCCACCTTGTGTGGCATCGTTCACATGCCTTAACTTTCGATGCGTTCGCAGCGCGTTCCGGCCCATGTGCAACCTTCCTTCACAGTCGCTCCCTGCGGGTCTTCGTTGGCCCGCTCCGGCGGAAGCTTACGGCTTCGATATGATCCCCGCAAACCCGCGTGGGACAAGGTGTCCCGGTGATCGGTCGATCAAGCGAAGCGGAAGTGAAATTTTCCTTTCCTGCAAGTGTCCGGCACTTTTGTTTTTCACTTTCTGTGGTCCATATTTGCCCCCTTATCGAACGGACCGGATGCACTACGCGCGAAGCCGTTCGACCAAGCGATCAACGGTACCACCCATTAACTCACGGACCCATCCATGAAGAAGGACCACGAGAAGATCTGGGACCGGTGCCTGGAAGTGATCAAGGACAATGTGAGCGAGCAGAGCTTCAAGACCTGGTTCGAACCGATCAAGGCCTTGCGTCTGCAAGACAGTGTGCTGACCATCCAGGTGCCGTCGCAGTTCTTCTACGAATGGCTGGAGGAGCATTACATCGGTCTCCTCAAGAAGATCATCAAGAAAGAATTGGGTAGTGAAGGGCGTCTGGAGTACTCCATCATCATGGAGAACGGCTTCCAGAACGCCAACCCGTATACCGTGAAGATGCCGACGAGCCACGCTCGCGAGGTGAAGAACCCCGCCGTGTCGCTCCCGATCGATATGGCCAACAGCCCCATCAAGAACCCCTTCATCATCCCCGGCCTGCGCAAGATCAAGGTCGAGAGCCACCTCAACGGCAACTATTCCTTCGACACCTTCATCGAGGGAGATTGCAACCGATTGGGCCGCAGTGCCGGTTATGCCGTGGCGCAGAAGCCCGGCGGCACCGCCTTCAATCCGTTGCTGATCTATGGTGGCGTCGGGCTCGGCAAGACCCACCTCGCGCACGCCATCGGCATCGAGATCAAGAAGAACCACCCGGACAAGACCATCCTCTATGTTCCGGCGGAGAAGTTCACCCAGCAGTTCATCGAAGCGGTGAAGAACAACACCGTGGGCGACTTCACCCAGTTCTACCAGATGATGGACGTGCTCATCATCGATGATGTGCAGTTCCTCGCCGGCAAGGAGAAGACCCAGGACGTGTTCTTCCACGTCTTCAACGCCCTGCACCAGGCCGGCAAGCAGCTCGTGATCACGAGCGATAAGGCGCCGGTGGAAATGGCCGGCATGGAGCAACGTCTCCTCTCCCGCTTCAAGTGGGGCCTCAGCGCCGATCTGCAGACACCGGGCCTGGAGACACGCATCGCCATCCTGGAGAAGAAGATGTACGCCGAAGGCATCGACCTGCCCAAGGAGGTGGTGGAATACCTCGCTTACAGCATCACCACGAACATCCGCGAGCTCGAAGGCGCCATGATCAGCCTGATCGCGCAGAGCTCGTTGAACAAGAAGGCCGTGACGCTCGATCTCGCCAAGCAGATGATCGACAAGTTCGTGAAGAACACGGCGCGCGAGGTGAGCATCGACTACATCCAGAAGGTGGTCTGCGATTACTTCGACCTGCCGATCGAACTGCTGAAGAGCAAGACGCGCAAGCGCGAAGTAGTGCAGGCCCGCCAGATCGCGATGTACTTCGCGAAGAAGATGACGAAGAGCTCGCTCGCCAACATCGGTGCGCACTGCGGCGGCAAGGACCACGCGACCGTGCTGCACGCCTGCCGCACCGTGAACAACCTGCAGGAAACGGACAAGCAGTTCCGCGGCTACCTCGAGGACCTCGAGAAGAAGCTCAGCATCCACTGAACCCGATCGAACGACCCGAAGAAGCCTCCCGCAAAGGAGGCTTTTTCATTTCCCATCTTCGTCGCATGAAGATCCTCCTCGTCTGCCTGGGCAACATCTGCCGTTCACCCATGGCAGAAGGCATCCTGCGCGACATGATCCGGAAGCAGGGACTCGACTGGCGCACGGATTCCGCAGGCACCGGTGACTACCACGTGGGCGAGCAGCCGGACAGGCGCGCGATGAAAGCGATGCAGGACCATGGCATCGACATCAGCGACCTGCGGGCAAGGCAGCTCCATGTATCGGATTTCGAGGAGTTCGACCTGCTGCTCGCGATGGATGCGAACAACCTGCAGAACATGCGGCGGCTCGCCCCGTCCAAGGACCATGCGATGAAGGCGCGGCTGATGATGGACCACGCACCCGACCACGCCTTGCGCGAGGTGCCCGATCCGTACTTCGGTGGCGATGAAGGGTTCGAGGAAGTGTACCAGATGCTCACCATCGCCTGCACCAATCTGATCGTCGATGTCAACGGTTGAGGAGTCCGGCACCTTGTATCTGCTGCCTGTGTGGCTGGGTGAAGCAGGCGGTGTGGAGCAGCTGCCGCCGGAGAACATCGCGGTGGTCGAACGCACGACCCTCTACTTCGCGGAGCATGAGAAGACCGCGCGGCAGATGCTGCGGCGCATGGTGCCTGCGATCGAACTGCCCGCGTTGGAGATCCATCGGCTGGATAAGAACACGGACCGCGCGGAGGCGGACGAACTGATCAAGCTGATGCGCAACGGAAGGGATGCGGCCATTGTCAGTGAGGCGGGCATGCCAGGCATCGCCGACCCTGGTGCCGTGCTGGTGGCCGCCGCTCATCGGGCGGGGATCGACGTGGTCTCATTGATCGGACCGAGCTCGCTCTTCCTCGCGTTGGCCGCATCCGGCCTGAACGGCCAGCGCTTCACCTTCCACGGCTACCTGCCCGTGAAGCCATACGAACGCAAGGTCGCGATCGGTCGGCTGGAACAGGATGCCCGGCGGACCGGTGCGGCGCAGCTCTTCATCGAAACACCGTACCGCAATGATGCGCTGTTGAAGGACCTGCTCGATCAACTCGGACCGAGCACCTTGTTGACGATCGCCATCGACCTGACCCAGCCCGGCGGATCAACGATCACACGCTCCATCGGCGAGTGGCGCCGGTCCATCCCGCTATTGGGCAAGCGACCCGCCGTCCTCATCATCGGCAGCAGCGCGCGCTAAGGAACTGGACGCGACCGTTCCACTCTTTCCAAGTGGACCGTGTACGCCACGGGCGTGTTCGGTTCCAGCACACCCGGGATCCCCTTCTCTCCGAAGGCGAACAGGCTCGGGAACAGAAAGGTACCCTCCTGCCCTTCGCGCAGCAGGCTCACCGCGACCTCCAGACCTTGGATCACCTGGTCCTTGTCGCCGAAGACGAAGGTGAGCGGCGCCCCATTGCGCCCGGTATCGTCGAACAGGCGACCGCCTTCCAGGTTTCGGCCTTGGTAACTGATAGTCACCACATCGCGCTGGGCCACGGCAGCGGTATCCGTTGGCGTGCCCTTGATATGGTAACGGATGTCACTGGTGCCCCAACGTAGGAACGGGACCGGCGACGCCTGCACGTACGCATGGATCAATTGCATTTCGTAAGCAAGCGGGTCATTCCGCCGCAGTCGTTCAGCCTCCGCGCGCATGATGGCCGGTGTCCGCAGATCCAACAGCGCGACCTCGAGTCGCACCATCCCCGTGTCCGGATGATCCACCCTCATCCCCTCGGTGAACACCTCCCACGGCCATTGCTCCGCAGGCGCGATCACGCTGAGGCTGTCGCCGACGTGCATGCGATGCAACACCGGTCCCATCGCCCCCGTGCGGATGTCCTTCGCCAGGTAGGCGCGCTCCGTGCTGAAGAGACCGCCGACCTCTCCGGCCACCCGCCCCATGCGCAAGCGGACGTAGACCGAGTCGCTGTCCGATGCGAGTTCCTCACCATCGCCGAGCGTGAGCAAATGGAGGTGAACATCGTCCGCGACGACCTTGTAGCCATCATAAGGTGATCGGGCGCACGAGTTGAGCAACACGGTGGTCGCAACGAGGCCGAAGAACCTGATCATGGCCGGTCCGAGATACCGACCACACCGATGCGATAGACGATGCTACTGCGCATGGGGATGCGGTCCTGATCACCAATGAGGCCGTGGGCCCGATAGGAAGGGATGATGATGATGGCGCTATCGCCCGCGCTCAGCAACTGGATCGCCTCGTGCAGGCCGCTCTCCACCTGATCCATCTCCACCATGAACGATTCCGGTCGACCAGGCTCGGTGCTGTACGCGGTATCACCGTTCAAAAGTTCCAACCGGTAGTTCACCTTCGCCCATTGGTCCGGCATGGCCGTCGGACCTTCCTTGTCACGGATCATCTGGATGTGGACACCCGTGCCGGTGGGCGTGAGCGCGAGGCCAAGGCGCTCAGCGTACAACCTGATGTCGTGCTGTTCCAGCTTCACCGCTTCCTTGTTCGCCTGCACGAGTTCCTGTGCATTCGTCGGCTGGGCCTTCTTCCCGGGATGGCGACGATCTCGATCACACCCGATGATCAACATGCACAACAGGAGCAAGATGCCTTTCATCCCGGGTGCGCTTGCAGGAAGGCGGGTAGCAGCGACATGAACCGTCCCACGGTGGCCTCGAGGCTCAAGGTGGACTTCCCACCGGCGGCGTTCTGGTGACCACCGCCCTGGAAGTGTTCCTTCAGGAAACGGTCCACCGGCAGGTCGCCCTTTGAGCGCAGGCTGATCTTCACCATATCGGGATGTTCCATGAAGAAGGCCGCGAGCCGGATACCCTTGATGGATAGTCCATAATTCACGAAGCCTTCGGTGTCGCCCTGTTTGAAGTGGAAGCGCTTCAGATCATCCTGGCCCAGCCCGATGATGACCGTGCGGTGCTCGGGCATCACGGTCATCCGCTCCTGCAGGGTGAAGCCGAGCAGCCGCAGGCGATCGGCACTGTTCGTATCGGAGATGGCGTTGTGCACCAGGTCCAGGTCGACCCCACGCTCGAGCAGCAGGGCGGCCGTCCGCAGGGTGTGCGGCGTGGTGCTGCGGAACCGGAAGGAACCCGAATCCGTGACCATGCCCGTATATAGACAGGTGGCCACGTCGGTGTTGATGTTCCCGTCCCAACCCATGGCCAGGGCCAGATCCACCACCATCTGGCAGGTGCTGCTCGCGCTGGTGTCGGAGAAGGTGGCCTTCGCGAAGGCCTCCGGATCCTGGTGGTGATCGATGAGCACCTTGGTCGTCACACCGCGCACCGCCTCCTCAAGACCGCCTATCCGGTCAAGGCGGTTGAAGTCGGCGCAGATCACCACGTCACAGGTACGGACGGTGGAAAGCGCGGCGTCCGGTGAACGATCCAGGCACAACACATCACCACGACCAGGAAGCCAGTCGAGGAAGTCCGCCGGGGTATTGGGCAGGACCACGCGCGCGTGATGACCGTTGGCCCTCAGGAGCTGCATGAGCCCCAGGGTCGACCCCACGGCATCGCCGTCCGGGTTGTGATGCGAGACGATGGCCACGCGGCGCGGCTTCACCAGGATCTCCCGGAGGATGGCGAGTTGATCGGGCGGAAGGGACATGGCTGAACGAAGCGACCCGCCTGGAGGCGGGTCGCAAAAGTACGCGGATGCGCTCAGCGTGCCTCGAATCCGACGGCCGGTGTCGGCATGTGCTCGATGAGGATGCCCACACATCCGATATCGTTCGGCTCTCCCCGCTTGGTCTTCGCCTCGCTGTTACCTGGCGCTACGACCTCGACCGCGATGCGCTTGGTGGCCGTGCAGGTGAACTCGACCTCTTTGGCCATGTCGTGCTCCGTATTGTCCCAGAGCACCTTCTCCTCTTCCTTGTAGGTCCTCTTCTTCTCCTGCGTCTTCACCTCCACGGTACTGCCGGTCGTGCGGCCCTGGTCATCCATCACCGGCTGTTTGGTGGTGCCTCCGGATACCTCATCGGTCGGAACGCGGTACTTCTCCACCAGCCGGATGGCCAGGTCGTCGCCCAGCACCTTTTCATCGTGGGCAACGGAGATCCGATAGTCCTGGCCGCTGTACACGATGATGTTCAACTCGGTCTCCTTGCCCACCTGGACCATGGCGCTCTTGCTCTGGCCGTTGATGGAGAAACGCTTGTCGTTGCTCAGGTTCCCGTTCAGCCGATGGTAGTCGGTGCACTTGTACTGGGCAGCGGCCCCCAACGCACCGCACATCGCGGTGATCAGGATGGTGCTCTTCATGGTCGGTTTCATCGGTCTTCTCGTTCGGGTGTTCTTCTAGGCCTCCGGCTGGATCATGCGGCCACGCAATTCATCGACCGCGGTCTTCAACGCCTGGTACTTCTCGTCCGTCAACTCCACCTCCACATCATCCCCGAGGACCATGCGACCCGTGGTCGACGGACCTTGGTGCACGACGCGTTTCACGTTCACCTGGTCGTAGATATCGCGTATGGCGAGGAGGTCCGTCATCACCGAGGCCACATCCGCGTCCGACTCGTTCGGTCGCATCATGTCCACGAGGTGCTCCAGGGTGACCTTCTGTTCACCCACTCGGTCCATGAGCTCCGGGCTGCTCCCATGCGCCTCGATCTGGTTGAGGAGGAGATGCATGCTCTCCACCCAGCCACCGGCCAGGACCAAGGAAAGGGTCGGTCCCATCTTCTCATCCTGAAGCTTGGCATAGGCCTTTGCATATGCGTCGTTGCTGATGATCTCGAGAGAATCCCCACGCGTCAGGTTCGCTTCCAGCCGCACGAAGTCGGCATCGGAGAAGGCACTGACGATGCCCAGGCTCTCGGCCAGCTTCTTGGTGGTGAGGTAATACCGCACCACCTCCACGTTCAATTTGAAGTAGCTCGCGAAGACCAGATCGGTGGAATAGATGCCGAAGTTGAGGGCGCGTGCCTTCAGGGTGGCATAGCGGTCCACATTGGATACCGGGTTCATCAGCCGTTTCTGACCATCTCCCGCCATCTGCCGCACCAGGCTGAAGAGCTCGTTCGGGGTGGGCATCTGGTACAGGCTGGCCACGGAGCTCTCGGCCCCGTCGTTCCCGATGATCAGGTTCGGCCCCTTGTCGTCGGCTTGTGGCTCCTCCCCTCCGCCGCATGCGGTGGCAAGCACGGCCAGGAGCGGGAGAGCGCGTAGTGTAAGTCCCATCGTGGTAGAAAGTGTTTGGGAGCGCGGAGCGACACCGCCGTTCCACAGTACGAAGGAAGCTTCTACGGGAGGGATGCCCGGAACGATACAACAAGTAGTTTTGCGCGGCTTTTTCAACAATCAACGCCCTGAACGGCATTACGCGCATGAGCAACCGAACTTTCACGATGATCAAACCGGAGGCCGTGGCCGCCGGACATGCAGGCAAGATCATCGATATGATCACCAGCAACGGCTTCAAGATCATCGCCCTCAAGTACACCCGCCTGTCCCGCGAGGAGGCCGGCACCTTCTACGAAGTGCACAAGGAGCGCCCCTTCTATGGCGAGCTGGTGGACTACATGGCCAGCGGCCCCATCTTCGCCGCCATCCTGGAGAAGACCAATGCCGTGGAGGATTTCCGGAAGTTGATCGGCGCCACGGACCCCGCGCAGGCCGAGGAAGGTACCATCCGCAAGCGGTTCGCGGAAAGCAAGGCGAAGAACGCCTGCCACGGCAGCGATAGCGACGCGAACGCGGAGATCGAAGGCAACTTCTTCTTCAGCGGACGCGAGCGGTTCTAGCTCAAGTAAGCAGTTCTGAGTGGGCAGTTGGCAGTGGAATGCACCGTTGAGGGCGTTCCACTGCCAACTGCGGACTGCCAACTAAGAACTGGCATTCACTCCAGCACGATCTCCTCCACCACCTTACGCCCGGCGCGACGGTTGAGGATCTCGATGAGCGTCTCCCGCATGAAGCCAAGCTCATGGCGCAGCGGGGCCGAATCCACCTTCACGTTCAACCGCCCCTTGCGGAGTCGCACGCTCTTGGTATGGCGCGCGATCATGGGACCCACGGCCTGGTCCCAGCCGGTGGTGATGTCCAGTTCGTCCATCTTCTCCCGCAGGCCGTAGCTGTCGATCAGCTGCTCCATGGCGGACTTAAGCGATCGTTCGTTCGACTTTTTCACGGGTCAGCGGTCTATCGTGGTCCAGGTGGAAGAAACGCACATCCAGGTCGAGGCCATCCAACGCCATGTGCAGGCGGCTGGCATCGGTATCGGTGATGAGGACCTGGCCAAAGCGTTGATCGCTCAACAGCTTCAGCAGGTGGCGCATACGTTGCGGGTCGATCTTGTCGAAGATGTCGTCCAGCAAGAGGATGGGCCGCAAGCCGTTCCGTTGCTGGGTGAGGTCGAACTGGGCCAGCTTCAGTGCGATGAGGTAGGTCTTCTGCTGCCCCTGTGAACCATAGCGTTTGAGCGGCTGGCCATTGATGGTGAACAGGAGGTCGTCCTTGTGGATGCCCTGCGTGGTGTGCCCAGCAGACCGGTCGCGATCCCAGGCCTTGCGCAAGAGCTCGCGCATGGGCATGGCCTCGACAGCGGATCGATAGGACAATGCCACCCGTTCCGGTCCTGCGCTGATCCCGGCATAATGGCGTTCGAGCAGCGGGACCAGCTCCTGCATGAAGGCATTGCGCACCTCGAATACCGCGCTGCCGTATTGGATGAGTTGTTCATCCCAAGGTTCCAGCTGGTCCAATGATCCACCGCCCATCTCGGCGAATGCCTTCAACATGGTGTTGCGCTGTGCCAGCGAGCGGTTGTAACGGATCAGGGCGTCGAGGTAGGCCCGATCGAACTGGGCGATCAGGCCATCGAGGAAACGCCGGCGGACCTCGGAACCCTCCAGGATGAGCTGGCCATCGTAGGGCGTGATCATCACCACCGGGTAGCGGCCCACATGATCCGCGAGACGGTCGTACTCCTTCTTGTTGCGGCTGAGGATCTTGCGCTGCCCGTTGCGCACGCTGCAAAGGATGGCATCCTCCCCTTCGGCGGTGTGCATCCGGCCTTGCACCATGAACAACTCCTCCCCGTGCAGGATGTTGTGGGTGTCCACCGGGTCGAAGTAGCTTTTCGCCAGGGACAGGTAATGCACCGCATCGAGCAAGTTGGTCTTCCCCACCCCGTTCGGACCCACGAAGCAGTTCACTTCGGAACCGAGCTCCACCTCCGCCTCGCGGTGGTTGCGGAAATGCAAGAGTGACAGGCTGGCAAGGTGGAACCGCATGACCGGGGCCAAAGGTAACCGCATGCCCCCCCTGCGCCCGGACTTCCTGGAAGGCAGGCCGCCCCGCTATCGACCAACCACTGTCCATAAGCCGGTAGATGGCTCATCCCCAAGTCCCTAAAAGGTCTACTTTTGCCGCTCCTTAGACAGACCATGAGCAATAAAGTGAACCCGCACCACGCGACCACCACGGAAAGCAAGGACGTGGACCTGGGTCAGGTGTACACCCGTACCGAGCTGTTCATCGAGAACAACAAGAAGGCCATCACCATCGGGGTGGTGGGCGTTCTGGTAGTGGTGGGCGGCCTCCTGGGCTACAAGAAGTTGATCGCTGAACCCGCTGCGACCGAGGCGGCCGAGATGATGTGGAAAGCGGAGTATTACTTCGAAGTGGACTCACTCACCAAGGCGCTCGATGGCGATGGCCAGTGGCCGGGCTTCCTCAGCATCGCCGAGGACCATGGCAGCACCCCGAGCGGCAACCTGGCGCATTACTACCTGGGGGCCATCTACATGCAGCAGGGCGAATTCGAAGCCGCACTGGACCATTACAAGAAGGCCGACCTGGAGGATGACGTCCTGCGCGTGATGGCCGTGGGCAACCAAGGCGATGCCCTGGTGGAACTGGGCCGCACCGATGAGGCGGTGAAGCAGTTCGAGAAGGCCGCGGGCATGACGAACAACGAACTGATCGCCCCGATGTACCTGATGAAGGCCGGGATCCTGCACCAACAGGCGGCCAACTGGGCTGGCGCTGCGAAGGCGTTCAAGCGCATCGCCACCGAGTTCCCCACCAGTCAGGAAGCCAGCACCGCACGGAAGTACGCCGGCCACGCGGAGGCCATGGGCGGCTAGGCCATGGCGACCGCCGAACACCATCTATCGCATTACGACCCGACCAGCGTCCCCAGTGGCGCTGGTCGTCGTTTCGCCCTGGTGGTGAGCGAGTGGAACCGCGAGGTGACCGACGCCTTGCGAGCAGGTGCGCGGGAGACCTTGTTGCGGCACGGTGTCAAGGAGCATGACATCCTGGAGGTCTGGGTTCCTGGCAGCTTCGAGCTTGCGCTTGGAGCCCAACTGTTGCTGGAAAAGGAGGCCCTGGACGGGGTGATCTGCCTGGGCAGCGTGGTGCGTGGCGAGACCCCGCACTTCGACTTCGTGTGCCAGGGCGCCACCCAGGGCATCATGGACGTGGGCCTGAAGTTCAGCCTGCCGGTGATCTTCGGACTGCTGACGGATGATACCATGCAGCAAGCCAGGGACCGGAGCGGTGGCAAACACGGCAACAAGGGCGTGGACTGTGCGGTGGCCGCACTGAAGATGGCTGCGCTGAAGAAGCGGTAGCGGCAAGACGCGCGGAAGTCCGATCTTGTGCGGACGATCCGGCACACCATGCGCAGCTATCTGCTTTCCCTCCTGCTCGTCCCTTGCGCGCTCAGCGCACAATCCGTACGCACCGGTCCGCGGTTGGGCGTAGGCCTGGCCACCATCAGTGCCGGCCAGTTCCTGGAATGGAACGGGCTTCCCAAGATCGGTCCGCTCTTCGGATGGTCCTTCGAGATCCCCTGGGCGGCGCAAGCCTCCTTCCTCGTCGAACCGATGTACATCACCAAGGGGAGCCTGGTGCAGAACGCGCAACTGCGCACATGGACCAGCAACCGCTTGGGCTACCTCGAGCTTCCGGTGATGATCAAGTTCAGCCTGCAGAACGACCCCGGCGGCATCTACCTGGCCGGTGGCGCGATCGGCGGGTTATGGATGAACGGGCGGTACAAGGTGAAGCAGGATGGCAACGTGCTCACGGACCAGAAGTACACCCTTTCCGGTACGACCAATCGCACGCAGGTGAGCCTGGCGGCAGGCATGGGTTGGGATATCGGCACATCGGCCTTCGAAGTGCGGATCCAACAGAGCGTAACGCCCTTCAGTCCGGTGATCCGCGGGCAGAACCTCGTGGTGGGCCTGCACTACACCTACTACCTGCCGGAGAAGAAGGAACGACCCAGGAAGGAGGAAGAGGAGAACTGATCTCATCCACGCTGATCAAAATGCCATTCGCCACCGCATCCACCGGCGAGCGCCTGCCCTTCGGCCGCAACACCCTGTTGAAGACCTATCTCACGGTCTTCCTGATCATCTGGGTGTGGACCTTCATTGGCACCACCGACAAGGCCAACTGGTTCACCGAGAACGCGCTCACCACCGTGTTCATCGGGGGGCTGGCGCTCTCCCATCGCCGCTTCCGGTTCAGTGACCTCAGTTATACCCTGATGTTCGTGTACATCCTGCTCCACATCTACGGCGCCATGTACACCTATGCAGAGAACCCGCTCGGATACTGGCTGCAGGATCTCTTTCACGGCGAGCGGAACCACTACGACCGGATCGTACACTTCAGCTTCGGCCTGCTGCTGGCCTATCCCATGCGCGACTACTTCAAGAACCACTTCCACTGGCCCAACTGGGTGTGCTGGGTGTTGCCCGTGGAGATCACACTCAGCTTCAGCGGGGCCTACGAATTGCTCGAGTGGGCCGTGGCCGACGTCTTCTTCCCCGCCCAGGGAGCGGCCTACCTGGGCTCACAAGGGGATGTGTGGGATGCGCAGAAGGACATGGCGCTGGCCTTCAGTGGGGCGGTGCTGGTGATGGTGGTGGTGAGTGTGTTCCGAAGGTCCTTCGGACCATCGCATTCATAGGCCTTGGAACAGGTTCTCAACGGTCCTATCACGCCCTGCCGTTATCGCGGTTGACAGTGATATCAGGCGTATCTTGAAGTCATCCACTTCGACCTCATATTCCCCTTCGTACACATCCCACAACGTATCAGCCCCGTAGATCCGCAGTCTCCCATCGATGACCTCCCAGGAGGCTGATACCTCCGGTGTGTTGATCCCAGGGAATTGGACCGCTCCACCAGGCCAGAACCGGATGCGCTCAGAACAATCGGTCGTGATCATCCGGAACGAGCCGATGGTCGCCAATGATGTGAGCTCTCCTTTGGACCGGAAAGTGCGGACACACCAATCGTGCTTCACAAGGCGCTCGGAAAGATCCGGAACGAAGGCCAGGTACATCGTCCCTCCAATTAGCGTGACGAGCCCGGCGAATACGATGATGAAACGCCATCCTAAAGGGAAGCTACCTATGAACCGAAGGCGCGATGTAAGGTCATCGAAAACTTCCAAAAGTGGACTACCCCTGTCGACATCCTCGATCGCGACCCCGGCGACCTTCAAGACCTCCAGTGCCCGAGGTACATCGTACGAAGCAACTTGAAGCCGAACCCCGCCCAAAGCCTGACTCAAGTGCGGGATCACCTGGACCGTGGTCTCATCGAGCTTGACATACGGAATGTCCTGTTCCGCGAGTTCATGCTCGATGAAGATGATATCCATCCCATGGGGAAAGGTCCCGACAGTTACCCAATGAACTGGCGCTTCCTCTGTCATCTCTTCACACTTTCGTCCGCACCTTCCTCCACTCCTTCACCTGCCAGGTGACCGTGGCGGTGGCCAGGTGCTTACCGTCGGCGTCATGCACCTCCACGGTGCTGCCATAGTCCACCGCATCCTGGTTGCGCAATGGTTCCACCACGCGGGTCGTGATCTCGTCCGTGGAGGGTACGCAGGTCGCCGTGGCCGGCTTCTTCGCTTGATAGTGGTACTCGACGTGCAGGGTACGCATGATCAAGCGGTATTGCTTGGGATCCAACTTCTCCAGGATCGACAAGCCACTGCACATCTCGCTTGCCGTGGCGATGGCGCAGGCGTGAATACCCCTGATGTGGTTGCGGTTCACACGCCAATACGGTATGCGTACGCTGATGCCACCGTCACGCAATGGGATCACTTCGAAGCCGTGCGGTCGATTGAATGGAATGGAGAACGGCAACACCCTGTTCAACCACCAGCGGGAGTACGCGGAGGTGCGGGCTTTGGTGAGGAGGGCGGATAGGTTCATCGTTCCAGTATCCGCTGAATATCCGGCTTGAAGTATCCCGGTCCTTTCATCACTTTGCCATCCTCACGGTAGATGGGCTTGCCATCCGCTCCGAGCTTGCTCATGTTGCTGCGTTGGATCTCGCGGAACACCTCGTTCATCTTGTGCTCCAATCCATGCTTCAGCATGGTGCCACAAAGGATATATAGGATATCGCCCAGTGCATCGGCCACCTCCGCCAGGTCACCGCGCAGCGCCGCTTCCAGGTACTCCTCGTTCTCCTCACGGATCAACTTGTACCGCAACAAGGCATCGCGATCGCCGATGTTGCCGGTGGGTTGCGCAGCGTTCGGGATGCCGAAGGCTTCGTGGAACGCGCGGACATGGGTGGTGGCCTCGTCGAGGGTCAGGGCTTGCGTGGTGGTCTGCATAGGCCCGAAGGTACCCGAGATGTCCTTCCATAATACCTGGAACCGTTCATCGCGATACGCTGCCGGGACCTGCCAATGCCTGTGATGGGTTAACGTTCTTTAACTCGCACCTGCCGGACCGCGCGAGCCAGCCCTTTGACCTTTGCGTAAGAACCACGGCCAGCCGCCGATCATGACCGAACCCATGGACGAGACCACCACCGGAAGCACACAAGCCGTCACCTCGGACAGCATCCGTGCCTTGAACGAACGCATCCAGCAGGCCAGTGCCTTCGTCGACCTCATCGATCAGGAAATGGGCAAGGTGATCGTGGGCCAGAAGGACATGGTCCAAAAGCTGCTCGTGGCCCTGCTCGCCGATGGGCATATCCTGCTTGAAGGGGTCCCCGGCCTGGCGAAGACCATGGCGATCAAAGCGCTCGCCCGCACCGTGGATGTGGACTTCAGCCGGATCCAGTTCACCCCCGACCTGCTCCCGGCCGACCTCATCGGCACCTTGATCTACAGCCAGCGCAACGAGGAGTTCAGTGTGAAGAAGGGGCCGATCTTCAGCAACTTCATCCTGGCCGACGAGATCAACCGAGCCCCCGCCAAGGTGCAGAGTGCATTGCTCGAAGCCATGCAGGAACGACAGGTCACCATCGGTGCCACCACCTATCCCCTGCCCCAACCCTTCCTGGTACTCGCCACCATGAACCCCATCGAGCAGGAAGGCACCTACCCGCTCCCCGAGGCCCAGACCGATCGCTTCATGCTGAAGGTCGTGCTCGATTATCCGCGAAAGGAGGAGGAGAAGCTCATCATCCGCCAGAACGTGCGGCCGGGGGGCATGGCCGAGCCTCAGCGCGTGGTGCGCCCCGATGAGATCATGAAGGCCCGTCAACTGGTGCGCGAGGTGTACATGGACGAGAAGATCGAGCAGTACATCGTGGACATCGTGTACGCCACACGCAAGCCGGACCAGTACAAGCTCACCGACCTCACCAGCATGATCGGCTTCGGCGGTAGCCCGCGTGCGAGTATCAACATGGCGCTCGCGGCAAAGGCATTCGCCTTCACGAAACGGCGCGGATACGTGATCCCCGAGGATGTGCGCGCCGTCTGCCCTGATGTCCTGCGCCACCGCATCGGTCTGACCTATGAGGCCGAGGCGGAGAACATCACCGTCACCGAGATCATCGACCGTGTGCTGAACACGGTGGAGGTGCCTTGATCCACGCGCAGGTGCAGGCTCCAAGGATGTCCTGCACCGGTCCTACGGCCCAGGTGCCCACATGAACACGACGCAACATACCAAGGAGCTGCTCCGCAAGGTGCGCTTGATCGAGCTGAAGACACGCGGCTTGAGCGAGCACATCTTCTCCGGCGAGTACCATAGTGCGTTCAAAGGGCGTGGCATGACCTTCAGCGAGGTGCGTGAATACACGCCCGGCGATGAGGTACGCACCATCGATTGGAACGTGACCGCTCGCTTCGGACATCCGTTCGTGAAGGTGTTCGAAGAGGAACGTGAGCTCACCGTGATGCTTGTCGCGGACCTGAGCGCCTCCGGTGAGTTCGGCACCACGGACCAATTGAAGCGTGAACTGATCACCGAAGCCTGTGCCACCATCGCCTTCAGCGCCATCAAGAACAATGACAAGGTGGGACTCATCCTTTTCACCGGGCAGGTGGAGAAGTTCATCCCACCCAAGAAGGGTCGCAGTCACATCCTGCGCCTCGTGCGGGAACTCCTGGAATTCCAACCGCGAGAACGGGGCACGGACATCACCGCCGCCCTGCGCTACCTCAACAGCGTGATCAAGAAGCGGAGCATCACCTTCCTGCTGAGCGATATGATGGATACGGACTACGAGGCCGCGCTCAAGATCGCCAACAGACGACATGACCTCGTGGTCCTGCGCACGACCGACCCGCGCGAGGGGGAGCTTCCGAACATCGGTCTGGTGCAGTTCGTGGATCCCGAGACGGGTGAAGGGCGCTGGGTGAACACGGGTAGCCGCGCCATCCGTAACGCCTTCCGGGCGGCTGCGCTGAAGCACCAGAACCGCACCCGCGAGATCCTGCGCCGTTCCGGTGTGGACCATGCGACGATCAGCACACAGGATGGCTATGTGCGCCCGTTGATGCAATTGCTCAAACAGCGCGAGGTCCGGTGAGATGGATGTTCCATATCGTCCTGGTGATCCCGCTGGTCGCAACGGCTCAGCCCGGCTCCAGCGTCGTTGATGCGCGCATCGACACGAACGTGATCCGCATCGGAGAACAGGTCCGGCTTCAGCTCGAAGTGAGCCATCCCGAGGCGGTCAGCGTGATCTGGCCTGCGATCGGCGACACCCTCGCCACCCATATCGAAGTGGTGCGTGACAGCGGCGTGGACACCGCCGAGGCCACCCCGGGATCGATGCGCCAGGTGCGGACCCTCCACCTTACCGCGTTCGACACGGGCTATTGGGCCATCCCCCCCTTCCGGTTCATCGTGAACGGAGCACCTCAGGAGACGAAGGCGATGCTCGTGGAGGTGCGCACGGTGGATGTGGATGCGTCGAAGCCGATCCGCGACATCAAGGACATCGTTGAGCTGCCATTCAGCCTTCTGTATTGGATACGCATGCACGCGCTCTGGCTGCTCGTCGCGCTCGCGACCATCGGTTCGCTCATCGGGCTGCTACTGTACCTCACCCGCCGCAAGTCGACCATACCGGTCATGACCGAGGCGGTCGCACTCCCGCTCACCGATCGTGTACTTGCCGGTCTGCGCAGCCTCGAGGCGGAACGCATCTGGCAACGAGGGGATCACAAGCAATACCAATCGCGTCTGACGGACCTCCTGCGCGGATACATCGAGGAGCGCTACCGGGTGCCTGCGATGGAGAGTACGACCGACGAACTGTTGCGCGAATTGCGGGTGAGCCCCTTGAACACCGATCAACGCGGACGGTTGGAGAACATGTTGCGACTTGCGGATATGGTGAAGTTCGCCAAGGCACTGCCCTCTCCGCAGGAGAATGAACAGATGATGGCGAGCGCGGTACAATTCGTAAGAGAGACCGCACCGCGTCCGGAACCCGTTGGCCATGCGTAGGAGCCGCGACCTCATAGCCGGTGTGGTGTGGTGCCTCCTTGCGCTGGCGGGTGTGGTCCTTGCGCTCGTATTCGCCCTTCGGCGGTACGAAGCAGCGAGCGCATGGTGCTATTGGCTCCTGTTGTTGCTGCTTCCCCTGGTGGGCTTCCATCTCCTGCGCACGGTACGGCGCCGATCCATGGTGCGCCTGAGCACCCTGCACACCGTTGGGCAGCGACCACTGGATATCCTCGCCTATCTCCGACACCTGCCCATGGCCATGGGGATCCTCGGCACCGGCCTGCTGATCATCGGCCTGGCACGACCGCAGAGCGAGGACAACTGGCAGGACGTGAAGCGCGAGGGCATCGACATCGTCATCGCGCTGGACATCTCGGCGAGCATGCTCGCCAAGGACTTCAAGCCTGACCGTCTTCAGGCCTCCAAACGGGTGGCCATGGACTTCGTCGACGATCGGCCCAACGACCGCATCGGCCTCGTGGTATATGAGGGAGAGGCGTTCACGCAATGCCCGATCACCACGGACCACCGTGTGTTGAAGGAACTTTTCGCCGATGTGGCACCCGGGTTGATCGAGGGCGGCACCGCGGTTGGGAGCGGACTGGCCACCGCATTGAACCGTCTGCGCGAGAGCGAGGCCAAGAGCAAGGTGGTGATCCTCCTTACCGATGGTGTGAGCAATGCGGGAACGATCCAGCCGATCGATGCCGCCCGCATCGCGGAACAGCTCGGCATCCGCGTATACACGATCGGCGTGGGCACACGTGGCAAGGCCCTTTCCCCGGTCGCTCGGTACGCCACGGGCCAATACCGGTATGAATACGTGGACGTGGACCTGGACGAGGCCACCATGCAACGCATAGCGGACCTCACGGGTGGCAAGTACTTCCGAGCCACGGATGAAGCCAAGTTGAAGGAGATCTACGGAGAGATCGACCGCCTGGAGAAGACACGCATCAAGGTGACCGAGCACCGTTCGAAGAACGAGGAGTACCTGCCCTTCGTCCTGGTCGGTGCATCCCTGCTGTTCGCCGCCGCCTTCCTTGACCGCACCATCCTCCGCAGCATGGCATGAGGAACCCAGGCACATATCACCTCGGTGTCGCCACGGCCGTGGTGCTCGGCCTGGAGGTCCTCTCCGGCATCACGTGGGTGGCCTGCTGGTGGCTCCTGGACCAGGAGGTGCCTGCGTTCCGACTGGAGCGACCGGAAATGCTCTATGGCCTGCTCGCCGGACCGCTGCTCGCCATCGTCTTCCTCTTGAATCTCGCCTGGCGGGTTCGCGCCCAGAAGCGCTTCGCGTATAAGGCCACGCTGGCGCGCATGGTCCCGGGCAACTCCGACACGCGGGTGATCCTGCGTTTCCTGCTGGTGCGCCATGCGCTATCCTTCATCGCCGTGGCACTGGCCGGTCCACAGTTCGGCACGCGGTTGAGCGAGGTGCGCTCCGAAGGTGTGGACCTGGTGGTGGCCATGGACGTGAGCAACAGCATGGCCTGCGAGGATCTGCGACCCGATCGCATGGAAGCCGCCCGCCGCGCCATGTCGCAGCTGATCGATAAGATGCGCGGCGACCGCCTGGGCATCGTGGTCTTCGCCGGCGAAGCCTTCGTGCAACTGCCCATCACCACCGATCGGTCGGCCGCAAAGCTCTTCCTCGATGCGCTGAGCACTCGATCCGTTGGTACGCAAGGCACAGCCATCGGGGCTGCCATCGATCTGGCACGCGAGAGCTTCGACCTGGAGTCACCCGGCGGGAAGGCCATCATCGTGATCACCGATGGGGAGAACCATGAGGATGATGCCGAGGGTGCCGCGCGCAAGGCGGCGGAGGCGGGCATCATCGTTCATACGATCGGCATGGGCACCCCTGAAGGTGGTCCACTTCCCATCCGGCGCAACGGCCAGGTGGTCGGCTTCCGGAAGGACCAGAACGGCAACACCGTGGTGAGCCGCCTGAACGAACCGATGCTCGAGCGCATCGCTGCGGAAGGCAAGGGCATGTACGTGCGCGCCACCTCCACTTCCAGCGGCCTGGAACAACTGGTGGCCGACCTGCGCAACCTCGAATCCGCGGAGACCACCTCCTTCATGTACACCGCGCACGAGGACCAGTTCCAATATCCGCTCGCGATAGGGATCGCCATGACCCTGCTCGGCCTGGCCATGGGGGAACGGCGGCACTGGCGCGCTCGCTGGCCATCCATCAACGCATGAGACGCCTGCTCCATATCGCTGTAATTCCACCCCTTCTGCTTGGTTGTGGCGATGCGGCACAGCAAGCCGCCGAGGAAGCGCTGCACGAAGGTGCGATCCCCTATCGGGAAGGACGTTTCCAGGAAGCCGCAGCGGTCTACGCCGCAGCACCCCATGATGCACGAGTCAGTTTCAACCTGGGGAACGCCCTCTACCGGATGGAACTGGCTGACAGTGCGACCAGGTCCTACCGCATCAGCGAACCAGCCATAATGGACATCACCCTGCGCGCGGCCGTTCGCTACAACCTGGCGAACGCCTGGACCACGATCGCACTGGATGCCGATTCGGCCATCCACAGGTGTGACAAGGAACTGGAGACCACGGTGATCCAAGGCGATGACATCGCGATGAAGTTGCGCATGGCCGTGACCCGGGATTCGCTGGCGCGGGTCCGTCAGCAACTCGAACACCTGGAGGACAGTGCGCTGGCACAGGGCGCCGCCGCCTACAAGGAAGCGCTGCGTCTGAGCCCGGCAGATGAGGATGCCCGGTACAACCTCGCCCTTGTACAGCAGCGCATCACGCAGCGGCGAAAGGAAGCCGAGCAACGTCAGAATGACCAGCAGAAGAACGAGGAGAAGACGCTCAGCGATAAAGCCCTCCTCCTGATGAAGAAAGCGGATGAACTGGTGGACCGCTATAAGTTCACCGAAGCATTGAAGGTGCTGCAGGATGGACTGAAGGCCGAGCCGACCCTGCAGCAGAAGCAGGACTACATGAACAAACTGGACCTGGTGACCCAGGCCGCGAAAGCCCAATGAGCACGTTACGCATCGCCCTTCCGATCGCCATCAGCCTCCTGGCAGGCGGCGCCGTGGCCCAGGAGGTGACGGCTGAAGCCTACTTCAACCAAGCCTCACGGGAGTTCGTGAAAGTGGATAAGATGACCGCCATGCGCACCCTGGACCGTGGACTTCAGGCTTATCCCGGTGATCCCAAATTGCTCAAACTGGCCGAAGCGCTCTTGAAGGACGAAGAGAAGAAGCAGCAACAAGAGCAGAACAAGGACCAGCAGGGAAAGGACAAGGAGAAGCAGGACCAGGACGGGAAGAACGAACAGCAGGAGCAGGACCAGGGCAAACCCGAAGACCGGCAACAGCAAGAGCCTCAACAGGAGAAGAACGAGCCCCCGCAGCAGGCTGACAACAGCAGGAAGGAGGAGCAACGCAAAGGCGAAGAAGCCAACAACATCGCACCTCAGGATGCCATGCGCATGCTGGACGCGCTGGAGCGTTCGGAGAAGGACATCCAGGAGAAGGTGCGACTGCGTCGCCGACCGGTAACGCGCCAGAACATTGAAAAGGATTGGTGATGCAGATGCTAACCAGACTCCTAATATGCCCACTCCTCACCTGGTGCCATGCGCTCACCGTTCAGGCGCAGGAGATCAAGTTCACCGCGCAGGTCGACCGGACGACGATCGCCACGGGCGAGTATGTCAAATACACGGTGAGCCTGTCCAACTCGCGCGAGCGTTTCGAGGTCCCGTCGTTGGGAGGACTGGTGGTGGTGCAGGGACCCTTCGATAACAGCAGCTTCACCATCGTGAACGGCAGGATGAGCGGTTCCACCAGCCGCACCTGGGTGCTTACGGCCACCTCGCCGGGGAAATACACCATCGGCCCGGCCCGCGTCCGCATCGGGAACGGGACCATCGAGACGGAAGCGATCACCATCGAGGTGACGAAAGGTGCCTCGGCGCAGAGCGACCCGAACGCGAGCCAGGGTCAGAGCCGGGACCCCAACCTCTTCACGACCATCACCCTGAGCAAGACCAAGGCATACGTGGGCGAGCAGATCATCGCGACCTACATGCTCTATTCGCGGTACAACAGCCTGGAGACCACGAAAAGCGACATGCCGAAGCTCGATGGATTCTGGGCGGAGAACGTGGAGCTTGGCGAGACCAACTGGGACCCGCAGTTGAGCACCGTTAACGGCCTGCAATACCGTACAGCCACATTGAAGAAGCAGGTCCTCTTCCCGCAACGGCCTGGGAAGCTCCGGATCGCACCCTTCACCATGGAATGTGTGGTGAACCGGTCCTTCTTCAACCGGGGATCCGAAGTGTCGATCCGGAGCAATTCCGTGGAGGTGAACGTGAGCGCACTGCCCCCGGGTGCGCCTGCCGGATTCACCGGTGCCGTGGGTGAACTGGAGATGGTGGTGAAGGCCGACCGCACCCAGGTCAAGGTGAATGAGGCCATCGAACTCACCGTTACCTACAGTGGGAAAGGCAACCTTAAGCTCATGGAAGCCCCCGCCCTGGACCTACCTGCGGACCTGGAGAGCTATGACCCGAAGGTGACCGACCGGATCAACCTGAGCGGAGGCGGGATGACCGGTTCGCGCAGTTACCAGTATCTCATCATACCACGACATGAAGGCGACTTCCCGCTGGCACCGCTCACCTTCAGCTATTTCGACACACGCAGCAACAGTTACCGGTCCATCAGCGGGCCGGACATGACCATCGCAGTGAGCCCGGGCGATGGAACGACGGCCACCATCCAGCGACCGAACAAGTCGGATGTGCAGGTGCTCGGCAAGGATATCCGCTATATCCGTACGGGAGACCTCGGACTTCGCCCACAAGGCGAGCACCTCTTCGGCTCCTGGCCATGGCTGGCCGGCATGAGCACCCCGCTGGTCGGGTTCCTTCTCTTCGTGGGCTGGTACCGGAAGCGTGATGCCGCTCGGCGGGATGTGACGGGCACGAGGCGGAAACTGGCGGACCGCGTGGCCCGGAAGCGATTGAACGAGGCCGAGCTCGCCTTGAAGAGCAGTGACCGCAATGCCTTCTACACCGCGCTCAGCCGGTCCGTGAACGGTTACATCGGCGACAAGTTCGGCCTTGGCCCGGCGGAGATCACGGCCCCCAACCTTAAGGAACGATTGGCCGCCTTCCCCGGTGGACAGGCCCTGGCGGACGAACTGATGGCATTGATCGCATCCTGTGACATGGCGCGTTTCGCCCCGGTGGAGGACCGGCCCCGCCAGCAGCTCTACGATGAGGCCGCCGCCTTGATCGGTCGCACCGAACAACTGGTACGTGCATGAGGAAGCTCCTGACATCGCTCCTGTGGATGACCGCGATCCCGGCGTTCACCTTGTCCGTGGTGGAGGCGGATTCACTTGTGGCGGAGGGTGAACGCGCCTATGCCGCGGGTGATCCTGCCACCGCCCTCGCACGGTTCGACTCCGCTCGGACGGCCTTCACCTCCCCTGCCCTGCTCTACAACATCGGGAACTGTCATTTCAAGCTGGGCGATATCCCACACGCCATCCTGTTCTATGAACGCGCCTTGCGGCTTGCCCCCGGCGATCCGGACATCCGCACGAACCTGGAGCTGGCCCGCCAGAACGTGGTGGACCGGGTGAACGAATTACCTGGCTTCACCCTCGGGTCCACTTGGAGCCGCATACGCGGTGGTCGGGATGCCGATCAATGGGCCCGTCGTTCCCTGTGGATATGCCTTGTGCTGTTCATGGTGCTCGCTGCGGCCGTGGTCGCCCGTCAGCGTATGCTACGTCGCAGCCTGCTCATCCTTGGTGCTGTCCTGTTCCTGGGTACCCTGCTCTCGATCGGGTTCGCCGCCTCACGCCATCGGGAATTGACCGATGACAGCGAAGCGATCATCATGAGCGCCAAAGTGGATGTGCGGAGCGAACCGAAGGATGGCAGTACCGTGCTCTTCGTACTGCACAAAGGGACCAAGGTCACCATCCTTCAGCAACAGCAGGGATGGAGCGAGGTGCAACTGGCCAATGGCAATGTGGGCTGGATGCCCCCCGCCACCCTTGAGCGGATCTGATCAGGGAACTTGTGCCGAGCGCACCGTTGTAGGTACGGAGCCACCGATCACCTCCAGGACGATATCCCGGTCGTTCGAGGCACCGGCGTACTTCACCACGCCGTCCATGTTCACGTCACTGCGCGAATAACCATTGACCAGGTTGGTGGGCACCACGCCACCGATCGTGGATAGCACCGGGTCACGATCGTTGCCGGCACCGGTGTACATCACCGTCCCGTCCGAGTTCACATCACCCGGCCAGAGCGCACGATAGCCGCCCACGACCTTCTGCGGGTTGGTCCCGTACAGCCCTGTGAGGGCTGCTGTGAAGTCGATCACCTGAGCGTTCGCGGATATCGCTGCCGACGTCATCACCCCGAGGTGGTTCCGATGACGAACGGCCAGTCGTTTACCCACCGGACTGGTGTTGAATGCGATCTGGGACTCCCCGGAAGTGCCCACCACTTCGCCATTGGCCCTGACCAATGCGGCTCGGCGTGCTGCGACACTGTTGGTCGCATCATTATTCCGGAGTTCGAGCACCACCCAATCCACGATGGCCTGGTCACCAGTGGTGGTCAGCAGGTTCGCGTTCACGGAGGCACCCGCGTTCTCCAGCGCGTATCCGAGCAGGGAGCTGTACGGTTCGGTGGTCGGGATGAACTGGGCTGTGCGGAGCGCGTCACTCATCAGGCCGGTGCTCCAGTTCATGGGTCCACCCAGCTTCACCTTGGCACCCACGGTGGTGGCCGCGGGCGCAGCACACCCGGTACCCGGCACGTTGTAGATGATCTTGGAACCGTACGGCGCGACCGTTTGCGGTCCGCTCAGCAAGGTGCCGTTCATGTCGTACCAGCACCCTGCCGGCAGGCTGAAGGTCTGTGGGTTCGCCGTTTCATTGGCCAGCAACTTATGCTCGTTGGCCGCAGGTCGGGGCTGCACGGACACGCGATGGAGCTGCACGTTATCAAGCCAGTACGTGTTCTCGGGGAAGTAGTGTGAGAACATGGTAACGGCCTGTTCCGTGAGGTTGCTCTGGAAGTAGATCTCCATGTCGCGTCGTTCCGTGTCGAAGGGGATCTCCATGGTGGCGATCGCGTAACCGCTCGCCATCTGGCTCACGCCCTTCACACTGGCCTGCACGATGCCCGGCATGTTCGACTGCACGCTGAACCGGAAGCGGTACCACTGAGCGTTCTGCATACTGAACTGGTCCGGGTTCCACAGGTTGTATTGTGCGCTCTGGCTCGCGTTCGGCAGCACCACCTTCAAGGCACCACCGTCGAGGTAGGTAAGGTCGCGGGTGACCACCGCGTTCGTGGGCCAGCCTCCCCACCCGGTCACGTTGCTGGTGAAGCTGCCGTTCAACACGAGGTTCGAGCTGATCTCGGACACGGTGCTGTACAAGGCCGAACGCAGGGGACTACGGGTGCTGCCGGTCTCCTCATTGCGCTCGGTCCTCCACCGCTCAAGGCTGTACGTCTTGCTGTTACCCGCACCCAGGTTCCAGTTCCTGATGCTCATCTCGTTGAACGGGTTGAACAGCTTGTTGTTCGTGAAGGTGCCGAAGTCCACGTTGCCCTGCTGGTAGTAGTTCCACACCTGCATGCACAACTGGTCCGGGGCTAATGAGTACATCTGATTTCCGCTGTAAACGGTGTTGTATGCCGGCACATAGAAGGGCGCCACCGCGTTCGGCCCGTAGGAGTTGGACATGTCGGTGATGTTCAACTGCACCCCGTTGTTGAAGAGGATGTTGTTCTTCACCTGGTTGTTCTGCGTGACCATGGTGTGGTCCACGTGGATCCCGATGGAACAATTGCTCACCGTGTTCCGCTGAATGATGCAGTTCTGGATGATCGCATTGCCGAAGTAGATGCCCGGCAGGATCCTCCCGTTCACGGAGTAGTTCGTGGCGGCGCTCTCGATGTTCCCGATGGCGTCCCGGATGATGTTGTCTTGGATGAGCATGTTGGTGCCATTGTCCCAATAGATGCCACCACCATCGTTCACCGTCGCACAGAAGTTGGAGATCACATTCCGCTCCGCGGTGACGGTCTCACCCAGGAAGATGCCCGAGTTGCCGGTGTTGTGCACCCGGTTGTCACGCACCACGTTCACCCCGCCACCCACGCGCATGCCATGGTAGCCAAAGGCGGATTCTCCCAGGCCGGCCACCAAGGCGATATCGGTCAATGTATTCCCGGAAACGGTCGTGCCGTTATCAATGACCGCCAACGCTGATCCATAGGTGTTCTGGAAGGTGTTCCCGCTGTACACGTTGTTCCCGCCATAGCTCTGGATCCCTTGGAAACACTTCTCGAAGGTGCAGTTCGAGACCGTGTTGTAGCTGCCCGTATTGTACACGGCAGCGAGCCGCTGGCCCTTGAAGGCGAGGTCCCGGATGGTCACCCGCTGCCGCTGCCATTCGATCTTCACCCCGTTATCGTACACCGAGGCTTCCACCTGCACAGTGTTCGGGTTCACGCCACCGGGTGCCCACAGATAGAGGGTGCCGGTCGTGGCATCGTGGTACCATTCGCCCGGCGAGTCGAGCTCGCTGAGCTTGTTGCACAGGTAGAAGCCCCAGTTGTAGTTGCCCGTGCTGTACGTGATGTTCGGGTAGGTGATGGTGGAGCCCGTGTGCGTATTGATCGTGCGGTTCTCATAGCACCAGTTGGTGCTGCGGATCACCAGCGAGGCACCGTTCCAATAGCCGCTGCCCTGGGTGATACCCGTGCTCGTGAGCGAAGTGTTGGTGGAGGTGTTCACCCGCAGCCAACCCGAGTTCGGATAGCGCGCCAGCGTCTGCAGAGCGCCATTGACGTACACGAACTTCACCGCACTGGCGACCTGCGCCTTGTAGATGCTGCCTGAATGCTGGGTCCAACCCGAGACGGTCGTGGCGCCATTGATCACCGGAGCCGCCCCTGTTCCGTATGCGCCGATGATGATGTTGGCCGCGGCCGAACCAGAGCCGTACCAAGTCAGCTGACCAACGAAATCGCCACCTCGTTGGAACAGCACCTGATCACCCGCAACGGCCGAACTGGAGTACTGCTGTACCCGGGCGATGGTGCGCCAGGGGGTGGACTGGGAGGTGCCGTTGTTGGCGTCGTTGCCCGTTGGTGAAACGTAGTAGACGGCTCCTTGGACGACCGTGGCCATCAAGGAAAGCGCGAGGAGGATGTTCCGCATTGTTGGTCCGTGGTCCTTGCAGTTGGAACCGGCCGCGAAATTGCCACAACCCGCAGGGGCGCAACAGCCTGAGGATCAACAGATCTTGAACATTTCGACCAGTGGACCGATGGAGCCGATAGAGGGCCCGGTATGCTCCGCGATCGCCTTATTCAGCCCCGGAAAGCCTAGGAACCGCTCGAAAATGCCTGTTGGGGATCGTGGATAACCCGTTGAGCCATGGGTTCTGCCCGATGAGGCGGAGCTGGGTCGTAAGCGATCCCGGTTGGATTCGAACCAACGACCGTCTGCTTAGAAGGCAGATGCTCTATCCAACTGAGCTACGGGATCGAACTGCAAAGGTCACAAAGGGCGACGATATGGAGGCCTGTTACACTCGTTCCGGTCCGTGCGGGGCAAGTTGAACAGAAAGAGCCGACCAGGTGGTCGGCTCTTCCGTGTCGGGGCGGCCAGATTCGAACTGACGACCTCCTGCTCCCAAAGCAGGCGCGATACCGGGCTACGCTACGCCCCGAGATTCCTTTCCACGTATTCGGTCTTGACGACCTTCCCGCCTGAGCGGGACGGATACCGGGCAACGCTGAGCCCCGAGAAAAAGGCCCGGTGACCGGGCCTTGGCGGAGAGGGGGGGATTCGAACCCCCGGTACAGTTTAACCCGTACGGCAGTTTAGCAAACTACTGGTTTAAGCCACTCACCCACCTCTCCAAGGTGTCCCACCACGTTCGGCGGGGCGGCAAATATAGCCGAATACCACTCAACCACATGGCTACCTTTGCGGCCTCATTCCCCATCACCAGAAAATCCTGTGACCATGGCCCGTGAAGTCGTCATCGTTTCCGCAGTACGAACCCCCATCGGCAGCTTCGGCGGCGCCCTGGCCGAGGTGAGCGCCACCCAGCTTGGAGCGACGGCAGTGAAAGGAGCCTTGGAAAAGGCTGGTGTCGCACCCGACGCGGTGCAGGAGGTGATCATGGGTAGCGTGCTCCAGGCCAACCTGGGGCAAGCACCCGCACGCCAGGCCTCGAAGTTCGCCGGGCTGCCGGACACCGTGCAGGCCACCACCGTGAACAAGGTGTGCGCCAGCGGCATGAAGGCTGTGATGATGGCCACCCAGGACATCCTGCTTGGCGATGCGGATGTGGTCGTGGCCGGCGGCATGGAGAGCATGAGCCGCACTCCCTTCTACCTGGAGCAGGCCCGCTACGGGTACCGCTTCGGCAATGGCAGCGTGATCGATGGCATCGGCAAGGACGGCCTCACCGATGTGTATCACCAGACCGCCATGGGTGTGAGCGCGGACAACACCGCGAAGGAGCACGGCATCACCCGCGAGGAGCAGGACGCCTTCGCCATCGAGAGCTACAAGCGCAGTGCTGCCGCATGGGCCGCCGGCAGGTTCAAGGATGAAGTGGTGCCCGTGACCGTGAAGACCCGCAAGGGCGAAGTGGTGGTGGACCACGACGAAGAGTACAAGAACGTGAGCTTCGAGAAGATCCCCGCACTGAAGGCGGTGTTCTCCAAGGATGGCACCGTGACCGCCGCGAACGCGAGCACGATCAATGACGGTGCGGCCGCCCTGGTGCTCATGAGCGCCGAGAAGGCGAAGGAACTCGGCTTGAAGCCGATCGCGAAGGTGCTGAGCTATGCGGATGCGGAACAGGCACCGGAGTGGTTCACCACCACGCCCGCGAAAGCGGTACCACGTGCCGTGGAGAAGGCGGGCCTGAAGATGAGCGACATCAGCTACTTCGAGCTGAACGAAGCCTTCAGCGTGGTGGGCATCGCCAATACACGATTGATGAAGCTCGACCCGGCGAAGGTGAACGTGAACGGCGGTGCTGTTTCGCTCGGCCATCCGTTGGGCTGCAGCGGCGCGCGTATCCTGGTCACCTTGATCAACGTGCTCAAGCAGAACGGTGCGAAGTATGGTGCCGCCGGTATCTGCAACGGTGGTGGCGGGGCCAGTGCCATGGTGATCGAAGCGCTCTGATCCATGCCCTCCGTCATCTGTCCGCTTTCCATCGTCCCGGTCCGGAAGGAACCGAACGATCGCGCCGAGATGGTGACCCAATGGCTCTTCGGAGAGACCGCCGAGGTGATCGACCGCACGGACAGGTGGAGCCGGCTGAAGTTCGACCACGACGGCTACGAAGGCTGGGTGGACAACAAACAACTGGTGCCCTGCCTCACGCCGAACTTCGACCCAGACCTGCGCGTGATCGATCAAGCCACCGTGGTGGACCTTGGGGACCGACAGGTGCTCCTACCCTACGGCGCGGTGGTCCCCTTCTACAGCGATGGCACCATCCTGTGGCAGGACCGCCGGGTTCCCGTGAGCGCGGTGACCAACCACAAGCCCGACCTGGAGCGCGCGGACCTGCTCGAACTCTACCTACACACGTTCATGGGCGCACCCTACCTCTGGGGCGGTCGCACACCCAGTGGCGTGGATTGCAGCGGTCTTTCCCAGATGCTCTTCATCCTGATGGGCATCTACCTGCCACGCGACGCCAGCGAGCAGGCCATGGAGGGTGATCCCGTGGAACTGCTCGACCTGTGTGAGCCGGGCGATCTGGTCTTCTTCGACAACGAAGATGGACGCATCATCCATGTAGGCGTGATCCTCACGCGCGGCGACGATGGCTCCTTGCGCGTAGCGCACGCGAGTGGCCGTGTGCGCATCGACAAGCTCGATCAACAGGGCATCTTCAATGCGGAGGAAGGCAAGTACACGCATCAGTTGCGGATGGTACGCAGGGTGTTGTGATGCCGGATACGCACGAATGACGAAGCGGGATCACATCGATCCCGCTTCGTCATTCAAGGTTCTTCCGGATCAGAACCGCAGCGTGTACTGCATCACGGGCAACAAGGCCAGCTGCGGTACGTTGTCGATCCGTTGCGTGCGATCGTTGTAGTAGTAGTACACCGGAGTGGCCGCGTTCAGCACGTTCTGCACATCCAACTTGAACTCGTGGCTCACCTTGGGACGTCCGACACGGTAGCTGGCCACGATATCGAGTTTGTGCACGGCAGCGGCCTTTTCGCTCCAGGCAGGACGTCCCTCCTTCTGCGATCCAGCCGCAATGCTCTCTTCCAGGTCGATCGGTGAATAGTACTGCCCACCCTGCACGGAATAGCGGAACCCGGCCATCAAGGTGCGGTCCTTCGCCTCGGGGCCGAGCTTCCATTCCTTTCCCGCGAGCACGTTGCCCACCGGACCCAGGTTGAAACGTGAGTTGTGCCAGGTGCCGTCCAACGCCTTGTACCGGGACTCGCTGTAGGAAGCCGTGATCATGTAATGGTATCCCCGCGTGAAGAACTTCTCCAGGCTCACCTCCACGCCGCGGTTGTAGCCGATGCCGGCATTAACGAGCGGCTTATTGGTGTACCACTCGGCCATGTTGTTCACGGTGAAGGCGCTGGTCGGATCATTCTCCACGGGCAGGTCATACAGATGCTGATGGTAGATCTCGGCCTTCAGCTGCATGTCCTCGGCCACTTGTTGTTCGAAGCCGGCCACCACATGCGCCGCCCGGGTAAGACCCAGTCCTTCGTTCGGACGGACCACATCCCCTGCGGTATCGATATCCTGCGCCAGATACGTCATCAAGCCTTCCGTCTTCGAGTGGAGACCAGCTCCCAAGGTGAATGCCCGGTCTGGTCTTACCTGATAACGCAACGCCAGACGGGGCTCCACGCTGGCTGCCTTGTTCAAGTCGAAGTAGAGCACATGCACTCCGCTGGTGAGCGTCCATTGCTCGTTCCAACGCCACTTCCAGCTGGTGAACGCCTGCAAGGTGTTCGCGGATCCGGATCGGTCAAGGTTGAGGACCATCCGCTGGCGGTCGGGATCCCAGGAGTTGGCGTACATGCGGAATCGCTCATTGGATAGGATGATACCCGAGCGCACCTTGTGATGCGCATTGATGCGCGTGTTCACCGTGCTCGAAAGACGGAGTGTCCACTTCGCCAGATCGTCCTTGTGCCTCAGTTCCAACGGAGCCTCACCGGGTGCAGGGGTCTCCGTGTAGTCCGTTCCGCTTCCATTCCCGCTCATCGAGATGTTCGTGTACACGAAGCTCCTATCCCCCATGGTCTTCGTGTGGTCCAATCCGATCACGCCCATGCGGGAACCGAACTCGGTGCGTGAGAAGAGCGTGTCCTCCATGAGGCCCCGGTCCTCATCCACGATCGCACTTCGTCCGCCGAGGCCATAGAGGGAGATGGTCCCGTAGGTGGCTGAAGGAAGCCGCACTTTGAAGGCAGCATCGGTGTATCGCGGAACACCGCCGTAATCCACGATACCCGCACCGTCAAGCAGGGCCAGCGTGCTGTAGCGATAATTGGCCAGGTAACTACCCCCGTTGGTTCCGGGGATCGGGCCCTCGGCGGTGAGGTCGGTGCCGAGCACCCCCGCCTTCAGCGTGTACTCACGCTTGCGATCGTTGCCGTTGCGAAGGCGCATGTCGAAGACCGCGCTATACACGTTACCATACTCCGCCGTGAACGCACCGGTGTAGAACTCCGAATCGTCGATCATGTCGCTGTTGAGCACATTGATGGGGCCGCCCGTGCTGCCGTCATCGCTGAAATGGTTCGGGTTGGGTATCTCCACCCCTTCCAGACGCCATTGTACGCCCTTCGGCGAATTGCCGCGCACCACCACGGTGTTGTTACCGGATGGGTCGCCGGCCACACCCGGGAAGCTGCTCACCATTCGAGCTGGATCATTGATGCCGCCGGCGATGCGTGAGGTCTCCTCCACGCTGATCCGCCGCGCGCTCACGGTGGCCATGTCGTTGCGCAGTTCGCCCTTGCGCTCCGGCGCCTTCACCTCGAACTCCTTGAGCAGCGCCACGCTCTCCTGCATCCGCACCTCGAGCACGAGTTCCTTGGCACTTGTGAGCAGCAGGTTGGTCAACCGTTGTTCTTCAAAGCCGAGCATCCGGACCTGAAGATCCACGCGCCCCGTGGGCACGTCAGTGATCGCGAACCGACCATCGAGATCGGTGGTGGCGCCCATGATGGGATCAGAAGCCACGATCAACACGGTGGCGCCGATGAGCGGTTGACGGGTATCGGCGTCGAGGACCGTGCCCCGGATGACCTGGGTGTTGCCTTGGGCAAGCACTTCACCGGCCAGGGCGATGAGGAGCAGGATGAGGAATGAGAGGAGCGCGCGCAGGTACATGGGTGGTCTTAGTTTCCCATGGGACAACGAGCAGGCCCAATACCCCTATCCGGGATGGAAGAAATTCACTTCGCACCCCGCTCCAGGGTGCTGGCGATGGGCAAGGACAAGGTCAACGGAGAACGGTCGAGGCAGAGCGTGAATGGTGCCCGTGTCGGTCAGAAGCGAACACCGAACCCGGCCCGGAAGCCAAGCCATCCTTGAACCTGAGCGACCCCGCGGACATCTTCGAACAGCGGATCGTCCGGTGCGAGTCCACTGAGGTAGGCCGTGCCTTCCTCGTTGCGCCAGTTCGACACGAGCAGGTTGCACATGGGACCTGCCGACAGCACGATGTGCTTGCCAAGGTCCCGGCTGTACTGCAGCCCGAAGCGACCGAGGATGTTCACGGCATCGACCCACTCGCGTTGCTCCACCACCTGCTCGCCTGTGAGTTCCACGTTCAAGTGGTCGTGGCTGCCCAGCCTGATCTCCGATCCGAAGCCGTACAGGAAACCCCAGCGCTGCGCGTTGTCCACGGCTGGTGAATAGCCTAGGATATTATGGAACTGACGTGTGCCCGTGCGGAACGTGAACGTGACCGGAAGCACATCGGTCGTGCTCAGGTCCACCCGATGGTAGCCGCGGCGAGCGAAGCTGAAGATGCCAATGCTGGTGCCACCGATCGAGTCGCTGATGTTGAGGACACCAACCTGCCAGCCCTCGGATAGCGTGGCGTAATTGACCGTTCCGACCTGTCCACCGTGAGCGGTACCGCTGACCACATTGACACCGAAGGAGAACTGACCACCGGTGATCGTATGGGCATAATTGAGGCCGAAGCCGACCTGTCCGCCGCTCACAACCGTGGGGACGATATTAATGCCGAAGGAGACCTGCCCACCGGTGACCGCCCAGGCGTAGTTGGCTCCAAGTCCCACTTGCCCTCCGCCCACCGAATCGAGCGCGACGTTCATCCCGCCCGCCACCTGCGCTCCGGATACCTTTCGCCCGAGGTTCAAACCACCCGCGATCTGTGCCTTCTTCACGTTCTTCGGCGTCACGTTCAGGCCACCGGAGATCTGTGTGCCATCGACGTCCTGCGTTGCCACGTTGCACCCGCCGCTGATCTGCACACCTTCCAGGCTGCCCTTCACCACGTTCGCACCACCGGCCACCTGTACGCCCTTGAGCGCGTCCCAGACGGTGTTGCCGAAGCCCGCGATCTGCACCCCTTCCAACGTGCGCATGGTGTGGTTGATCGCACCGGCGATCTGCACCCCCTTCGTGTTCCTGCCGACCAGGTTCGTGAGGCCGGCGATCTGCATGCCTTCCACCTCATGCGTTTCGATGTTGGCCACTCCGCCTATCTCGAAGCCCTTCAACCCGCGCGAATAGCCGGCCAGCACGTTGAACGAGAATCCGTTCACCGCGATCGGTGCGATGTCCTTGTTGCTGCTCAGCGTGGGTACGAAGGAGATCTGCCAGTCCCGGTGCTCAACTAGGTCCAGGTCAGCGGCCAGGTCGAAACGCTCGTCAGGAACGAGCAAGCGCGCCACACCAAGGTCTTCCACACCGCAACGGTCATGAAGGCAGATGGGCTCGACAGGACGGAGGATCGCACGCTTCTGGAGCGCCAGACGTGGCATCAGGCCATCGCGCCCCACATACACCACCGTGTCATGATATTCCTTCCGCATCACGAGGATCGCGGTCCGATCGCGTTCGCCCGACACCTCCAACTCGAAGGTACCGAGCCTGTCCGTGGATGTGGCTTGTTTGCCATCCACCTCGTGGACGAAGGCTTGTGCCACCGGTCCTCCTGTCTCCGCATCATACACTGCGCCGGTGATGACGAAACGCTTCTTCGACCCGCTCTTATCCAGCAGAATGACGTGGTTGCCCGTTTCCTTCAATTCGAAGCGCTTTCCCACCAATCCCCGCAAGGCCGACTCCACGGTCCCGTTCACCGCAAGGTCCACCAGGCTGTCATTGCTCACCGAGGCCGCATTGTAGCTCAGTTTGAACGCACCGTCACGCGCGATGAGCGCCAACCCCTCGGACAGGCGCACCCTTTGGGCGTCAACGCGCACATGCCGATCGAGGATGGATTGGCCCAGGCCGAAGCCGGGCAGCAATACCATCCCGAGGATCAACCTCCAGCGGTCAACAACCCGGGCCATCGAGCAGGTAGGTTCCTGGAGCACCCTGCGTAAGCGTCAGACCATAGGTGTCAGCGATCACACGCAGGATGTAGTCGATCGGTTCATCCTCGAAGGTGGCCGTGAGCACACAACGCTCGAGGCCTTCATGCGCCAGCTGCACGCGCACCTTGAAAAGCTGCTCCAATTGCGCGACGACCGCGGTCATGGGTGCTTGTTGGAACTGGATGATGCGATCGCCGAAGACCGCTGCCGGAGGTGCAGGCAGCCGTTCCAGGAGATGGGCGGTCTTGTTGAAGCGGGCATACCCGCCAGCCTCCAGGTACACCGTATCCCCTTCCGCCTCCACCCGCACCTTGCCGTGACGCACCCGCACGAGCACGCTGGTCGAAGTGTCGAAGGCACTGACCTCGAAGGCCGTTCCGAGCACGGTCACCGTAACGGCTTCGGTGGCGACCACGAATGGACGCGCCTCATCCCGCTCCACTTCGAAGTATCCTTCGCCGTGCAGTGTGATCCGGCGTTCATCCCTCATGCGCACGTTCGCATGGGAGCCTGGCGAAAGGACCACGGTGCTCCTGTCCTTCAGTACCGTTCGCAAGTGTTCAGTCGTTGCCATGAGCTCTTGGGGGCGTTGTTCGTGCCAGTACCGAACACCGACGAATAGCCCGATCAGAACGGCCGCTGCCGCGACCCAACGTGTGAGCGTTCGACCGCGGTGCATGAGGATCACCCGACCACGACCTTCCTCCTCCGTGATCCGGCTCTGCACGCGCATCCATGCCTTATCCACGTTCACGGTGGCCGGTACGGCTTCGGCACCCAGGTCCCAGATCGTCCGCAGGCGTTCCAGTTCAGCCGCGTTCGCCGGATCCGCGGTGGCCCACGCCTCCACGGCCAGTCGATCCTCCGGCGAGGCCTCCCCGCTCAGGTATCGGACCAGCGATACGCTCGTGCTATGACCTTCCTCGTTCAATGTGTTCGTCCGTATGACAACGATCTACCCGGATACCCCCATCCTACCTGTTCAACAACCACCATAGCCAGCCGAGGATGGTCACCGGCATCAGGTCGGCCAGCTCCTCGCGCAAGGTCTTGAGCGCCTTCCCCATCTGGTTCTCCACCGTCTTCACCGAGATCCCCAACCGATCCGCGATCTCCTGGTACTTCAATCCCTCGTAACGGCTTAGCTTGAAGACCTTCCTTCGCTCCTCCGGCAGGCCCTCGATAGCCGCATGCACCCGGGCCGTGCGCTCGGTGAAATCTTCTTCAGACCGTTCCTCAGGATCAGCGGGAACGTCCACCTCATCATTGATGCTGCGTACCCTTCCCTGCACCTTCAATGCGTTCAGGCAACGGTTCCGGACGGATCTGAAGAGATAGGCCTTCAACGAGCTGGTCACCTTCATGCGCTCACGGTCCATCCACAGCCGGAAGAACAGGTCCTGCACGAGGTCCTCCGCCTTGTCCACATCCTTCACATAGTGTGCAGCGAAAGCACACAACGGCCCGTAGTGCAGTCGGAACAAGGCCTCGAAGGCGCTGCGGTCACCAGCGGCGATGGGGGCGAATTCCATGTGGATGGCGGCCCGAAAGTAGGTCCCACTGTGATATCGGATACTCGGATGACGCGACATAACTTCATGTCCATCTTTAGGTTCACGACTTTCCGTCACGGCGAACAACTCCGTAGCTGCCAGTCTTTCCGATTCGCCGCCATGGTGTGTGAGTTGTGCAGAAGGCGGGTCACCTGATAGTGAGCAAACCGATCAACATGGACCTGAACAAATTCACCATACGCTCCCAGCAGGCCATTCAACAGGCGCAGACCATTGCCACAGGCTTTGGTCAGCAGCAGGTGGAGAACGGGCATCTGCTCAAGGGCATCCTCGAAGTGGACACCGATGTGGTTCCCTTCCTCCTGAAGAAACTGAACGTGAACCTCCCGGTACTCCAACAGGCGCTGGACCGGATCGTGCAAGGCTATCCGAAGGTAAGCGGTGCGCAACTCACCCTCTCGCGGTCGGCCGGCACCACCTTGAACAAGGCACTGGCGTCGCTGAAGGAGTTCGGCGACGAGTATGCCAGCGTGGAACACCTGCTCATCGGCATCCTGGAAAGCGGCGACAGCGTATCGCAACTGCTGAAGGATGCCGGTGTGACCCACAAGGACCTGGTGGCCGCCATCAAGGCATTGCGCAAGGGACAACGGGTGACCAGCCAGAGCCAGGAGGACACCTACAACGCGCTGAACAAGTACGCGAAGAACCTCAACCAGCTGGCCAAGGACAACAAGCTCGACCCGGTGATCGGCCGCGACGAGGAGATCCGGCGCGTCCTGCAGATCCTTTCGCGCCGCACCAAGAACAACCCGATCCTGATCGGTGAGCCCGGCGTAGGAAAGACCGCCATCGCCGAAGGCATCGCCCAGCGCATCGTCAGTGGCGACATCCCCGATGACCTCGCGAACAAGCAGGTGTACAGCCTGGACATGGGCGCGCTGGTGGCGGGCGCCAAGTACAAGGGCGAATTCGAGGAACGCTTGAAGAGCGTGGTGAAGGAGGTGATCTCCGCGGAGGGCAACATCATCCTCTTCATTGATGAGATCCACACCCTCGTGGGTGCCGGCGGTGGTGATGGCGCCATGGACGCCGCCAACATCCTGAAGCCCGCCCTGGCACGCGGCGAACTGCGCAGCATCGGAGCCACCACGCTGAACGAATACCAGAAGTACTTCGAGAAGGACAAGGCCCTCGAGCGCCGGTTCCAGAAGGTGATGGTGGACGAGCCCTCACGGGAGGATGCCATCTCTATCCTGCGCGGGCTGAAGGAGAAGTACGAGAGTCATCATAAGGTGCTGATCAAGGATGCCGCGATCATCGCCGCCGTGGAGCTGAGCACGCGTTACATCGCCGATCGTTTCCTGCCGGACAAGGCCATCGACCTGATCGACGAAGCCGCGAGCAAATTGCGGATGGAGATCAACTCCAAACCCGAGGAGCTGGACGAGATCGACCGCCGCATCATGCAGCTGGAGATCGAGCGCGAGGCCATCAAGCGCGAGAACGATGAGACCAAGCTTGTTGAACTGAACAAGGAACTGGCGGAACTCGGCGGTCAACGCGACGCCCTCAAGGCGCGGTGGGAAAGCGAGCGCCAGCTGGTGGACCGCATCAACAGTGCCAAGGACCGTATCGAGGACCTGAAGCACCAGGCCCAGCAAGCCGAACGTGAAGGGGACCTCGCCCTGGTGGCCGAGATCCGGTATGGCCGGATCCAGGAGACCGAAAAGGAGCTCGAAGCGGCCAAACAGGACCTGATCGCCTTGCAGAGCGAAAGCAAGATGATCAAGGAGGAGGTGGACGTGGAGGAGATCGCCTCGGTGGTCAGCCGCTGGACCGGCATCCCGGTGACGCGCATGCTGGAGGCTGAACGCACCAAACTGCTGAAGCTGGAGGACGAGTTGCACAAACGCGTGGTCGGTCAGGATGCCGCCGTGCGCGCGGTGGCCGATGCGGTGCGCCGCAACCGGGCCGGCATGGGCGATGAGAAACGGCCCATCGGTTCCTTCATCTTCCTTGGCACGACCGGTGTGGGCAAGACCGAACTGGCCAAGGCCCTGAGCGAGATCCTCTTCAACGACGAGAACGCGATGACGCGCATCGACATGAGCGAGTACCAGGAACGCCACAGCGTATCCCGGCTCGTAGGTGCGCCTCCGGGCTATGTCGGGTATGATGAAGGCGGCCAGTTGACGGAAGCCGTGCGCCGCAAACCGTACAGCGTGGTGCTGCTCGATGAGATCGAGAAGGCGCACCCGGACGTGTGGAACATCCTGCTGCAGGTACTGGATGATGGCCGCCTCACCGACAACAAGGGGCGCGTGGTGAACTTCAAGAACACCATCATCATCATGACGAGCAACATCGGCTCACACATCATCCAGGAGAACTTCGAGAAGGTGAACGACAAGGACCTGGAAGAGATCGCCGAGCGGACCGAGGATCAGGTGATGGACCTCCTGCGCAAGACCGTGCGCCCCGAATTCCTGAACCGCGTGGACGAGACCATCATGTTCCGCCCGCTGAGCAGGAAGGACGTGCGCAGCATCGTGGAGCTGCAGTTGCACCTGCTGATGAACACGCTCGCGGAGAAGGACTACCACCTCATCCCGAGCGAGGAGCTGATCGAGCACATCAGCAACGTGGGCTTCGACCCGCAGTTCGGTGCGCGCCCGATCAAGCGCATGATCCAGCGCGAGCTGCTCAACGAGCTGAGCCGCCAGATCATCGCGGGCACCATCGAACCGGGCACACCCATGGTCGTGGACACTTTCGACGGGAAGATCGTGTTCCGCAAGCCGATCGATGAGAAGGAGAACGGAAAGGCGAAGAAGGAGAAGACGGAGGTGTGAGTGAGGGTCGGGCATCCAGGTCGCTGAACAGATGAGTGAAGGCCGCATCCTGGTGGATGCGGCTTTTCACTTCCCCGATCGTTGATCGGATCGTGCATAACCCATCCGTCACATCGGGGAGATCATGTCGCCGAGGGACTAGTTTGCCATCCGTTAGAACCGACATTCGGATGAGCTTCACCGCCCAATTGAACCAGCTGCAGACCGCGTTGCGCCACACCCGCGCGCGCATGCTGGCCCCTTTCGATACCCAGCAAGTGACGGTCCCGCGCGACCCCGAGATCTTCGTGGAGGATGTGCTGCACTATGTGATGGATGAAGTGGCCAAGGACCTCAAGGCCCACGGCCATGTGCTCGAGGAGGACACCACCTTCAAGGATGCCGTCAGCCACTATCCACTGTACCTCCTGCGACTCGCAGGTGGAGAGGTGCTGAACCTTCACTTCACCGGCGAATACCCGGATACGCTGTATCTCACCATCTCCAAAGGCTTCCGGCGACCCGAACAGTTCAGCGATGCCCGCATGGCGCACGTGACGCTCGGGGTGAGCATGGATCCCACCCGATTGCTGATGGCGATCCTCGACGGCCTGAACCGTTTCGGGCATTGAGGCTTCGCTCATGAAGACGCTCTATCTCTGCCGCCATGCGAAGAGCAGCTGGGCGGATCCGGGAATGGACGACTTCGACCGGCCGCTCAATGAACGTGGTCAGCGGAACGCACTCTTCATGGCCAACCTGTTCAGGGAACGTGGTGAGCCCATCGACCTGATCGTGACCAGCCCGGCGAACAGGGCGCTCACCACCGCACGCGCTTTCGCGGCGTCCATGCAGGTGTCGGAAGAACGTGTCGTTCAGGACAGGAACATGTACCTCGCCGAGCGTCCGACGCTTTCGCACCTCGTGAGCGAACTACCCGCAGCGGCCGACCGCGTGATCCTCTTCGGGCACAACCCCGGCTTCAGCCTTCTCGCGGATCACCTGAGCGACGCAGGCATCGACAACCTGCCCACCTGCGGCATGGTCCGCATCGATCTGCCCGTGGAGGATTGGCCGCACGCGACCAAGGGATGTGGCACGCTCGTCTGGTTCGACTATCCGAAGCGCCACCCCGGTCAGGCATGATCAACGGATCGCCTGCCGGTACAGCGTGCGATGCTGCAGGGATCCGTACGGACGATAGATGAAGTACGCGTACCCGTCGTGCACCTGCACCTCCTCGGGGAAGGGATGGTCCAGGACACGCTCCGGCCCGAGCCGGCCTGTTGAAGGATCGATACGGCGCAGCCAGGTCCTCAGGTTCCGGGCGTAGAGGACGTATACTGCACCATCGTCACGGTCCTGCAACAGCTGGTGCTTCCAGTTGCGGTCGCGGTGATAGGTGATCGGCACCTCATCAATGGCGGTGTGGTCGGGTAGATATCGACGCACCCGTTCCTTGTAATGATCAAAGACGCAGAGCGTGTCCTTCACCACGAACAGGGGCGCGTAGGGTGAACGGAAGTACAGGTGCTTGTGGAAGCTTGTCATGTACCCGGCGATGATCTCCGCATCCACGCCGGTCTCCAGGGCCAGGTCCATCGCCACCACCTTGTCATGGCCGCTCATGTACTTGTACTGGCTGCGGAAGAGCTCCATCCGGAAGTCATCCTGTACCGTACAGATGGTCTGGCTCGCCTGCGCCGTGAGGTCGTACGCCACATGCTTGAAGGCGGGAAAGGTCGGATCGAGATCACTGCCAAGCAGTTGGCCGGGGATGCTGTCGGTCCAAGGGAGCACTTGTTCGTGCAGGGTCTTGAGGTCGATGGCTGACAGGAACACCTCCCCCCCTTCCTGCATGGCGACCCAGGCGGAGCCCGTGCCCTCCACGATCACACGATGAACGGCATCATGCCGGAGGCGACATACATCGGTAGGCAGGCGAACGCTGCTCCGCTCCACGAAATCGTGTCCGAGCAGATGCAGGCGCGCATCCCGGAAGACCTGCTTCCCCGCCTCATCCTCACGGTGCAGCAATTTGGGACGCTCGTAGGTGAGCACCCACACCCCATCGTCTTTGGTGAAGTAGTCCCCTACGTGCAGATCATCGCGCTGATACACCACTTCGGGCTTGGGGCGGTCGATGGTGACCTCAGGCAGGTCCACCGCGCGCGCCACCATGCGCACGATCAACGGCTCCTGATCCGTCCATGCATGTGCTCCTGCCTCCAATTCGAGGGTGGCATATCCCACCCGGCTTATCTCCAAGGTCACCGCCGTCGGACCGGGACAGGCCAGTTCGAAAGAACCGTTCGCATCCGACACAGCGATGTTCGATGTTCCCTTCGATCGTATGTGGGCATCCACGATCCCGCGTTCAGTGGCGGCATCGATGACACGGCCGCGCAGCATGAGGTCCTGGGACATGGCCGCAACAGCCAGCATCCCGGCGATCAGCACCCCGATACTTCGTTGGCTCATCATGCGTTCCCGTAGGTAAGATACCCAGGACGAGCGGATCGCATACATTCACTCCAGGCAACGGCCGGATCCACCCCACCACCGATGCGAGGAAGCCTTCGATATGACCATTACCGCGTATTGGGCATCATGCGGGATGCCTCCACGCATCAGGTGAAGAAGGCTTATCGGGAACGCGTGAAGCTCTGCCACCCGGACCGCAACGGATCACCGGAGGCCGCCAGGCAGTTCCAAGCCGTACAGGAGGCGTACGAGACCTTGCGTGATGGCGAACTCCGCCGGACCTATGATGCGCTGCTCTCGGGTTACCGTCATGTGCAGCCGCCACCAGCGGATGGGTCTCCACCCCGTGCGCAAGGAGGCGCGCGTTATGCCACGCGGGGCGATCGACCCGTGAACCGTTTCGCCTTCATCGGCCTCCACGTCACTGGTCTGTGCTTCGGGGTGATCCTCATCACCGGTATCCTGGTCGGCATCACCTTCCTGGACTGGCCGCTCTACCTGCTGGTCTTCTGCCTGCCCGGCATCGTGGTGATTCCGGACAGCCTTGCGGGGCTGCGTCGGTCACCTACATCGAAATAGCACCTTCGCGGTGCCTCACGCAACGGGTACCACCCAACCGTAGGGATCGGCAACGCGTCCGCGCCGGATGTCATCAAGGCGCTTGCCCACCTGGTTGGCGATCTTGCGATCCTCGACCGCAGGCAGGTTGAACTCCTCATCGCCGAAGGCGAGCTTCGAGATGTGCGCGATGGTGGCGGCCGTACCCGCACCGAAGGCCGAATGCAGTCGACCGTTGCGCGCTGCGCTCACCACTTCCTCCACGCTCACCCGACGTTCCTCCACCCTGATGCCCTCGTCCTTCGCGACCCGGATCAGGCTGTCGCGGGTGATCCCCTGAAGGATCGTGCCGTCCAGTGCCGGGGTGATCAAGGTGCCCTCGATGTTGAAGAAGACGTTCATCGTACCGCTCTCCTCGATGTACTGGTGCGTGAGACCATCGGTCCAGATCAACTGGTGGAAACCCTGCTCCTGTCCGAGCTTGGCGGGATAGAGACCACCGGCATAGTTGCCGCCGCACTTCGCCTCCCCGGTTCCTCCAGGAAAGGCTCGACTGTAATCCATCTCGATCTTCACGCGTACGGGCTCGCTATAATATGCCCGCACCGGACAGGTGAAGATGATGAACTTGTAATTGTCGCTCGGCTTCACGCCGATGTACTCGTCGCTCGCGAACAGGAACGGCCGGATGTACAACGATGCTTCATCCCCGTTCGGCAACCAGTTCTTGTCCAGCCGCACCAGTTCGGTCATCGCATCCAGGAAGATGTCCTCGGGGATCCCCGGCATGCACATCCGCTTCGCGCTCCTGTTCATCCGGGCGATGTTCGCCTGTGGCCGGAAGATGCTCACCCCGCCGTCGGGCATGCGGTAGGCCTTCAGTCCTTCGAAGATGGTCTGGCTGTAATGGAGCACCAGCGCAGCGGGGCTCAACTCCAGATCGCCGAAGGGAACGATGTTCGGGGCTTTCCAGGCGCCGTCCTCGTAATCCATCACCACCATGTGATCGCTGAACACCCGGCCGAACTTGATGTTGTCCAGGTCGGTATCGTTCAGGCGCGAACGCTCCACCCGCTGTGTCGCTATCTTTTGGCCGGTCGTGATCATTGCCTCGCGTTATGGGTTGGAACAAATGTAGCCCTTTGCCACCGTGGCATGATCCCGTACCAACGTCGCCCGCCTGATGTCCAGCAAGCCCGCCCCTGTGGAGGATGTCCGTTCCGTGCTCAAGCGGATATGGGGGTATAATGGCTTCCGCCCGCAGCAGGAGCGCATCATCCGATCCGCACTATCCGGGAAGGACACCCTTGCCCTGCTGCCCACAGGAGGTGGAAAGAGCCTCTGCTTCCAGGTGCCGGCGATCGCCATGGGTCGCCTCTGCCTCGTGGTATCCCCCCTGATCGCCTTGATGAAGGACCAGGTGGGGCGCCTGAAGAAACTGGGGGTTCCAGCCCGTGCGATCATCTCCACCATGTCCCGCGAGGAGATCGACAACGCCCTGGAAAGTGCTGCGCTCGGTAAATACGCCTTCCTATACGTCTCGCCGGAGCGACTGGCCTCCGACCTTTTCCTGGGTCGCCTTCCCCGTTTGCCGCTGGGTCTCATCGCCATCGATGAGGCTCATTGCATCTCGCAATGGGGCTATGACTTCCGACCCGCCTACCTCAACATCGCTGAGGTGCGCAAGCTGCGACCCGAAGTACCCGTGTTGGCGCTCACCGCTTCCGCCACGCCGGAGGTGGCCAACGATATCATGGACCGGCTCGCCTTCAAGGAAGCTCATGTGATGCGCGGTTCCTTCCAACGTCCCGAGCTCGCCCTATGGATCAGCAAGGGCGAGGACAAGGTGGGACGCATGCTACGCATACTCGACCATGTGCGCGGCACGGCCATCATCTACCTGCGGGAACGCAGGGCGACCATGCGGATCGCAGGACTGCTCCAGCATCACGGCTTCTCAGCTGCCGCCTATCATGCCGGCATGGAACTGGAGGAAAGGGACCGCATCCAGCAAGGCTGGACCGATGGTTCCCTGCGGTGCGTGGTGGCCACGAATGCCTTCGGCATGGGCATCGACAAGGCCGATGTGCGTGTTGTCATCCACATGGAACCGCCACCCGACCTGGAAAGCTATTATCAGGAAGCAGGCAGGGCCGGTCGGGACGGGAAGCCTTCCTACGCATTCCTGTTGACCGGTCCGGGTGACGCACAGCGGTTGCGCGAACGACAGGTGGGTTCGTATCCTTCGCTGGCCGATGTCCGGAAGGTCTATCAAGCATTCGCTGACATGCATGCGATCGCCATCGGATCGGGCCTCCTGGAGAACTATGAGGTGGACAATCGCGCGCTGTCGGCCCGTACCAAATTGCCGCCCGTGGTGGTGGCGAACGCATTGAAGGCGCTGGAGCTGGATGGTCGATTGACCCTTTCGGATGGCGTCCGCAGTCCTTCGCGGGTCCTCCTCATCGCCGATCAACAGCTCATCTATGGCATGCGGGTGAACAACGACCGGTATGGTCCGCTGCTCGAAGCCCTGTTGCGCAACTATGGCGGCCTGTTCGAGGAACCCGTGGTGATCGATGAGCTTCGTCTGGCCAAAGGCTTGAAGTGGCAGGCGGAGACGGTGATAAAGCGTTTGCAGGACCTTCATCAGCAACGGGTCCTTTCATACAAAGCCCGGAATGACGCCCCATCGGCCACCCTGTTGCAACCGCGGGGGGATGCACAGCACCTCGTCCTGGATCCCGCCGCACTGGCATTGCGCAGGCAACGTGCCGAAGCCCGGCTCGAAGCGATGTTGGCGTATGTGGATGCGACCGAGGAGTGCCGGTCCCGATCACTGATCCACTATTTCGGAGAGGACGTGGACGCTGATTGCGGCCAGTGCGATGTCTGTCGGCGACGAAAGGCCTATGCACCCAGCATCGGTGGATCGGACGTGGCCGAACCGGATGGTCTATCTCCGGAGGCTGCGAAGGTGCTGAGATGGGAACTAGACGAGGAGGATCGGGTCCGATGAAGCTGTCTGCTGGATTCTACCGGGAGCGCGACGCCCTGATCGCCGCCCGCGATCTGATCGGCAAAGCGCTGTTCACCTGCATCGGCGGGGTCCGGACCGCTGGCATCATCACCGAGACCGAGGCATACATGGGAGAACCGGACAGGGCGTCCCATGCCAGTGGCGGTCGCCGCACCAAGCGCAACGAGGTGATGTACGCAGCTGGTGGCATCGCCTATGTGTATCTGTGCTATGGCATACACCACCTCTTCAATGTGGTGGTGCGGGAGAAGGATGAGCCACAAGCGGTTCTCGTACGCGCCGTTCATCCTTTGATAGGTACAGAGGCGATGCGCGAACGACGCGGCACGGGAACCCTGACCACCGGCGGACCCGGCACCCTGACCCAGGCGCTCGGCATCCGCACCGAACTCAATGGAGAGGACCTGACTGGGGAGCGCGTCTGGTTGGAGGACGTCGGCGTGAAGGTCCGCGAACAGGATGTTCTCATTGGTCCACGGATCGGGGTCGACTATGCGGGTGAGGATGCCCTCTTGCCGTACCGCTTCCGCATCGCACCTTCGCAGCTCATCCTATGAGTGATCCCACGCGCATCGTCTTCATGGGCACACCCGATTTCGCGGTGGCCACTCTTGATGCCTTGATCGCCGATGGGCAGGAGGTGGTGGCGGTGGTCACCGCTCCGGACAGGCCCGCTGGACGAGGCCGTCAGTTGCGTGCGTCCGCCGTCAAGCAGCGTGCGCTCGAACTTGGACTGCCCGTGCTTCAGCCGGAAAGATTGAAGGATCCGGCCTTCGCTGAGGCACTCGACGGCTTGGATGCCGATCTCTTCGTCGTCGTCGCCTTCCGGATGTTGCCGGAAGTGGTCTGGTCGAAGCCGCGTCTGGGGACCATCAACCTGCATGGTTCCCTCCTACCTGCGTATCGCGGTGCCGCACCCATCAACTGGGCGGTGATCAATGGGGAGAAGGAGACCGGTGTCACCACCTTCCGTATCCGGCACGAGATCGATACCGGCGACATGCTGCTGCAGGACACGATACAGGTGGGACCGGACGCGAGCGCCGGTGAGGTGCATGACCGGTTGATGCATATCGGTGCACAATTGATGGTGCGCACCGTGCACGGGTTGACGGAGGGGAGCTTGCATGCAACGCCGCAGGTGATCGACCCGATGCACCCACCGCCGGGTGCGCCGAAGCTGAACGCCGATAATACCCAAGTGTTTTTCGACCGCCCGTCGTCCAAGGTGCATGACCTCATTCGTGGCTTGAGCCCTTATCCCGGAGCCTGGTGCACCTGGACCCATGGCGATGGACGGACGCATCACCTCAAACTGCTCCGTTCGGCACGATCGGAACTTCCGGTCCATGGTCCTCCGGGTGCTCTGTTCGTGGAGGACGACCGCCTGTTCGTGGCCTGTTCCGATCGGCCATTGGAGATCCTCGAGCTGCAGGCCGAAGGCCGGAAACGCATGGTGGCCGCGGACTTCCTGAGAGGGACGCGTTCCATCGCCGGCAGCAGGCTGGCCTGATCCACGCGACCGACGACCTTCCCTCCCACGCTCTCACCATCCACTTCCCGTTGATTCAACGACTGCAGAACCGGGAACGCGCCCCGGCCTGAAACCCTTGCTGGCGGCGGGATGCAGATCCACTTATGAACAAACCCCCAATGTTTTCAACATTTTCCGGACGGACGCCCGGAAACCCTTGACAGACGCGGTCTTCAGGATACATTTGCTCCGAGTTCACTAACAACAACCAACTCAACACACAAACCCATGAGCTTGAACAAGGCTAGCATTATCGAAGCCATCGCCGCTGACGCGAAGATCTCCAAGGCTGACGCGAAGCGCGCGCTGGATGCATTCGTGACCAGCACCACCAAGGCGCTGAAGAAAGGTGAGCGCGTGGCCCTCGTCGGCTTCGGCACCTTCTCCATCACCAAGCGCGCTGCTCGCAAAGGCCGCAACCCGCAGACCGGCAAGGAGATCAAGATCGCTGCCAAGAAGGTGGTGAAGTTCAAAGCGGGTGCAGACCTGCAGAACAAAGTGAAGTAAGCGACAGCTCATTTCACGGAAGTCCCTCGCTACGGCGGGGGACTTTCTTTTTGTAGCCTTGGGGGGCCATGACCGATCAACAGCTCTACGAGCAGCTCGCCCAATTCATCTCGCCGAACAAACGTGCGCTCTTCGATCATCTCGCACCCTTGCGCACCCGTCATGTAACGGTGGTCCTCGAGGACATCTACCAATCACAGAACGCGAGCGCGGTCGTACGCACAAGCGACCTCGTCGGTCTGCAGGACATCCATGTGATCGAGAACAGGAACGCCTACCAGCTCAACCCGGACGTCACCCTCGGTTCCTCCAAATGGGTCGATGTACATCGCTACCGCTCGCATGCGGACAACACGCTCGCGTGCATCGAGACCTTGAAACAGAAGGGATATCGAGTGATCGCAACCTCCCCGCGCAGCCCGGAGACCACACCGGAGTCGATCGACCTGGAACGGCCGATGGCATTCTGCTTCGGCACGGAACTGACCGGCCTGAGCGACACGTTGATGAACGCGGCGGATGAACACCTGCGCATACCCATGGTCGGTTTCACCGAGAGCTATAACATCTCCGTCTCCGCCGCGATCATCCTGTACACGGTGATGCAGCGCCTGCGCGCGAGCACGGTCAACTGGCGACTCCCGGACGAGGAACTGCTCGCGTTGAAATTGTCATGGGCACGCAAGATGGTGCACAGTCCCGCCCACCTCGAAGAGCGATTGCGACGTGATGCGGAAAGTGACCGCTCCTGACACGACCGCCGACCGGAACACATCGACAATTCACATGTTCGGGTTGAGAAGTGCGATGAACGAGCCCGGAACCCCTGTGACGCCCGGGTACTTTTGACGAAATCCTTAACACGCCATCCCATGGGAAAAGGTGACAAGAAGACGAAGAAAGGAAAGCGCACGATCGGCAGCGCCGGTAAGAGCCGTCCTTCCAAGCGTCGCACGCGCGTAGCCGCAGCGAAGAAGGCGGGCGCGAAGAAAGCAGCACCGAAGAAAGCGGCCGCGAAGAAGGCCGCGAAGAAAGCGGCACCGAAGAAGGCAGCAGCCAAGAAGGCCGCTCCCAAGAAGAAGTAAGCACTTCGCACGAGCCCATCATGAAGACCTCGGCCCTGGCCGGGGTCTTCCCTTTCCAGGGATGTTACGGCTGAAGCCGAAGGCGCGCCCAGGCGCCATCGGCGAAATGCTCGAAGGCGATGCGATCATGCAAACGGCTCGGCCTTCCCTGCCAGAACTCCATCCGCTGCGGGCGGACGCGATAACCACCCCAATGCAGCGGACGCGGAACCTCTCCATCCGCGAACCGACCCTTCCAACGCTCGAAGCGCTCCTCGAGCTTCGCCCGATCCTCGACGGAACGGCTCTGATCGCTCGACCAGGCCGCGATCCTGCTCTCCACCGGCCGTGTCGCGTAATAGCGATCGGATTCCTCGGGCGACACCTGCTCCGCCTTCCCTTCGATGCGCACCTGTCGCTCCAACTGCGGCCAGAAGAAATTCAATGCCGCGCGCGGATCGCGCTCGAGGTCCATCGCCTTGCGGCTGTTGTAATTGCTGTAGAACACGAATCCATCCGCATCGAACGATCGCAGCAGCACCACCCGGCAGCTGATCGTCAAACTGCCCGCTGTGGCAAGGGTCATCGCATGCGGCTCCGGTACGCCAGCCTCCTGCGCATCGGCCATCCAGCGGGCGAACAAGGCGATCGGATCGTCGCCGGCCTCATCCTCCATCAAGACGTGCCTGGTATAGTCGGTGCGGTGGTGCAGCGGATCGGACATGGTATCGGTACTTCGCCACGAAGTTATCCGTTCATCGCCGCTCCGACACCGTTGCATCGATCCCTGGAGGTGCTCTCATCAATGCTTAGTAATTTCCCGTCCCATGGCGAAGGATCCTCTGGAACTGGACCCGAAAAGCGTGCTCGCGCCGGAGCGAGGCCGGTTGCTCATCAGTGAGCCCTATCTCGCTGACCCGTACTTCCGTCGCACGGTGGTGCTCCTGTGCGACCACAATGCCGAAGGCTCCTTCGGATTCGTGCTGAACCGGCGGACCGACATGGGCGTGAACGACCTTCTGGAGAACCTCCCTCCCCTTGGCGCACCAGTGGGCATCGGGGGGCCGGTGCAGAGCAACAACCTCTACTACATCCACACCCTGGGCGACAGGCTCACCGGCAGTCAGATGGTCGTGGACGGCGTGTACGTGGGAGGCGACTTCGAACAACTACGCGACCTGCTCGAGGGGGACCCGCGTCTTACGGAACACGTGCGCTTCTTCGTTGGCTATTCCGGTTGGGGCAAGGACCAGCTTGACAAGGAATTGAGCGAACGCTCCTGGCTGGTGGCCACCGGATCCAAACGTCGTATCATGGATGTGGGCAATGCCGACCTCTGGGGCGACAGCTTGCGCGACATGGGACGTTCCTTCGCTCCGCTCGCGAATTTCCCGGACGACCCTACGTTGAACTGACCTGTGTGGCGCTCACCAGCAGTTCGGTGATCATGCCGGAGAGGCGGTGTGCGTACCGCTTGGTCCGATACGCCCCTACCCATTGCAGCCCCTGAACGGCGTTGGTGAAGAACAACTCATCCGCCGCCAGCAGGTTCTGCGGGTTCAGAGAGCACTCATACACCTTGATCCCATTGGCGATCGCCAGGTTGATCACCTGCGCACGCATCACCCCACCCACACATCCATCGCTCAACGACGGTGTGTACAGCACGCCGTTGCTCACGATGAACAGGTTACCCGAGCTGCTTTCGATGATGTTCCCGCGATCGTTCTGCAACATGCAATCATCCAGGCCCCGTTGTTCCGCCCAGAGCGAAGCCATCACATAGTACTGGCAGTTCAGCGTCTTGTGGCGCGAAAGGTCGTTCACCGGCTTCCGCATCTCCGGCCAGATGTCCACCATCAAGCCATGCCCGTTCAGTGCGTAGGTGGGTTCCTCCAGCGTGTGCAGTTCGAAGGTGAAGCCCCCTTCATGCTCTGCAGGTCGGTAGAACCCCGGGCCCTTCCTGAACAGCGTGAACCGGCAGCGCGCATTTAGCAGGCCGGTCCGTTGCACGAGTTCGTTGATGTAGCGCTCGAAAGCATCGCGGTCCAGGTTGGACGGCAGCTTGATCCGGAGCAAGGCCGCACCGGTGGTGAGGCGTGCCCAATGGGCATCGAGGAAACGGGCCCGGCCCTCCACGATCCGCATGCTCTCGAAAAGCCCATCCCCATAATGGTAGGCACGGTTGTCCAAGGTGATCACCGGCTTGTCACCGGGCACCACGTCGCCGTTCAGGTTCACCAGGTCCTTCATAGCAGGCCGTTGGTGCGCAAGGTATCCATCAAGTCGCGGTCAGGTGCCACCAGGATGCCCCGGGCACCCGCACCGTTGGCCGCATCCACATCGCGTTGCCGATCACCGATCATGACCGAGGCCGCCAGATCGATGCCGTGCCGCGCTGCGGCCCGCTCGAGAAGGAGGCTTCCCGGCTTGCGACACAGGCATCTGCCCTGCTGCGGATGGTGCGGACAATAGAGTATGTCGGCGACCTCCGTCCCGGCATCGCGCAGGACGGACCGCAGGCGCTCATGCATGGCCGCCACCGCCGCGTGATCATACATCCCAAGGCCGATCCCGCTCTGGTTGGTGATGACCACCACCACCCATCCGGCCGCGACGGCCGCGGTGATGGCCTCCGGCGTTCCCGGCAGGATATCGAAGTCCGCAAGGCTCGTGGTATGCGTGCCAAGTTCGCGGTTGATCACCCCATCGCGGTCCAGGAAAAGTCCCTTCTTCATCGTTCAGATGCCCAGCGCACGTTCCAGCGCGCCGAAATGAATGAGCAGTTCAGGCCGCAGGGCGAAGGTGAACAAGACCCCGAAGACCGCACCATAGAAGTGCGCATCATGTGCGACGTTGTCCCCCGCACGCTTGTCCATCATATAGGAGTACAGCAGGTAGAGCCCGCCGAATAGCCAGGCCGGAAGATCCTGGATGAAGAAGAGGGTGATGCGCTGGGTGGGCAGCATGACGATCTGCGCGAAGACCACCGCGCTCACCGCGCCGCTTGCTCCGACCGACCGGTAGTTCGGGTCGTCACGGTGCTTCACCATGCCCGGCAAGGTGGCGAAGACCGCCCCTCCGACGTATAGCAGCACATAGGCCAGCCCACCCTCCAGGGGCGTGATCAACGGAAGCAGCTTCTCCACGCTACTGCCGAAGGACCAGAGGACGAACATGTTCACGACGAGGTGCATGGTATCGGCGTGAACAAAGGCGTGCGTAAGGAGCCTGTACCACTGTCCGCGGTGCTGAACGGCGTAGGGTTGAAAGAGCAACCGGTCCTGCACGGAACGGTCCTGGAACGCCGCGAGCGACACCAGCACGGTGAGTGCCATGACGACCAGGTTGATGCTGAGCTCCACTTCGGAGCGAAAGATACCGACGGTGTGTCGTGCTCTAGTAACTATGGTCGCGGATGATGCGCCATCCCGCCTTCTCCCGCTTCCAAAGGAGTGAGAAGCCACCCCCGAGCGTGTCCGACGTGCGGGTCAGTTGCCAATTGCCCGTGACCCACGCGTGCCCGGTCCCGGCGGGCAGTACCTCATGGATCGTGAAGCGAAGGTCGCCCATCGCCGCTTGGTCCGGATAACTCTTCTCGTAATTCCGTGTCACGGCATCGCGACCACAGGTCATCCCTTTGCGACCGATGAAGCAGACCCTGTCATCGTAACCGTCCATGAAACCGGACAGGTCACCTCTGTCCCACGCCGCTTCCTGACCGGCCATCACCTTCCTGATCGCCGCCTCGTCCGTCGCGGGCTCCGAAGCACCTCCGCACCCGTGGATCAGAATAACGATCAGCGGCAGGGCGCATGACCCTGGAGACCATTTCATGACCGGTCGTCGCGGAGGAAGGGCCAGCTCTGCGCAGGGGTCAACTCATCGTAGTTGAGCTCACCCGCCCCATCGGACCATTGCACCTGTATGGTGTCCGACTTACGCCCCTTCGGCACACGCTTGGGCACGACCATCTCAGCTGAACGCCTTGCCGGTCGACCAGTCGCATTGCGCGGATGTGTTGTCATGCGGGCCATGCACCGAATGTAAGCTGCCCGGATCACGATACCAACACTCCCGGCCAAGTTCCGCCAAGCGTTGGGCAGCGCCTGACCAGACCGCAACAACACCCGATGGATCGTTCCCCTCTGAACGAAGGAGGCCATCCTCCTTTCGGGGATGGCCTCCTGTAGCGCGGGGGAGACTTGAACTCCCGACCTCAGGATTATGAATCATGCGCTCTAACCAGCTGAGCTACCGCGCCATACACCCATTGGGCTCGCCAATGGGGCGGCAAATATAGCGATCCGATGGTCGTCCGGATAGCTCGGATCAATGCCGGTCACACCGGAGCATGAGGCCGGATACCGGCATGGGTGAAGAGGCATGAAGCCCGATCACACCGACCGGTCATCCCCTCCCACGCCCGCTGCCAATGCCCTATTTGGTGGGGGATGGCTTTTGGCTACCTTGGCCCACAGCACTTTGCACGCGCCGCGACATGGCCAAGAAGAAACCCACAGCCCCCAAGCCCGGTAGATCGGCAGCCAAGCCGGCCCGGAAGTCCAAGTCTGCTCCGGCGAAGAAGACGAAACCGACCAGGTCGGCTGGAAGGAAGGCGGCAGCCGTCAAGAAGGTCGTCGCAAAGAAGAAGGCCGTGGCCGCAAGACCCTTGAAGGGAGCGCCGGCACGAGGTGGTGGAAAGACCCCGGCGAAAAAGGTGAACGCACCGAAGAAAGTCGTGGCGAAGAAGGCTGCGGCCGTGAAGAAGGTGGCGGTGAAGAAGGCCGCTACCAAGCCGGTGAAAAAGGCGGCCGCTTCCCCGGTGAAGCCAGCCAGGCAAGCGGCACCGGCAAGACCGGCGAAGAATGTCACGTCCAAGGCTGCGGAACCTAAGCCTGCCGTGGTCGCTGCCAAGGAGGGGCCGGCATCCGCGTCACCAGCGCCCAAGGCCGCTCCGAAGCCCGCCCCACCTCCTGTGAAGAAACGCCCGATGAAGGAGCGTGTGGTGATGGAGTTCTACCTCAACAGCAGTCCGCACGCCCTGTATGAATTATTGAGCACGCCGAGCGGATTCAGCGAGTGGTATTGCCAGGACGTGGACGTGCGCGGCGATCAGTACACCTTCCTCTGGGATGGTGAGCAGGAGGAGACCACACTCATCGGGCGGAAGCTGGGTGAAGTGATCCGGTTCCGTCGGAACGATGACGAGGACCCTGAGGCCTTCTTCGAGTTCCGCGTCCGGATCGATGCGATGACGAATGATGTATGCCTGGTGGTGACCGATCACGCGTGGCCCCACGAGGTGGAGGAGACGCGGAACCTATGGACCTCCCAGATCGAAACGCTGGGCCGGGTGCTCGGCGCCTGACCGGCATGCGACGAACGGCCCGGCGCCGTTCATTCCCTGATGAGACGCCTGCACCGGATGATCATAGGAGCCTTCACCGGCCCCCTGTTGATCACCTTCATCATCGTCCTGTTCATCCTCGTGATGCAATTCCTGTGGAAGTACGTGGACGACCTCATGGGGAAGGGGTTGGAATGGTACGTCCTCCTCGAACTGATGACCTATGCCACGGCGAGCTTCGTTCCGCTGGCCCTTCCCCTGGCCATCCTCCTCGCGAGCATCATGACCCTCGGCGGGCTCGGAGAGAACAGTGAACTGGTACCGATGCGATCAGCCGGGATGGGGCTCCTGCGCATCCTCCTGCCGTTGGTGGTCTTCGTGTCCGGTCTGGCCACCGCCTCCTACTTCTTCAGCAACAACATCCTTCCGGTCGCTAACCTGCGGTTCCATTCGCTGCTCTGGGACGTCACCCGCAAGAAACCGGCGCTCAACCTCCAACCCGGTATCTTCTACAATGGCATCGACGGATTCAGCATCCGTGCCATTCAGAAGGACCGGGACGGAACCCTCCACGACGTGCTGATCTACGACCATCGGACCCCGTTCCAGGGGAACCGCACCGTGCTCCGCGCACAGAAGGGCACCATGCAGCGCAGCAGATCCGGGGACGTTCTCCTCCTTATCCTGGAGGATGGGCATTTCTACGACGAGCGCTCGCCGGCGAAGGACCGGGGCAAGTACCCGTTGACACGCGGCACCTTCAAGGTGGATGAGATCCGTCTGGACCTCACCGGACTGGGCCTGGACCGGACCGATCGCGACCTGTTCAAGGACCACTACAAGATGCTCTCCTCGGCCCAGCTCGAGCTCGGCCGGGACAGCCTCATGCGTCAGTTCGCCAAACGGACGGAGGAGCAACGCGACCACCTGGCCAACAGCTTCATGATCATCCGGAAGAACACGCCGCATCCGGGTCTTCTGGTGGACGACAGCCTGCGGCAGGACAGCATGGGCCTCACCACCGAACAGCTGAGGAACAGCTATGAGGTGGCGATGAACATGGTCCGCAGCAATTTGAACTTCCTGGACCAGACCGCGAGTGAACGACGTAGCCGCAAGGAGCAGATCGCCCGCTTCGGCATCGAATGGCACCGCAAGCGCATGCTCGCCCTGGCCTGTCTCATCTTCTTCTTCATCGGGGCACCGCTGGGGGCCATCATCCGGAAGGGCGGCATGGGACTGCCTGTCGTCTTCGCCATCATTTTCTTCCTCATCTTCCACATCGTTTCCTTCAGTACCGAGAAACTGGTGATATCCGGCGCCTTCGATCCCTGGCCCGGCATGTGGGTCAGTTCCATGGTGCTCATCCCCATCGCCGCCTTGCTCACCTGGAAGGCCTCCACGGACAGCCCCCTCTTCGATGCCGATGCGTATTATCGCGGCTGGGAACGTTTCCGTTCCTTGTTCCACCGCGGCCATGCGCATCCTACAGCTTTGTAACAAGCCGCCCTACCCACCCATCGACGGTGGCAGCAAGGCGATGCACAACCTGACCCGTGGTCTTCTCGCGGCCGGCCACTCCGTGAAGGTGCTCTGCATCAGCACCCCGAAGAACGCCTTGGACCCTGACCAGATCCCCGCGGATTACAAGGCCAGTACCCGCATAGAGGGCGTTTTCGTGGACACGAGCGTGAACGTCGTTGACGCGTTCACCGACCTGCTCACCGCCGACAATTACAACATCAGCCGTTTCTTCAGCCCGGACGTGGACATCCGCCTGATCCGTCTGCTCTCCGAGGAGAAGTTCGATGTGGTGCAGCTCGAGAGCCTCTTCATGACCCCCTACATACCGACCATCCGTCGGTATTCGAACGCCTCGATCGTGCTGCGCTCCCACAACCTGGAACATGTTATCCAGGGCCGCATCGCCACGGGCGAGAAGAACATCCTCAAGAGGCCCTACCGGAAGTTCTTAGCCAAGCAGCTCGAGGAGTATGAAATGGCGGTCCTGGACCGGGTGGATGCCGTGGCGGCGATCAGCCCATCCGATGCGCAGCACTTCGCGGAGCACGGCACACGGACCCCCATCGCCACGATCCCCTTCGCCGTGGAACCGTCGGAATACGTGGTGGAGGAGCCCAAGAGATCTGGCCGGGTGACCTTCTTCCACCTGGGCAGCATGGACTGGCTCCCGAACGAGGAGGGGATCCGCTGGTTGTTGAGCGAGGTATGGCCCAAGGTGCTGCGGGAACGGCCTGATGCCCGACTGGACCTCGCCGGTAACAAGATGCCAAGCGACCTCCTGAAGGCCGAGATACCCGGCGTGACGATCCGCGGTCGGGTGAAGAGCGCTCAGAACTTCATGCGCGAGCGGCAGGTGATGGTGGTGCCCCTCTTCTCCGCCGGCGGCATGCGAGTGAAGATCATCGAGGGGATGGCGCTCGGCAAACCCGTGATCTCCACACCGATCGGTGCCGAGGGGATCGACCATACCGAAGGTCTGAACATCCTGATCGCCCGGAACGCGAACGAGTTCGCCCAGCATATCATCTCACTGGACGAGACACCGGACTACATGCGCATGATCGGATCGGAGGCCCGCAAGCTCATCGAGAACCGTTACGCTGACCAACGGATCGTGAAGGACCTCGTGGACCTGTACGAGCGACTGCGCAAGGCATGAAACTCCTGGTGCTGCTCTCCCGGGTACCCTATCCACTGGAAAAGGGCGACAAACTGCGGGCGCACCACCTGATCACCAGGCTGGCCGAACGGGACCGTGTCATCCTCTGCTGCTTGAGCGACGGCCCCACCGATCCGGCGCATGTCGAACACCTTCGGAGGTTCTGTGCGCACATCGAGGTGATCCGGGTGCCACGCTGGCGCATCCTGCTGAAACTGGCCACCGCCATCTTCTCCCGTCTTCCCTTCCAGGTGGCCTACTTCCACCATCGCTCGGCCCAGCGCATCATCGATCGGGTGATCCAGGAGCACCGACCGGACGCCGTCCTTTGTCAGCTGGTGCGGACCACCGAATACCTGCGCAGCCACCCCACCCTGCCCAAGACGCTCGATTACATGGACACCCTTTCCAAGGGCATGGAACGTCGGACGCGCAATGCGCCCTTCTATCTGCGGCCGCTGTTCCAGACAGAGACACGCCGACTCATCCGCTACGAGAACCTGATGTTCGACCTCTTCGATGAGACCGTGATCATCAGTGAACAGGACCGGGATCTGCTCTACCATCCCTTGCGCGACCGGGTGACCGTGATCCCGAACGGTGTGGACACTGCGCACTTCGCACCGCAGCCACTGGAGAAGAAATACGACCTGGTGTTCACCGGTAACATGAACTATCCGCCGAACATCGACAGCGTGCTCTACCTCGTGCGGAAGGTCCTGCCGCTCGTGCATGCCCACCGCCCGGAAACGAACCTGCTGATCTCCGGTGTGGACCCCAGCGCGGAGGTGCGCGAGCTGGCCCGCAATGATCCGCGCATCGAGGTGAGCGGCTGGGTGAAGGACATCAGACACTCCTATGCCGCTGCCCGCATCTTCATCGCCCCCATGCAGATCGGGACGGGATTGCAGAACAAACTGCTGGAGGCCATGGCCATGGGCATGCCCTGCATCACCAGCTCGCTGGCCAACAATGCCGTGCAGGCCGTGCCCGGAGAGAGCATCCTGATCGGCCAGGGCCCGAAGGACTATGCCGAGCACATCCTCCGGTTGTTGGACGACCCGGCGGAACGTGATCGGCTCGCCGAAGCGGGTTCACGGTTCGTGCGTACCCACTTCGATTGGGAGCGAAGTGCGGCCCAATTGGAGGAACTGCTCGTCCGTTCGACCCGGAAGTCGGCCTCCGCGATGGCTGAGCCCGCCACTCGGGTGTAATTTCGCCGCTTGCAACGCACATGAAGGACAGCTTCGACAGCATCGAGGATGCGATCGCCGACATCCGCGCCGGAAAGGTGGTCATCGTGGTGGACGATGAGGACCGTGAGAATGAAGGCGACTTCCTGACCGCCGCCCGCAACGCCACCCCGGAGGTGATCAACTTCATGGCCAGGCACGGGCGCGGCCTCATCTGCGCGCCGCTCACCGAGGCCCGTTGTGAGGAACTGGGGTTGGACCTGATGGTGCGTGACAACACCGCCCTGCACGAGACCCCCTTCACGGTGAGCGTGGATGTGAAGGGGCGCGGCACCACCACGGGCATCAGCGCCTGGGACCGCGCACAGACCATGGCCGCCCTGATCGATCCGGCGAGCAGGCCGGAGGACCTGGCCCGTCCCGGACACATCTTTCCGCTCAAGGCCCGCAACGGTGGCGTTCTTCGCCGCACCGGCCACACCGAAGCCGCCGTGGACCTTGCCCGACTCGCAGGCTTCGAACCGGCTGGCGTGATCGTGGAGATCCTCAACGAGGACGGGAGCATGGCCCGACTCCCTCAACTGCGGGGGATAGCGGAACAGTTCGGGTTGAAGCTTATCAGCATCGAGGACCTCGTGGCCTATCGCATGCGCACCGAACGCCTTGTGGAACGCCAGGTGGAGGTGAAGCTGCCTACGGAGCATGGTGACTTCCGGCTCATCGCGTTCAAGCAGAACACGACGGGTGATGAGCATCTCGCGCTCGTGAAAGGGGAATGGGAGCTTGATGAGCCCGTGCTCGTTCGTGTCCACTCCTCCTGTGTCACCGGCGACATCTTCGGATCATGCCGCTGCGATTGTGGTCCACAGCTGCACCGCGCCATGGAACGCGTGGAACAGGCCGGCAAGGGTGTGATCGTGTACATGCAGCAGGAAGGACGCGGCATCGGTCTGTTGAACAAACTGAAGGCCTACAAGCTTCAGGAACAGGGTGCGGACACCGTGGAGGCCAACCTGATGCTCGGCTTCGACATGGACGCACGCGATTATGGAGTGGGTGCACAGATCCTGCACGACCTCGGGGTGCGCAAGATGAAGCTGCTCACCAACAACCCGCGCAAAAGGACGGGTCTTGTTGGCTACGGCCTGGAGATCGTGGAGAACCTGCCGATCGAGATCACCGCGAACGTGCACAACCGCGACTACCTGCTCACCAAGAAGCGCAAGCTGGGCCATCACCTCGGCCTGGATGAGGGCTGATCAGTCGAAGACCCGGTCCTTGCTCGCCGGACGGAAGTTGTTCAGCAGTTTCTGCCACAGTTCGCCCCAGCTTCGGAACTCCTCCCGATAGGCCACACCCGCACCCTGTGTCGTGGGCGCCTGGTCGGATCGGTTCAGGTTGCGGTCGTTGCTCACACTGAAGGCCTTCGCGCGGAGGCGACCCTCCGGGGTGAGCAGGTACTCCAGTTGGAAATCACCGATGAGTCCGTTGTTGTTGGTGCTCGTTTGCGCACCCGTGCTCACGCCCACGTTCGTGGTGAGGAGCAGGCGCTCGTTGAAGAGCTGTGTGCTCATGGCCACTTCCAGTTCATCCTGGGTGATATTGTCCCCCGGCCGGTAGTTCACCCCGAGATCGAAGCTTTTGCTGAGCTTGGACAACCAGTTGCTCACCTGATTGCTCAACAGCTCGAAGCCCGTGGTGCCGACCACATTGCCCCCGCTGCTCGGCGAACCGCTGCCCGCGAGGCTCTGTGGCTGGATGAAACGGTTGAGAACGATCAACGCGAAGACCTGTCGATTGCGTTCCTGCTCGGTGCTCAGCACGCTGTTCACACGGGTGCGGATGTCATCGTCAACCGTGGGCATGCGCACCTCGAACCCGATCTCCGGGTTCATCAGGTTCTCGCGCAACTGCATCACCACATCCACGGGCACCCGCTTCTTGTACGCGTCGTTCTTCTCGAACATGATGTCGTACAGCGGGGCGCGCACCCGGTATTGCGCCTGGATATCGAGCTGCGCATCGAGGGGATCGCCATACCAGACGATCCGTCCTCCGGGCACCACTTCGAACCGTTTGTTCACCACGTTGCGGAGGGTGAAGAGATAATCCCCCTCGGTCACCTCCACTTGTCCCCGCATCCGGAACTCCCCGGTCGGGCTCACGGTCATCTCCATATCGCCCCGACCACGACCGGCCATCACGTCACCGATGGTCGGGTCGAAGATGAGCTCGAAGTGCGCATCGGGCGTCACCCGTGCCTTCAGGTCCAAGGCGATGCCCGTGAGGTCCACCTCCTCCTCGGTGGCCGCACTGTCATTGGACATGAAGCGCACGAAACCGACGTCGGACACCTCGGTACTTCCGCCCACCGGGAAGTGGATGTCGGTGCCCGGTCCGGTGGATGCATCCACGGTGATCTCCAACTGGTCCACGCTCCCGCTCACTTCGATGTCACCGTTGGCGAACGCCTTTCCATAGTACAGGGAATTGTCGGCCACCGTTGTGTTCAGCACCATCAGGTTCTTCACGGTACCCCAGACGTTGAAGTTCCACGCACGCAACCCATCGTGCAGGATGGTACCGCCGATGCGGCCCGTGTTGCCCTCCTCGTCGCGGATGGTCACGAGGTCAAGGGCGAACATGTCCGGCGCGATCTTCACCTCGTTCGAGAAGGTGTATAGCGTGTTGAGGTAGTCGATCCGCAAGCCGGCGTTGTCCAGGTCCACCACCCCGTTCACGAGGGGATGCCCAAGGTCGCCGCTCACGTCCACCGTGCCGGTCACCGTGCCCTGGATATCGCTGATGCCTTCGGGCAGGTAGGGATCGATGAAGGTGAGGTCGAACCGATCGAAGACGAGATCGACGTCCAGCCTGTTGTTCTGTTTGGGCTCCATGCGTCCCACGAAATCAAGCGCCTTCAGCGGCCCACGCGTCAGCTCACCACGAAGGGCCACGGAACCCGTCTCTTCGGACCAGTCAGCATGGAACCGGACGTCCCCCAATGGCTTGTCCTCCACCATGACGCTGTCGGCGCACAGATAGCTTTCGAGGTAGGGTGTTCCGTACGGATCGTACAAACGGCCATCGCCGCTCACCTTGCCATCGATCGCCGGTCCTTCCATCACGGGTCGGAAGTTCGCGATGTCCACGTCCTGCATGGCGAAGAGGAGGGCTTCCTTCGGGTCCTTGCTCAAACGCCCGCTCACCGCGATGCGCTGCACCCCGTTCTCCAGCATCAACGTGTCCACCAGCACGGTGGAGGAGTCGATGACGATGTGCGCCACCTCCTGGTTGTGCCAGTTGCCGCGTCCGAGATGAAGGGTGCTGGGAAGCAGATCGAGATCGATCGAACGCAGGCCGCGGACCTGTCCTTGAACTTCCACGTGGCCGTTGGTCCCACTGTTCGACCCAGCCCAGCCGGCAGCGATCTCCACCTCGTCCTGGTAAGCCAGTCCGGTCACCTCGGAGCCCACGAACCACATGCTGTCCCGATACGTCTGTCGAGTACTCCGGAGCGCGAAAGCCAGCACATCCACCGTCTTCTCCGTCATCACGTCCACGCTGTCCAGTCGCAGATCACCGTACTTCATCCAAGGTATCCGCGCGGAAACGTCCACGTCGAAGGCCCTGCTGTCGAAGGAACCCGAGACGGAGGAACCAGGTGCCAGCCGTAGCTTGGGCATGACGAGGTCCAGGACCGCGTCGGAGTTGCGCGCTGCGACGGAGAAGGTGAACTGCTGCTCGGCCTGTCGATAGTCGACCTCATTGCCGAGCGAGGGGAATACGCTGAAGACGGTGTTCGTGATCAAGTCCGGCAGGTGCGTCGGTTGGAAGAGCCCTTCCACACGGGCACTGGCGAAGTCCGCGTCCAGTTCGACGATGTTCCTGCCCGAACCACGGCCGCTGCGCAGGGTGATGTTCCCCAGTTCATGGTCCTCGTCACCCACGCAATAGGAGATGTCCCGGGCGCTCAACGAACCCAGCAAGCTGTCAGGACTGAAGCGCCCGGCGGCCGTAAGGTCCATCTTGAGGGAATTGTAGCCCGGTGTCGTCACGAACCCAAGTGCGCGCAGGTCCATGTGGTCCACTTGTGCACTGAAGTCCACCTGGGGCCAGCGCTTCCGCAGGTCGGCAAGTCCTTCGAAACGCAGCCTCAGCTTCTCGTCATTCACGCTCAACGCGCCATTGAAGAGATTGCGCTCCAGTTGACCATTGGCTGAAATGCCCGAGATGCTCCGGCCGTTCACGGTGATCATCGGGAAGGTGCCCTCCAGGTCCGCCCTGGCCGTTCGGAAACTGTGACCGCTCGCCTTCAGGCGGAGGTTCGCCGCAAGTGGACCAAGGGTGCTCGTACCGGTCAGCGGACCCAGGTCGAAGCCCGGCGTGACCACTCGCCCGGCGATGGTGAACACATCGCTCACCGTGTCGCGCTCGTAACTCACGTCGGTGTTCAGTACCCCGAGCTGCGTGGTCGTCCGACCATAGGCGGTGAAGGAACGCAGGAACCCCGTGAAGTTCCCGTTGAAGCCGATATGGCCGAGCTTGTGCAGGTCCGTAGGAAGTGCGAGTCTCTCCCCCGAGGTGAATGGGGGTACGGGCAAGCCACTGAGGTCATCTGGATCGGTCGAAAGCTCATCGATATCAAGCACCATGAAGGTGTTCATGATGTCGGGCAATCCGCTCAGGTCCGCGGCGCCGGAAAAGCGCGAGCGCCGGCCGAAAGCGATGCGAAGGTCCCGACCCTTCAACTCGGCGATGGTGCCACGGATCCGACCGCTCACCTCCATCGGATAATGGATCCCTTCCAGGCCCGGAGCGAACAGAGCGATGTCCGCGAAGTCGACATGGGCCGTGTCCAGGTCAGCGCGCATCATCACCTTGTCATTGAACGCGTTGTAGTCCCGCCAGTTCTGGGTGGTGAAACGCAGCTCCCCATCGGCAGCGGATGCAGGAGTGCGGAGCCGCAGGTCCTGGATCACGATGCCCTTGCCGCTCACCGCAGCCCGTCCGCTGAGCTCGGTGACCTCCAGACCTCCCTGTTCCACCAACCTCATCCTGTTCAGATCCGCAACGATGGAATCACCGACCACCTCGAGACCGCGTCCGGCGATGTGGGCGTGCGTCACACCCACGTGCTCCAGGTCCACCCCGAAGGGGATCCGCGTGCTGTTCTCATTGTCGAAGGTGAAGTGCAATTCCGCGATGTTGAACCGCGTGCACCGCACCGTCCAGTCCCCTCCAGCGCTGGTGGTGTCGCCATCACCGAGCCGGTCCAGAAGAAGCGTGAGGTTGCTCTTCGTTCCTCCCGCTGGTGTGCGCAATCGGAAACGGACGTTCTCCAGGTCGAAGCCCGTCATCGATACCAGCCGGGTGCCCGGGTGGATCCGCAACCCCTTCACACGCATCGCGCTGGCAGCGATCAACGTATCCGCATCCAGGTCCGCCACCAGGATACGCTCCAGCACGAGTTGCCCTGTCAACGATAGCGCCACGCGCCCCACGCGTACCTCGGTCCCGAGCTGCTCCGATGCCTTTTCACCAAGCCAGCCTACGACCCGCGTCTGTACCGGGGACCATAGCAGCGATACCGCAACGATCAGGAACAGAACGAGGACCGCACCGATGAAGATGCCGACCCATCGGAGGAACCTTCCGGTCCATCGATATATGTCGCGCGCCGCCAGCCCTTTAGTTTTGCCGACTTCTACGCAAGAAGCGGGCCTTGTGCCCAAAAGTAGCCTCATGCCTTCACCGCTCATCGTACTGGGGATCGAAAGCTCCTGTGACGAGACCGCCGCCGCGGTGCTGGTGGACGGTCGTACGCGCTCGAATGTGGTGGCGGGGCAGGAAGTGCACGCCCAATGGGGCGGGGTCGTGCCGGAACTGGCGAGCCGGGCGCACCAGGAGCACATCGTGCCCGTGGTGGACACCGCCCTTCGACAGGCTGGTGTGGCCCGACAGGACCTGAGCGCCGTGGCGTTCACCCAGGGTCCGGGGCTGATCGGTGCCCTGCTCGTGGGCACCTGCTTCGCACGTTCCCTGGCCCAAGGTCTGGGCATCCCCTTATTGGGGGTGGACCATATGCAGGCTCATGTGCTCGCTCATTTCATCCGCGATGGAGAGGACCGCCCCATCCCTCCCTTCCCCTTTCTGAACCTCACCGTGAGCGGTGGGCATACCCTGCTCGTCCTGGTCAGTGGTCCGCTTGAAATGAAGGTCATCGGCACCACGGTGGACGATGCTGCCGGGGAGGCCTTCGATAAGGCGGCGAAGGTGCTGGGGCTACCCTATCCGGGCGGACCGCTGATCGATCGGAACGCCATCGGTGGAGATCCACGACGGTTCAAGCTACCAATGCCCCAGGTGCCCGGCACCGACTTCAGCTTCAGTGGGATCAAGACCGCCTTCAACCTGCTGGTGCAACGGGGCCTGCGCGACGACCCGGCCTTCATTCAGAAGGAACATGCCCACCTATGCGCCTCCCTCCAACAGAGCATCGTGGACGTCCTGCTGCGCAAGGTGCAGAAGGCCGCCCGATCACTTGGCGTTCGGTCCATCGCCATGAGCGGAGGCGTGAGCGCGAACTCCGCCCTGCGCGCCCAATTCGCGGCGCTCGCCGAGCGCGAAGGCTGGGGGGCATACGTTCCACCTCCCGCCTACTGCACGGACAACGGGGCCATGGTGGCCATGGCCGGGCACTATCTCCTGAAGGCGGGCCGCACCGTTGGGCTCGATGCCATCCCCCACACCCGGTAGTTGATAGTGTGGCATCGGTCTTGCACTTACCCGGCGCTGACCTTGTACTTTTGCCCATTGTCCATGCGACACTTCCACCGAACAGGCGTGCTGATCCGCATCATCCTTCCGCTCGCCGTCCTGATCCTCGCCACGCCGGTCCGCGCCCAATCGGGTGAGACCCGCATCCTCGTGATGAAAGGAGACTCCATGCTTGAATTGGAGAAACCGCAACGTGCGCTGGAGTTCTATGAGAAGGCCGTGAAAGCCGAACCCAGTGCATACACCCTGCTGGCACGGGCCAAGGCATGGTACATGATGGAGCGGAACGATCGCTTCGTGCAGGATGTGGATGCCGCATTGGTGAAGGACAGCACCAATGCGAACGGACATTACCAGCGGGCGCTCTATTCCCTGCGAGCGCAGGATCCCGCCCGTGCGGAGGAGCATGCCTCCAAAGCCATCGAGCTGGCCAATGTGGCGATCCTGAAGGCGCAAGCCCACCTGGTGCGCGGCCTAGCCCGCAGCGAGATGAAGAAGGTACCGACGGCCATTGAGGACCTGGAGGCGGGGCTGGCCGGCGCGGGGGATGATCTGGAGGCGATGAAGACCCTGGCGCGCCTGTACGACCAGGAAGGCCGGCATGCGGACGCCTTGCGGATCCTGGAAAAGCTGTGCGTGGTGGAACCCGCCCAGGTGGGTCATTGGACCAACCGGGGGTTCGAACTCACCATGCTTGGCCGCTATGATGAGGCCTTGAAGATGATCCAGGAGGCACTGAGCATGGACAAGGATGAACCTGTTGCCCTCAGCAACCGGGCCTATGTGCGGATGATGCTCGGCGAAGAGGAGGAAGCCTGGAACGACATCGAACGAAGCCTCCGCTTCTACCCTTCCAATGCCTTTGCCCTGCGCACCAGGGCCCTCCTGCGTATCAAGAAGGGCGATCGCGTGAAGGCCTGCGAGGACCTGACCCTGGCCAAGGCCTTGGGCGGTGTGCCCGAGGTGGACAAGCTGATCAAGGAGAACTGCGATACCAGCGCGCCCCAGAAACGGCGCTGACCCTCATCGCAAGATCTCGATCCTGCCCCGCAGCCACCGTCCATCGTCGGTGAACACGCGGACGAAGTAGCTGCCGCTCACCAGACCGTTCCCCGTCTCGTAGCGCCCGTTCACCATCGATGTGCCCGCTAGGACGCTCCTGCCGATCGCATCCGTGATCCAAACGCGACCGTTCATGCCATCCGGCAGCACGATGGCGCAATGATCCGTGCTCGGAACAGGCCAGATCAGCAAGCCATCCGCTTCATCGCCCTGGACCACGCCCACTGTCGCGTTGGCAACCACTTCGAAGTCGTCGAACGCGGCCTCGACGATATGGCCCTGGGGGTCCTTGTCCTCCGCGAGCACGAACAGCCGCATGGTGGCCGAGGGTGTGAGGTGATCGGCGATCCGGATGTTGCTGAACCGCCAGGCCGACGCGCTTTGAACGGGCGGCACCTGTTCGATCGTCACCGTGTCCGTGCCGTTGCTCAGGGAGATGGTCAAGGTGTCGTTCGGTGCGGAGTTCCCTCCGGCATCAAAGAACCAGTAGTGGTAACGGACGTGAGCGTCCTCCAGGTCGGTCGCATCGAAGACCGGAGAGATCAACGTGGTCCCGCCTTCATCGACATCCGCGCTGTTCGGGCTGCCCCCGCTGTTCCCGGTCACATAGGCCTTGTCGCGGCAATCCCCTGGCACATCCTCGCCCGGATTCGCCTGTGCTTCCTCGAAGGTGGTGCCCGCGGGTCGGCCTCGTTCCCAAACGCCGCGCGGCGCGGTGGTCGTCACCTCCCAACCCAGGTCCAGCGCGAAGTCATCGGCGTAGCCCTGCTCCAGTTCGATCGTCCAGTCCTCAACGCCAGCGTCAGCCACGACAAGATCAGCAGGACAGGCACCGTGCCAACCCCAGGCGCCAACATCCACCGTATACGTGCCATTGTACACCCCCGGGAAAAGGAAGCTGCCATCCGACCCACTTTCCACATGGAAGCTGTAGGTATCGTTCACCAGCCATACATGGCCATCGGGAACCGGATCAAGCGAACCCATGGTGCGGATGACCCCGCTCACGGGATAGGTCGGCAATGGATCCAGGGTGATGTCCAATTCCGTGGTCGCACCGGTGGCCAGGTCCACGCCGCTCAACGTACGTGGGAAGAAGCCGGGCGCGGAGACCGAGACCTCGTACGTACCTGGCTGCAGAGTGCCCACGCCATAGGCTCCTGAGATACCGGTGACCTCCAACGCATCGGTGTTCAGGATCCGGACCTCCGCTTGTGCCACAGGAATGCCGTTGGCGCTGTTGGTCACCATGCCCTCCAACAAACAACCCCGCACATAGGTGGGCCCGAGAATGAACAGCCCTTCCTCGATGTCAGATAGGAGCAGTCGGCCGGAAGGCAGGAAAGGGTACACCCCCCACGCACCACTGAATCCATCCCCTTGCAGCGGCGAGGTGTCGTAGTGCCCCACCTCCACCAGGTTGTCCGGATGCGAACAATCGTATATCGAGACGCCATAAGTATAATAGCTCTGCACGAGGTGATCGCCGGGCAGCCAGTAGGTGTTGTGCGGAATGGCCCCGCTACCGCCATCGCTGCGCAGCTTGTCCAGGTACTGGATGTCCGAAGGATCGCTCACGTCGTACGCGCCCACATAGGCGTTCGAGCGTTCATCGGTGGTGTACAGGTGGTGTCCGCTGGCATCGAGCCATACGTTGTGCGTGAAGTTGTTCGGTGTGGATTGCTGGCCGAGCAACACCGGTTGTGACGGGTCGCTCACATCGAGGATGGTGAAGAAGCCGTTGATGATGTGCGCGGCATAGAGCGTATCGCCGCGCGCATAGCTGTCGTGTACGTACCATTGGTCGAACTGGCCGACGCGCACCGGCGCCATCGGGTCCGCGGTGAGGTCGTACATGATCACACCCCCATTGCCCTCGTTGGCCCCGTGGATGTACAAGCGTCCGTTCTCGTCGATGAAGAGCGAATGGGAGGTGTCCCACTCCGGGTCGAACCACACGGTGCTGGGGAGGTCGGTGCTCTGGGGCAACGGTGATAGATCAACGATGGTGAGACCCCCGTTGGCCGCTTCGGTGGTCACGTAGGCATGGTCGTTCCAGACCTTGATCTCCCGCCAGATCGAGGCCGGCCCAGGGAGGAAGTATACCTCCACCGGTGATGCGGCATCGGTGACATCAACGATGGAGAGGCCACCGGTCATGCCCGAGCTCCCGTTGACGCCGACGAGCGCGTACTCCTTCCCCTCCTCATCAGCGTAGCCCCAGAGGTTGGACAGGTGGCTACCCCGGAGCTGCTGATAGGACAGGCTCCCCAGGAACTCGATGTTCGTCTGGGCCCAGGTCCTTGAGCCGTGCGCCAACGTCGCCACCACCAACCCGATCAGCACCGGGATCCGCACCCCTTTCATCATGCGTCCAATTTAGGCAGCCGCCCATGCCGTGCATCGCCGGAACGGACAACGGTGCGGGACATTCATGGAAACGTACCACCCATGACGAGCGCCGGTCGGGGCGGCGGGTGGGGGTCGCGGGCGGTCCGGTTGTCATCTGTTTACAACGCGTTCCAACATGCCCGGCTCCTACCTACCTTGCCCGCATCGTCACACTTCAATGATCCACAAGCCGGTCGGAGCGACCATCCTACGAAGCTTCTGGCTCGGGTTGGGCTGCCTGACCCTGATCAGCACTTCAGCGCAGGACCACCGGTTCGATATCTGGAAGGGCCGCGACATCGTGGGCAGCATCCTGGTGAAGCGTCGGATCGACGGTGACCGTACGCATTACGTGATGTCCTCCTTCTCCGAGTTCGACATCCTGTGGAAGCAACAGGTGCGATCGCTCGTAAGCACCGAGTACATGGACGGCGGCATGGCCAGGTGCCACTCCCAGGTGACGGTGAACGGCACCGTCCGGGACAGCAGCCATTTCCACCTGAAGCAGGACACGGCGACCTGTTACGTCCATCCCGATGAACATTTCGTACACGAGGGGCGGGTGGAATGGACCACGGCGCGGATGTACTACGAGGAACCCGTGGGGCAACCTCTCATCTTCGTGGAGAGCGTGCTGCACGATTGCCGCCTTCAGCAAACCGGCCCAGGCACCTATCGCCTTCACCTTCCTGACGGGAAAGTGAACAACTACACCTACCGCAATGGCCGTCTGGAGGAGGTGCATGTGGACCGGAACTTCTTCGAACTCGTCTTCAAGCGCGATGGTTGAAGGGGGGCCGCCCCGCTCAACCCGACGGCCCACCGCTCATGTATGTGGACCCTCCTGTGCGGGCATGCCCGGTAACTTCGTCCCTTACTTGTTCAAGCCAAGGAGATGATCGACCTGAAGGGGATCCGCAAGGCCTACCATACCGGCAACAACGTCCTCCAGGTCCTCAAGGGCATCGACCTTCACATCGGCCGCGGCGAACTGGTGAGCATCATGGGCTCGTCCGGTTCCGGCAAGAGCACCCTGCTGAACATCGTGGGGATCCTGGACACCTATGATGAGGGGGAATACCTGCTGGACGGTCAGCTGATCAAAGGCCAGAACGAGACCGAGAACGCACTGCTCCGAAGCAAGTACATCGGCTTCGTGTTCCAGAGCTTCAACCTGATCACCTTCAAGAACGCGATGGAGAACGTGGCGCTGCCCCTGTACTACCAAGGCATGGCCCGTCGCAAACGGAACGAACTCGCCCTGGAGATGCTGGAGAAGGTGGGGCTGCGCGAATGGGCGCATCACATGCCCAACGAGCTGAGCGGCGGTCAGAAGCAACGGGTCGCCATCGCCCGGGCGCTCATCAGCAACCCCAAGATCATCCTGGCCGACGAGCCTACCGGTGCGCTCGACAGCAAGACCAGTCAGGACGTGATGGAGCTGCTCACCCGCGTGAACCGCGACCTGGGCCTCACCGTGGTGATCGTGACCCACGAGCGCGATGTGGCCGCGAAGACCCAACGCGTGATCTACCTGCGCGATGGCCTGATCGAGAACGCCCACCTGGACCCCGCCACCCTGTCCGCCGATGTTCGATAGGGAGAAATGGGGTGAGATCCTCGACACCATCCGCAAGAACAAGTTGCGGACCGCGCTCACCGGCTTCGCGGTGTTCTGGGGGATCTTCATGCTCATCTTCCTGCTCGGCGCGGGCAACGGCCTCAAGCATGGCGTGGACCACAGCTTCCGTGACGATGCGGTGAACAGCATCTGGATCTGGGGCGGTCTCACCGCCAAGCCTTACAAGGGCATGCAGCCCGGCCGGTACATCCGGCTGGAGAACGCGGACCTGGACCACCTCCGTCGTACCGTTCCCAAGTTGGATCACTACACGGGACGCTTCAACATGTGGGGTGGCAACGCGAACATCGTCTACCGCAAGAAGTACGCGAACTTCAGCATCCGTGGTGTCCACCCCGGCCACACCTACCTGGAGAACTCCACCATGCAGGAGGGGCGTTACATCAACACGATCGACCTGCAGCAGTTCCGGAAGGTGGCGGTGATCGGGCGCAAGGTGCAGGAGGAGCTGTTCGATGGCGAGGACCCGCTGAACGAGTGGATCACCGTGAACGGCATCGCCTTCCAGGTCGTGGGCACCTATACCGACAGTGGCGGCGAGCGCGAGGAGAGCATCGTGTACCTGCCGATCACCACCACCCAGCTGATCTTCGGCGGCAGCAGCGAACTGGACCAGATCATGTTCACCGTGGGCGATGCCGATGTGGCCGAGTCCCAGGCCATCACCGAACAGGTGCGCCGAACGCTGGCCGCGCGCCACGTCTTCGACCCCAAGGACGACAACGCCATCTGGGTGCGCAACACCATCGAGGACTACGTGAAGATCATGCAGATCACCGGGGGCATCTCGCTCTTCATCTGGGTCATCGGCATCGGCACCATCATCGCCGGCGTCGTGGGCGTCAGCAACATCATGCTCATCGTGGTGAAGGAGCGCACGCGGGAGATCGGCATCCGCAAGGCGCTCGGTGCCACCCCGTGGGCCGTGGTGAGCCAGACCCTGATGGAATCCATCTTCATCACCGCCGCAGCCGGCTACTTCGGACTGGTCTGCGGTGTCGGCCTGCTGGAATGGCTCGCCGGCGTGATCGGTGAGCAGGAGATGTTCCGCGACCCGACCGTGGACATCGGCATCGCCATCCAGGCCACCATCGTGCTCGTCGTCGCGGGTGCGCTGGCCGGCTACATCCCCGCACGCCGCGCCGCGCGCATCCGTCCCATCGAAGCACTCCGAGACGAATAAGCCATGTTCGACCGCGAGCTTTGGAACGAGATCGGGATGACGCTGGGGCGCAACAAGCTCCGCACCTTCCTCACGGCCTTCGGTGTGGGCTGGGGCATCTTCATGCTCGTGGTGATGCTCGGTGCAGGCAATGGCCTGCGCCATGGTACCGAGAAGGCCTTCTCGGGCTGGGCCACCAACAGCGCCTTCCTCTGGACCCAACGCACCTCCCTGCCCTACCACGGCTTCGCGCGCGGACGCTACTTCAACTTCAACAACGACGACATCGACGCCATCAAGCGGGAGATCCCCGGCGTGCAATACCTCGCACCACGGAACCAGCTCGGCGGCTGGCGCGGCAGCAACAACGTGGTGCGCGGGAACAAGACAGGGCCCTTCAACATCTATGGCGATGTGCCGGACATCATCCGCATCCAGAGCGTTGCCGTGGACAGTGGCCGCTTCCTGAACGAGAAGGACATGCTCGAGGAACGCAAGGTGTGCGTGATCGGCAAGCGGGTGCGTGAACTGCTCTTCGACAGCACCGAAGCCGTGATCGGCGACCACATCCGCGTGAACGGCGTCTACTTCCGCGTGGTCGGCGTGCACCATGCCACCCGCAGCGAGGGCAGCGAGGAGGAGGACAACACGGTCTACATCCCCTTCAGCACCTTCCAGGCCGCCTTCAACTACCACAACATCGTGGGCTGGTTCTCGGTCACGGCCAAGGAGGGCGTGGAGGTGAGCGAGGTGGAGGAAGGGATCAAGAAACTGATGGCGCGCCGCCACGACGTGGACCCCAACGACCAGATGGCCTTCGGCAGCTTCAACCTGGCCGAGCAGTTCGGGAAGATGAACATGCTGCTCGTGGGCATCAGCGGCCTGAGCTGGATCGTGGGGGTGATGACCCTGCTGGCCGGTGCCATCGGCATCAGCAACATCATGCTCGTGGTGGTGAAGGAGCGCACCAAGGAGATCGGTGTGCGCCGCGCCCTCGGTGCGACCCCGCGCGTCATCCGCAAGCAGATCATCATGGAATCGCTCGTCCTCACCGTCCTCGCCGGATACAGCGGCCTCGTGCTCGGTGTGGGCCTGCTGGAACTGGTGCAGTCCTTCGGCATGGAGGGCGACTTCTTCGTACGGCCCGAGGTCGACCTGGGCACCGCCATCACCGCGCTCATCGTGCTCATCATCAGCGGCCTCGTGGCCGGACTCATCCCTGCATCGCGCGCATTGCGCATCAAGGCCGTCGACGCCCTGCGCGCCGAATGACCGTCAACACCCATCACCCATGAAACGCATCGTTCGCAACACCCTCATCGCACTGGTCGCCGCGCTCTTCGTGTGGACCCTGTGGTTCCTCTACCAGAAGTCGGTGGAGGTGCCCGAGGTCTTCACCATCGAGCATCCCGTGAAGGGGAACATCGTGAAGAAGACCATCGCCAACGGCAGCATCGAGCCGCGTCAGGAGGTGGCCGTGAAGCCCGTGGTGAGCGGCATCATCCGCGAGCTCTTCGTGGAGGCCGGCGATCTGGTGAAGAAGGGCGACAAACTGGCGATCATCCAGATCGTGCCGGACATGCTCAGCCTGAACCAGGCCGAGAACCGCGTGCGCAGCGCCGAGATCGCGCTGAACAACGCACAGCTCAACTTCGACCGCAACAAGCCGCTCGCAACGAAAGGGGTGATCGCCCCGGCCGAGATGCAGACCTTCGAGGTGGCCTTGAAGAGCGCGAAACAGGAGCTGGAGGCCGCGCGCGATGCCCTTCAACTGGTGCGCGACGGCATCAGCAGCAGCAGCGGCAGTTCGTCCAACACGATCGTGCGCAGCTCCATCGACGGCATGGTGCTGGAGGTGCCGGTGAAGGTGGGCACCAGCGTGATCGAGCGCAACAACTTCAACGAGGGCACCACGATCGCCAGTGTGGCGGATATGCAGGACCTCATCTTCAAGGGCAAGGTGGACGAGAGCGAGATCGGAAAAGTGCACACGGGCATGGACCTGGTGGTGACCATCGGTGCCATCGAGGACGAGACGCACCCGGCGAAGCTGGAGTACATCGCACCGAAGGGCGTGGACGAGGAAGGCGCGATCAAGTTCGAGGTGCGTGCGGCGATGACGCCCAAGGAAGGCTCCTTCATCCGCGCCAACTACAGCGCCAACGCTGACATCGTGCTCGACCGCCGGGACAGCGTGATGATGATCCCCGAACGCCTCGTGCAGTTCAACGAGAAGGGGGACAGCGCCTATGTGGAGGTGGAGACGGCCACGCCGCAGGTCTTCGAGAAGCGGCCCATCGTCACCGGCCTGAGCGATGGCATCAACATCGAGGTGAAGAGCGGGCTGGACATGGACACCAAGTTGAAGGGCAAGGTGGCCGATGAGGAGGAAGTGGCCACCGGATCCGGCCGCCGCCGCCGCCACATGTGAGCTAGCGGAAGGAACACGATCTTCGTGGCATGACCACCCTGCGCCACGCGATCGTCCTCGCCTCCGCCCTACCCCTCCTTGCCGCCAACGCGCAGAAGGGACCCGACTTCAAGAAGCTCGACACCTACATCGCGGATGCCGTCCGCAAGTTCGACCAGCCCGGCCTCGCCGTGGGGGTGGTGAAGGATGGCAAGCTCGTCTGGAGCAAGGGCTACGGCAGGCTCGACCTGGCGAAGCCGGATCCCGTCACGGCCAATTCGGTGTTCTATTGCGCCAGCATCAGCAAGGCCTTCACCGCCTGTGCCGTCGGGCTGCTGGTGGACGAGGGCAAGCTGGACTGGAACACACCCGTGCGCCATTACATGCCGGAATTCGCCACGCCCCTGCCCTATGTCACGGAGCAGTTCCTGGTGAAGGACCTCCTGTGCCACCGCAGCGGCTGGATCACCTTCGACGGCGATCTCCTTTGGTACGGCACCGACTACACCCAGGAGGAGATCCTCGCGCGTCATGCCCATGAGCCGATGACGCTGCCCTTCCGCGATGAGTTCGGATACAGCAACCTGATGTTCATCGCCGCGGCCCAACTGATCGAGCACGTCAGTGGCATGAGCTGGGATGCGTTCATCACCTCCCGCATCTTCCAGCCGCTGGGCATGGACCGCAGCCGCGTGGAGACGGCCGACCTCGCGGGCATGACCGACGTCGCCCTGCCTCATGTGCGCAAGGGACAGGACAAGAGCGCACCGCAGAAGAGCATGCCCTACCAGGCGCTGCAGGGAGCCGATGGGGCCTGTGGTGTGCTCAGTACCGTGACCGACCTCGCGAAGTGGGACGCCATGTGGGCCGATGAGGGCAAGGTGAACGGCAAGACCTTCCTTTCGCCGGATTCCTATGGCATGATCACCACGACGCACCTGGCCATGGGCGACGAGGGTGCCGGGCTCGGCTGGTTCATCGAGCACAACAACGGTGCGAAGGTGATCACGCACAGCGGTGGCATGCCGGGCTTCATCCTCAACCATGCCGTGGTGCCGGAGAAGGACCTCGCGGTGATCTGCCTGGGCAACGGTGAGAGCTACAGCGTCTTCGCCATCACCAACAAGATCATGGACAGCTACCTGGGTGATGGCACCGCGGACCCCGTGGCCGACATCCTGCCACGGCTGGCGAAGCGCGACGAACGCGAGGCGAAGCGTGTGGCCGATCGCGTGAACGCCCGCGTGAGCGGAACCAGCCCGACAGCGGATGCCGGCACCCTCCAGGGCACCTACGTGGACAAGATCTATGGCGAGGCGACCATTACCGATCTGAACGGTACGCCCGTGCTCGCGTTCACACCCGCGAAGGAGCTCTTCACCGGTGAGCTGGTACATTGGCATTACGACACCTGGAAGTGGGATCACGCGGATCCCTTTCTTGAGCCCGGCTACATCACCTTCTCCTTCGATGCCGACCACCGGGTGACCGGCTTCAGGATCGACCTGCACAGCCCGGACTTCCACTTCTACAAGCTCGACTTCAAGAAGCAGTGAGGATGCCGTCGCGCAAGCAGGCCGTCACCTTCTTCCTGATCATCGTCGCAGTGTGCTCCTGGCATCTGGATGCCGGCACCAACGACGGCACCCTCTCTCGTGCCATGGCCACCTCCGCGATCGTGGAGACCGGGTCCTCCGAATTCACCGCACACCATACCCTCACCGGCGACAAGGCGGTGGTGGATGGTCGCTACTACACCGACAAGGCGCCCCTGCCGAGCTGGGTCCTCGTGCCCTTGTGGGCGCTGGCGAGGGCAGTGGGCGCGAACGCCACCACGGCGGATGGATCGTCCTACGCCGCGCTTCTGCGTCTCGGCGGCTTCATCTGGGGCGTCCTCCCCTTCGCCCTCATCGCGTTGATCCTCTGGCGACGCAGCTTCGAACATCCGCAGCTGACCGGACACCGCGCGCTCACCGTGCTGGTGCCGATGCTCGGCTCCTTCCTCTTCGTCTACAGCGGCAGCCTGTACAACCACCTTCCGGCCGCCTTGTTCGTACTGCTCACGACGATCTCCATCGGGAAGGAGCGCTTCATGATCGCCGGTCTGTGGGCGTCGGCCGCCCTGCTCACCGACACGGCGTCCGTGGTGATCATCGCCGTGCAAGGCCTGCAGCTGCTGCTCTCGCGGCCGTTCGGGTCCAGCCTTCGCTTCGCCACCGCCTATCTGGTCGGGATCATCATCACCCTGGTCAACAACGCGGTGATCACGGGTTCGGCGTTCACCTTTCCCTCGGCCATGGCGGCGAACTATCCGCATATGACGCAGTCGCTCGGCTTCCGCGGCTTCCGGCTCGATGCCCTCTTCGGACTCACCTTCAGCCTCTACCGGGGGCTCTTCATCTACATGCCGGCGCTCGTTGCCCTGCTCCTCGTCCGGCCCTTGAAGGACGCGCGCGCCTGGCTCACGAACCCCTATCTGCTGCCCGCCATCGCCCTCATCCTCGCCTATTCCCTGCACTCCACCTGGTGGGGCGGCTGGACCTATGGACCGCGTTACATCACGTGCAGCGCGGTGCTGCTCCTCGCCTTCCTTCTGGAACATCTGCGTCCATCACGGATCGCGGTCATGGCCGTGCTGGCGCTTGGTGGTATCGGGCTCGTCCTCTCGGTGGCGGCCATCTCCACCCTGGGCTATTCCCTTCCGACCGGCATCGCGCACCCCCTCTCCGAGCTGGTGCTGCCCGCGGTCCTGAACGGACAATGGACCACGAACCAGTTGCCGGTCCGGTTCGGGGTGTCGCCGGCCGTGAGCAGTTCGCTCTTCATCTTCGTCCTGGCCACCGGGCTCCTCCTCATCCATCGCATCGATCGCACCGCACCGCATGCACCTCTTCCACAGTCCTGATCTGATCGGCGACCTGATCGAGCTGCCCGAAGAGGAAGCCCATCACGCCATTGCGGTCCTTCGGCTCACTGCCGGCACGCGCATCGGCCTGCTCGACGGACAGGGGACGCGCGCCATCGCGACCATCGAGCTCATCACCAAACGGCAGTGCAGCGTGCGCATCATCGAGCGCCACGCAGCAGGACCCGAACGCACCGCGCGCATCCACCTGGCCGTGGCGCCCACCAAGCAGATGGACCGCTTCGAATGGTTCGTGGAGAAGGCCGTGGAGATCGGCGTGGACCGCATCACCCCCATCGCCACCGAGCGCACCGAGCGCGGGAAGTTGCGCGTCGACCGGCTGCATCGGGTGGCGATCAGTGCCATGAAGCAGAGCCGGCGTCTCTGGCTGCCTCGGATCGATGCGCTCACCGACCTGTCCGATCTGCTGGCCGAGCCTCTCCCGCCCCAGCGCCTCTTCGGCTGGTGCGAAGGCGAACACCGTTCCTTGATGCAGGCGTACAACATCCAGGAAGAGGTGCTCCTGCTGGTCGGACCGGAGGGCGACTTCAGCACGGAGGAGGCCAGCACGCTTCGAACTGCCGGCTTCCAGGCGATCAGCCTCGGATCGGCACGCCTGCGTACGGAGACCGCCGCCCTGGCCGCCTGCACCTGGATGAGCCTCGCGCAACAGGGGTAACTTCGCACCATGTTCCGGACCATCGCACTGGCCATCCTATGCACATGGGCACCGGCCCACATGAGCACATGGGCGCAAGGCTCCTACCAGATCGCGGTGCTCAAGTACAACGGCGGCGGCGATTGGTACGGCAACCCGACCAGCGTGCCCAACCTTGTGAAGTTCTGCAACGCACAGCTGGGCATGGGGATCAACCCGGAGGTGCCCGTGGTGGAAGTGGGCAGCCCCGACCTCTTCACCTACCCGCTCGTGCATATGACAGGCCATGGCAACGTGGTCTTCTCCCAGCAGGAGGCGGAGAACCTCCGGAACTACCTCATGGCCGGTGGCTTCCTGCACATCAGCGACAACTATGGGATGGATCCCTTCATCAGGCCCATGATGAAGCGTGTATTCCCCGAACTGGAGTTCCTGGAGCTCCCCTTCGCCCACGCCATCTATCACCAGAAGTTCAATTTCGACCAGGGCCTGCCCAAGGTGCACGAGCACGACAACCAGCCGCCGAAGGGTTTCGGCCTCTTCTGGGAAGGGCGGCTCGTATGCTTCTACGACTTCGAGTGCGACCTGGGCGATGGCTGGGAGGATGCGGGGGTGCATGGCGACAGCGAGGCCAACCGTACGCGTGCCCTGCAGATGGGCGCCAACATCGTGCGCTTCGCGTTCAGTGGTGCGGAGAACTGAGCGCCCCCCCCCAGGCAGGTCAGCACCGTTGACCGGTCAAGGCACCGTTAAATGGATGAACCGCCTGTGTTACTATCCATTCCGAGCGCTTCCTCCGCCTATATTCGGTGCAACAAACCCAACTGCCCATGCGTGTTTCGACCCTTCGAACCGGCCTTTTGACCATGTGCCTGGCGGCTTTCGGCATCGCCGGAGCGCAGGACATCTACATCAGTTCCACCTCCCTGCCGCGGTACGTCAAGGCCAGTACCAACTACCAGGTGAAATTGGAGGTGAAGAACAACGGACCCGGATATTGCGCGAGTTTCGGTGTGCGCTGGCGACTGGACGGTGGAAGCTGGACCACCACGCAGACCATCAACATCCAGGCTCCGGGTCTGGGAACGGGTGGGTACTACATGCCCGTCACGCATAACACGAACCTCAATACGACCGTTGGCCCGCACACGCTCGAGATCAATGTGGTCCTGGCCAACGACCCATCCCAGGCCAACAACACCGTCAGCATCCCGTTCACGGCATTGAGCAACTGGGCGGACAAGGTCGTCCTGCTCGAGGCACGCACCGAGACCTGGTGTCCGCAGTGCCCATCGTCCAACACGGTGACGAACTCGTTGATGACGAACCCCGATTTCGCCGTGGTGAAGTTCCACCTCAGCGACGCGCTGGATGATTGCCCCGAATGCATCACCTACTACAACCAGTACGGCATCACCTTCACGCCTGCGGGTATGATCGAGATGGGTGAGTACGGTGGGTACACCATCAACTACAATCACGGTCAGTGGGAATCGGCGATGACCGCACGCGCCGCGGGGGTATCGCCTGTAAACCTCACCATGACCTCATCGCTGAACCAGGCCACCCGTCTGCTCACCGTGACCTTGAACGCCACCTTCACCTACGCGCTCACCGGTCCGTTCAACTTGAACGTCTACGTGGCGGAGGACAACGTTCCGGGGCCGCAGAGCTCGGCGCCGAGCAACTACATCCACAACAAGGTCATGCGCGCCATGCTCGGTGGCGCCAGCGGCACGGGTGGAGTGATCCCCAACACTCCCGTGGTCGGCACCACGTATTCACACACCTACTCCTGGACCGTTCCTTCCACCTACGACATGAACGACCTGAAGCTGGTCGGTCTGGTGGAACACAAGCCCACCACCTTCAACAACCGGTACACCTTGAACGCGGTGACGAGCGCGGCGTCCGGCGTTGGGATCGATGAACTGGCCCTTGGTGACGAGCGCCTGGAAGCCTACCCCAACCCCTTCAGCGACCAGTTGAACGTGCGCGTGGCCGACTACACCGGCAACGCCAGCATCAACCTCATCAGCACCGACGGCTGCGTGGTGTTCCAGGACAACATCGTGCTGAACGATCGGAACATCAGCACCGTGGATCTTTCCAAGGCGACGATCGCGCCCGGTCTGTACGTCCTGCGGATCGACACCCCGGAAGGCAGCGCTTCCCAGCGCCTCGTCCGGACGCACTGACCTACACTGAACTTCTTATGGCGGGAGGACTTCGGTCCTCCCGCTTCGTTTCGGGGTCTCGCAAGCCTACAGTGGTCCCGATCAGGGTGTTTGTTCCTCGACCGTGTTCGTGGCGACCGTGCCCCCGATCGCCTGCAGGATCACATCGCGGTCGTTGTCGTTCCCCGCGTACTTCACCACACCATCCAAGGTGACGTCCGTGGCCAGATAGCCTTGTACGGTGTTGGTCGGGATGCTGCCTCCGATGGCCTGTAGGACCAGGTCACGGTCGTTATCCGCGCCGGTGTAAGCAATGAGACCGTTCCGGTCGATGTCACCGGGCCAGAGGAGTTGTTGCCCGCCGATGGACCAACGTGCGTTCGTGCCCCAGACCGCCGTTGCCGCAGCACGCAGGTCGACCGCGGTCGTGGTGCTCGTGAGGGCTAAGGCCTGGGTCATGCACGCCAGGTGGTTCCGATGCCGGACCAGCACATGGTATGATCCCGCACCCACGTGGAAGGTGAGCGGTGAACTGCCATCCGCCGCCACCACATCGCCATCGCGTTGCAGCAATCCCTGACGGGTGGCCACGATCACGGATGGATCCGCCGTGGACCGCAACTCCACGCGCACCCAATCCACCACGGCGTTGGCGTTGCTCACGTTCAGGACCGTCGTGCTCACCTGCTCACCACCGCCCTGCGCCACCTGGGGATGACCAAGCGCGGTGTAGGGTTCCGTGGCCGGCACAAGACCTTGGGTGCGCAGGGCGTCGCGCATGTCCCCACTGGCGCTGACGTACGCACCACCCAGCCACACCCTTGGTGACACGCGCACCACGGCCGATGCATCGGTGAGGTGATAGAGCGCGCCCTGGCTCATGTTGCAGAAGTAGAGTTCGCCATGGACATCCTCTGCGATCGAGGTGACGCCTTGAGACCCTGTACTGATCAAGGTCTGCGGTGTCCAGCCACCACCGTTCGGCTGCAACGCATGCACACGGCCATGGCAGAAGTCGCTGTAGATGTACTTGCCTTGCAGCGATGGATAGAGCGATCCGCGGTACACGCGACCGCCGATCACCGAGCACCAGCCATCGCTCTGCGGATGGTCGATCACAGGCGACACGTAACTGCTCTGCTGCTGGCAGCCACTGGTCTCGTACGGCAGGTTCCCTTCATAACAGCGCCAGCCGAAGTTCGGTCCGCTGTTGTCACCTGCGGGCCACCGGTCCACCTCCTCGCGTTCCCCCTGGCCCACATCGCCGATCCAGATATCACCCGTCTGGCGGTCGAATCCGAAACGCCACGGGTTCCGCAGGCCCGAAGCCCAGATCTCCGGCAATACCCCCGACACCCCCACGAAGGGGTTCGAACTGGGGACCGTGTAAGCAGGACCGTTCACATCGATCCGCAAGACCTTGCCGAACGCCACACCCATGTTCTGCGCCTGGTTCCCCGGATCACCCGCACCGCCTCCATCACCGGGAGCGAAGTAGAGATAGCCGTCCGGCCCGAAGTCCAGATCGCCTCCGTTGTGGTTCTGGAAGGGCTTGTCCAAGCTCCAGAGGATGGTCTCACTGTTCGAGGCCACGTTCGGGTCGCTGGTCACATTGAAGCGGGAAAGACGCAGCGTGCCATTGCCCGATCCCGCCGTATAGAACACATAGAAACGACCGTTGGCCGTGTATTGCGGATGAAAGGCCAGACCGAGCAAGCCCTGTTCACCGGCATCGGCCAGCACGCGGTCCGTGAGGTCCAGGAAGGGCTGGCTGAGCAGTTGACCATCGGCGTCCACGATGCGGATGAGACCGGGGCGTTCCACCACGAACAAGCGATCGTCACCGGCATGGGTCACGTCCACCGGCGCTGTCAAGTCGTTCACAACGAGCTCGAGTTCGACCTGCGCCGGTGCGAGGTTCCCCAGGAAGACGGCGACGGAACTAAGGAGTAAGGGCTTTCTCATGAGTGGGAGATGTGGCCACTCCGCGAGAAAAACCGGACCGATCACGGACGGTCCCCGTAGCCCTACTTCCAGCCCGCGCCCCCGAACGCAACCTGATGGCGAGAGGCTTCCACAGCCGGCCACGACTATGGGGTCATCCATTCCCTGATGGGAAAGCCGTGCCCGTGCCCGTGCATACCCGATCACTGCCTCGCCACTAGCTGGACCTATTTCCGCCCAAGCACCTTCCTTCCCGGGTGAACTTCCACGCATCCCCGGCCACAGGGCACGAACCCGCCTCCTTGGCTACCTTTGAAGCTCACCGGAAAGAGCCAATGAGCGTGAACAAGCCTGCCCAAGCCGAAGTCGGCATGACCCTGGACGAAGTGCGCGAGGAGATCCTCCGCGATTATCGCATCGTGTTCGAGAGTCGGGAGGCGAGTTTGCTCGGTCGCAAGGAGGTGCTCACGGGCAAGGCCAAGTTCGGCATCTTCGGCGACGGCAAGGAGCTGGCCCAGGTGTGCATGGCCAAGCAGTTCCGCCACGGCGACTGGCGCAGCGGCTACTATCGTGACATGATCTTCATGTTCGTCATCGGCGAGCTCACCGTGCAGCAATGGTTCGCGCAGCTCTACGCCCACGCCGACCT
>JAKQEI010000082.1 GCA_029573495.1 Bacteroidota bacterium | reverse complement strand
GACAACGTGACCGATCCGAGCATGCTCGATGTGGCGGGCAACTACCGTCTCATTGTTGTTGATCTGAACGGATGTGCGGATACGGCCTTCTTCACGCTTGACCTAATGGCACCGCCATCACTCGGGCCGGATCAGGCCTATACCTTGTGCGCTTGGCAGACGATCGACCTGACCGCCTTGGTGGTTCCGGACGGGAACGAGGTGGCCTACACCCTTGCCGGGATGGATGTCACCGATCCGGATGCTGTTCATGAAGCAGGGTCCTACATGATCACCGCCTCGAATGCGCTTGGCTGCAGCGATGAGGTATCCGTTGTGATCGAGAACGTGGAATGTGCATGTGAGGCCGACTTCATCCATGATGCGGAATGCGTGCAGGAGCCGGTCCAATTCACCTTGTTGGCCGATTCTGCAGTGGTCGGTGCAATGTGGTCCTTCAACGCAGCTGCAGCCCCCAGCTCCGCCCTCGATCCGCTGGTCGCCTTCACGGAAGCCGGAACCGTCACGGTCACCTTGGAAGTGACCCTTAGCTGCGGCGTGGTGGTGGTCGAACAAGAGATCGAGCTGGCCGATTGTGCATTGAACTGCAGCGTGTGGCTCCCGAACAGCTTCACCCCGAACGGCGACGCGCTCAACGACGTGTGGAGTTGGAAGGGCGATTGCGAACCCGAGGACTTCCACATGGACATTTTCGACCGCTTCGGCACGCTCATCTTCGCCTCTGTGGATCCGGACAAGGCATGGGATGGTACCATTGCAGGATCACCGGTACCTCCCGGGGTCTATTCGTACCATGCCGGGTACCGCCTGCCCTACCAGAAGGAGAAGGACGTGCGCGGTTCGATCACGTTGCTGCGCTGACCACGATCCCGTCGATGGCTGCGGCCAGCTTGTGGTCCTTATCGGTGATCGTGCCTCCCGCATCATGGGTGCTCAGCGCGATGTGTACGGTGTTGTACACGTTCGACCACTCGGGATGGTGGTTCTGCTTCTCCGCGATCATGGCCACCCGCGTCATGAAGGCGAAGGCCTCGCTGAAGTCCTTGAAGGTGAAGTTCCGGCAGAGCTTCCCTTCCTTGATCTCCCAGCCCGCGCTCATCGGTGGATCGGGAGTTCAATGATCCCCGGCATCACTTCAGCCTCACGCGGTACCAGCTTCATCTCGTCCACCAGATGCTTCGCCCCGGCGAACTTGTCAACGATGAAGAGCACGTAACGGACATCCACGCAGATGTTCCGGCACTTCTCCGGATCGAACTGGATATCGCTCATGGTGCTCTCCCACGTGCGGTCGAAGTTGAGCCCGATGAGCTCCCCGCGACCATTGAGGACCGGACTGCCACTGTTACCGCCCGTGGTGTGCAGCGAAGAGGTGAAGCAGACAGGCATCGTTCCGTTCACCCCATAGCGACCATAGTCCTTCGCGGCATGCAGGGCGAGCAGGCGTTCGGGCACATCGAACTCCACATCGCCGGGTATGTACTTGTCCACCACACCGTCCAGGGTGGTGAAGGGCTCGTACAGCACTGCATCCCTTGGCTCGCTTCCCTCCACCTGACCGTAGGACAGACGAAGGGTACTGTTGGCATCGGGCCAGAAGGTCCGTTCCGGCTCGAGTTCCATCATCCCTTTCACGTACTTGCGCATGGCCGCCTCGATGCGGTCGCTCAGCACGGCATGTTCTGGACGCACCTGCTCCAGGAAGCTCCGGAAGAAGGAGCGCGCCACCCGGTACGCCGGGTCCGCCGTTACGAGCTTCTCGAACTTCTTAGAGGGCAGCTGCAGCGCTTTCTTCAGCCTGGCTTCTTCCGTGAATATGCTCCGCGCATACAGGTCGCGCACCCAGGCATCGCCGTTGCCCTTGAACCGGGTATCGATCTCGCGCAGCGCGGCCGGTTGGTTGGCTACCGGTACGTTGGCCCGATAGATGGGCAGCAGTGCTTTGAAGACCTGCTCGTCCACGCTGGGATCGTAGTCCTTGAAGAAGCCCTGGATGTTGCCTGCACGCTCATCCGCCCTGGCCCTGAAACGTCCTTCCGCCTCCAGCTTCGCCCGGTCCTCCACCAACTCGCGGAAGCCATCGGCGAGGCGCAATACCTCCGGACCGTAATACACCATCTCCACGAAGAGATCACGGGAAATGGCAAGTGGGACATAGGCGTCGTATAGCTTCTTCAGCTCGGGCAGGATGGTCTGAAGGTCCGGGCGGTCACGTTTCAACGCCCGATCCATATACACCGCTTCCTGTTCACGTTTGTGGTCCAGTGTTCGAAGATCCTTCAAGCCACGCACCTCCCCGATCCACTTCTTGTATGCGTTGCTGATGCCCGCCTGCTTGTCCGCGTACTGGATCCGCGTCCGGTCGCTGCTGCGCATGGCCGCATCAATGACAGCCAGGCTGGCCGCTCGCATCTTGATCCGGAGCGGGTCCGCGGTGTTGAGCACGTAGTCCACCGCATGGGAGCTCAGGTAGCGCTGGGTGCTTCCCGGAAAGCCGAAGATCATCGCGAAGTCGCCCTCCTGCACACCACCGATGTTCACCGGAAGTGAATGCCGCGGAACGAAAGGCACGTTCGTCTCCGATGGATCGGCCGGCTTGTTGTCCGCACCGGCATAGATGCGGAAGATGCTGAAGTCGGCATTGTGCCTCGGCCACATCCAGTTGTCCGTGTCACCACCGAACTTGCCGATACTGCTGGGCGGGGCGCCCACCAGCCGGACGTCCCGGAAGGTCTCCGTGACGATGAGGAAGTAGGAGTTCCCATAATTGAACGGTCGCACCACGGCCTGATAGTGGGTCCCTTCCACCGCCTCCTTCACGATGGCCTCCCCGACCCCAATGACGATCTCGCGGCGTTGCACCTCGGAAAGGTCCTGCTGGGAGGCGAGTTCCCCGAGCACGCGTTCGCTCACATCCTCCATGCGGATGATGAAGGTGGCGGTGATGCCCGGGTTCCGCAGTTCAGAGGCCCTGTCCTTGGCCCAGAACCCGTTCTTCAGGTAGTCGTGCTCCAAGCTGCTGTGCTCCTGGATCGCGCTGAAGCCACAATGATGGTTGGTGAGGATGAGCCCCTGCTCACTGATCACTTCCGCCGTACATCCGCCTCCGAAGTGCACGATGGCATCCTTGATGCTGCCGTTGTTGATGCTGTAGATGTCCTCTGCAGTGATGCGCAGGCCAGCGGTGTGCATGTCGCCCTCGATGCTCTTGAGCAAGGTGGGCACCCACATGCCCTCGTGAGCGCTCGCGGTGCGGACGAGGAAGAGGAGAAGGAGGAGTAGATGACGCATGGGGATCGGTTATCCCACAAAGATGGAAGAACCATCGGGCACCAACGCCCCCAGCCGCCGACAGCCATCCCTGGGTCAACCATCCGACGGTGCGGGCGGCACCTGCTCCGTTGGGGCTGGTGATGGCACGTCGGGCTTGCGACGCTCCTCGCTGATGAGGTAGGCCAGCAGGACGATCAGCAAGAGGAAGAGGAAAGCCTTGGGGTCCCTGTACAATGGTTTCTGCGGGCGCTGGACCGCACGGCTGTAGTTGTACAGGAGCCGTTTCGGGTCGCGGTAACGCGCGATCTCCGCATCGGTCGGCTGTCGTCGGCCTTCGGGCGTTATGCGGTAGCGACGTTTCATCGGCGTGGGACGAGTTGTTCGCGCAAACGACCGAGCACCCGGTGCGTGCGCATCTTGGCGGCTTCCTCACCGATACCAAGCACCTGACCCAGCTCGGCAAAGGAAAGACCATCCATGTAACGTAGTTCGATAAGCCGGGCCTTCTCCGCATCCAAACGTCCCATGGCGGTGGCCAGCCGTTGCATCTCGTGTTCATCCATCTCCAGCCCCATCTCCTCGGAAAGTCCATGCACTTCCCGGTAGCTCAGATCGATCAGCACCTCCTTCTTCTTGCGCCAGTGCATGCGTACCTCGTTGAGCGCGATCCGATAGAGCCAGGCCCGGAAAGGGAGGCCACGTGGTTCGTACCTGGCGAGGCCCAGCATGGCTTTGAGGAAGGTCTGTTGTGTCAGGTCGGCAGTCAGGTCCGGGTCGAGGGCCCGCCGAAGCAGGAAGCGATAGATGTCGCCGAAATAGCGCTCGTAGAGCGGTGCGAACCGGGTGGGTTCCGCCTTGGCAGCCAAGATCAGCTGATGTTCCTCTTCGCTGGTGGTCATCCGGTGGTATCCTGGATAATGCAAGGGTAGGCCATCCGTAACGCGAGAACGACAAAGAACCGGACAAACACCTGGCAAGACCAGGAAGAGCCGACCGTGCGTGTGTCATGCAACGCGGAACCCAAGGAAAATCCCGATATTCGACATGCAGGAGAAACTCTCCCTCTCATGCGCACCACAATTGGACCGAAGCGGTGGGTCAGACCACTGATCATTATCGATCTTGTTGCCACGCTGTTGATGCCGACGAAGGTGCGTGCACAAGGGAGCACGGACCATATCCCTGGCAAGGTCTACGTGATCAGGATCACTCCGATGGATGAGGATTCGCTCCGCATGGAGGAGTACCTGCACGAAAAGGTGGAGCCAGTCCTTGTGCAACCCATGTTCACCCATATCCGGGATAACCTCTATCGGATGCGAGCGGCGGTCGATGGTCGGTGGTTCATTGGTTATTTCCACGCGGACCGCCAGGAAAAGGACGTTCTCATGCGCGACGGTGAGCTGCTGACCTGGCTGCTTCACGGCCATGAGGTGCAGATCATGCCGATCGAATCGGTCCGAAGTCCGGTCGAAGTGCCCTCGACCACTCCTTCGGATCGATGAACTGCGATCATCGATGTCTAGTGGCGGTCCGTCGACGGGATCTAGGTTCCTGACCACAACCTTCAGGGTACAAGCCGCGTAGAAAGGGGGCACTTCGCTCCCCTTGGAAACGCTCACTCGACCATCCTCGTGTGCCCGGCTTCTGCTGTTCACCCTTTCTACTGCCTTCATCGGGGGTATGGGAGCCTTGGCCCAGTCCCACGACTGGCGATGGTCCTATGGTCTGACCTCAAACGACCCTGAATCCTTCCATGCGCTGGCGGTGGACCACAATGATGGGACCATCTGCACCGTGGGTGACGCCGAGAACTCCGGGATCCAGATCGGCCCGATCAATCTGTTGGACCAGGACCAAGGCCTTCTGATCAAGCATGATCCCTGGGGGAATATCGTCTGGTACACACCGATCGGAGGTTCCGATCAGGAGACCGCGGAGAACATCGCCATTGGTCCGACAGGTACGATCTATGTGACCGGTGCGTTCACTGGTTCGTGCTACTTCTACAACGCCGGTTCGTCCGTTGTTGCCCAAACCCTGACCTCGTTCAGCGGCTCCAAGGACATCTACCTGGCCGCGTTCAGCCCTGACGGAGTGGTCCAATGGGCGTTGCAGTTCGGGAACGGCAACGACGAGTTCTACCCGAATGTGGCTGCCGACGATGAGGGGGTGACCCTGTTGGCAGCGTATCGTGGCTCCCTGACCTCCGGCTCCACTTCCTCCTCCAACCTCTTATCCACTGGAAACTACAATCTGTTCAACATCCGCGTTGACCTCACCGGGACCCAACAATGGATGATGACAGGAGGGAGCAGTGGGAATGATACGCCTGCGAACATCGCTGCTGACGGAAGTCGCATCTATCTCGGCTATGTACCGGGTGGGAGCAACTTCAGGTGGTACGGTGCCGGAAATACGTTGATCCGGAACACGAACAGCACGCCAGGTGACCATGTGTACCTGGCCTTGAACAAGTCCGGCGCATGGGTGTGGACGTCGATCGTGACCGATCCATCGGATGAGGTTGAAGGCTATCCGAACATCGTAGCGGACTGCAGCGGGGTCTATATCGCGAGCACCATAGGAGGATCCTCCACCTTGGCGGATGGAACGGTGCTGAGCAACGCGAACAGGCAGATGTACGTCGCCCGCCTGAACCCGGTAACAGGCGTATACAATTGGTCACGTACGGCCGCGTTCAACTCAGGCGGGTCCTATGCAACACCACGCGACATCGATATCGGTCCCGGAGGCATCGTCCATGTCGCGGGAACATACAAGGGGAGCCCGAACGTACTTGGTCAGTCCTTCACGAACGCGAGCAACGATGATGTCTTCCTGCTGACATTGAACAGCGACGGGAGCTACAACACGCACAGCACGATTATCGCCTCGAACGACCAGTACCTGTCCGGCGTGGCGGCTGATAAGTTCGGGGGCATCGCCATATGCGGGAACTTCAAGGACGCACTGAACGTTCCGGGCCATTCACTGACCGGACCGGGAAATGACAATGGGTTCATCGCCTTCGCCCAACACGGACCACGGGAACCGTTCAGTGAAGGGCGGGCGAACTTCAACGTCCCGGTCTCTGTCTGTGCTGGCACGAGCGTCGACCTGACCACCTGGCTTCGACCGCGGACGGTCGGCGCGGTCGTGGACGTCCCTTTCTCGAACGCGGTCGTGGACCCGAACAATGTGATCGGTGCCATGGACAACCTTTCCGCCCAGCTTCCCGGTGGAACGGGATCGATGCTGCTGGACTTCGGCACCACGGTTCCCCAAGGGGAGGTGATCAGAATACGCTGGCGCCGTGCCTCAACCGCGAGCGTGGCACCCACTCTTGCCTTCACCTTCTCCAGCGACCTTGCCACCTGGACCGGTGGCAGCACGCTCACCAGCCTGCGATCCTCCTATTCCCTCAGTTCGATCGCGCTGCCGGTGAAGACACGATACATCCGGGTCGCAGCGCAGACGGTCAATGGAGCCGTCGATCTCGATGCCGTGTGCTATAGCTACGGTTCGGCAACGTCCGGTACTTGGAGTGGACCGAACGTCAGTGGGAACACCTTCACTCCGAGCGGAACGCCATCACCCACCCCGATAACCTACACCGTCTCCCTCGGAAACTGCACCACGAGCGTAACTCAGAACGTCGATGTCCTAACTTCTCCTTCAGGTGGGGTCATCACTGGTGGTGGGACCCATTGCCCTGGCGCATCCGGAACACTGACCCTTTCCGGTCATTCAGGCCCTGTCCTGCAATGGGAAAGCAGGACCGACGGGAACCCGTGGGTCGCCATCCCGAACACCACGAACACGTACAACTGGTCCTCCCTTGCAGTAACGACCTCCTTCCGGGCGGTCATTGATGGCGGATCATGCGGGACTTCGACAAGCGGTATCACAACGATCGTGATCGAGGACAATTCGCCGCCTGTTGCGATCTGCCCATCGAGCGATACCCTGTTCGTCACGTCGGCCTCCTGCCTGGCCACGTATGTCATGCCCGCGATCCTCGCGTCCGACAACTGTTCAGGTCCTATAGCCACCAACCACATCCACCAAACCGTTCATGATGCCAGTGCCATCCAGATCGAAGGTTCGGCGATCATCGAGGATGCCACATTGGAAATCATCTCCGGAAGCACGGTCCAACTCCCGCCGGGCCTCCACGCCTTCACAGATACCATCCGCGATGGGAACGGGAACCGTACGGTGTGCAACTGGACCATCACCGTACGCGACACCATCGACCCCGTGGTCGTCTGTCCAGCAACGGTCGAGCTCATAGCCGGTATCTCATGCAAGGCCGACGTTCCTGATCTAAGCGGCATGGTGATCAGTGCCATGGACAACTGCCCCGACGCGTTGACACTGGGTCAGGACATTTCCATCGGTAGTCTGGTCCAGGCCGGGGACATCATCCATATCCTCGCCACCGATGCCTCCGGGAATGTCGGTCAGTGCGCCATGTTGGTCGTGACCATCGATACCGTTGCTCCATCCATCGCCAACTGCCCCGGACCCGGCACCATTGACGTGACCCCAGACCCGAACAGTTGTGAACATCTGTACACCTTCCCAGCCTTGGAGAGCACGGATGAATGCGATGCGGATACGGAAAGCGACTATCGTGCCTTCATCTTGGAATCGGGCAATACGCTCTGGCAGGAAGTGACCGGCCAGTTGAACCACGCATTCGCGCTGGGACTTCATCAGATCATGGAGATCCACCGTGATGACAGCGGCAACCAGGATACGTGCACTTGGAGCCTCAATGTCATGGACCTGGCACCTCCCAGTGTTTATTGTCCGTTGTACGACGGGCAGGTATACCCGCTCGGAGCATCGTGCCAGATGGCCTTCCCCGATCTGCGTGACTCGCTCGTCATAACCGATTGCAGCACCTGGACCATCACCATGGACCCACCCGCAGGCACCCTGTTCACCGGCGACACGGTCGTGCAGATGACCATGTGGGTAGAGGATGCCCACGGTAATGGGATCTGGAACAATCACACCATCCACCTCGCGGATACCACTCCGCCATCGATCTCCGGCTGTTTGACGAACTTGTCCATCACTGCTTCACCGGGTGCTTGCGACGCGATCGTGTCTTGGACCGAACCCGCCGTGACCGATCAATGCCCGGGAGCCTCGATCACAAGGACGGCAGGCCTCCCACCTGGAAGCGCCTTCCCGATCGGTACGAGCATGGTGACCTACGAGGCCACCGACGGCTCGAATACCGAACAGTGCACCTTCCAAGTAGAGGTGCAACCCACCACAGTGGACATTGCCTATGGAGTGACCACGGTATGCCAAAGCTCCTCTCCCATCCTTCCGACGATCGCATCTCCTCCCGGTGGTGTGTTCAGCGATGCGAACCAACCGGGGACCATCGATCCGACGACTGGTGCTTTCGACCCAAGTCTGGCCACACCCGGCCTGCACACGCTGGGCTATGTCTTTGCTGGCGCGTGCACAAGCCATGACTGGTTCACGATCAACGTTGTGGCTCGGCCATCAGCGACCATCGCGTATGGCGGTTCACCCTACTGCAGCAGCGCAGGGAGCGCCGCTGTGATGCACACTGGAACGACAGGGGGAACGTTCAGCGCAACGGCGGGACTGGTGATCGATCCCTCATCTGGGGCCGTTGACCTGTCGACCAGTTCACCAGGGGATCATATCGTCACCTATACCATTCCCGCCAGTGGCCCTTGCGGTATCATCCAAGCCACTGCACCGATCACGGTGACCGCGGCGCCTGCAGCAACGATCAGCTATAATGGTCCGTTCTGCAACAACAGCGGACAACAATGGCCCACCATCACCGGAGCCACGGGTGGAACATTCAGCTCGGTCCCCACGCTTGCGATCGATCCCAATACCGGTGTGATCACGCCTGGTGCCACCACGGCGTCGAGTTCAGGAACCAACTTCCTGGTGACCTATGCGTTGCCCGCTCAGGAAGGATGTCCTGCGTTCGTTACCAATACGAACGTTATCATCACACAGGCAGCGTGGGCTGGCACAGGAGGAGGTTTGGACCTATGCTCGAACACCGGTCCCGTGCTGATGACGGTGAACGGGAATCCTTCCATGAACGGCACATGGACCGATCCGGCCGACCAACCGCACTCGGGCACTTATGACCCCAGCCTCGATGCTCCGGGTAACTATACATATACCGTGGTCGGTGGCCCAGGTTGCTCCGATCATAGTTCAGTGGTCGTCGTGAACGAAACACCAGCGACCAGTAACACGACCAGTGTTTCATCCTGCGATAGCTACACGTGGGCGGTCAATGGGCAGACCTACACTGCTTCCGGCACGTACACCGAGGTCGTTAGCTGCCATATCGAGACGCTCGTCCTGACCATCACACCGAGCACGAGCAATACCACGATCGAGAGTAGCTGCGATAGCTACACCTGGGCCGTCAACGGGCAGACCTACACGGCTTCTGGCACCTACACAGAGGTCGTCGGTTGCCATACCGAGACGCTCGTCCTTACCGTCACGCCGAGTACGAATAACACCACGACCGAGAGCAGCTGCGACAGCTACGCCTGGGCCGTCAACGGGCAGACCTACACGACTTCCGGCACCTACACCGAAGTGAGCGGTTGCCATACCGAGATCTTGGTCCTGGCCATCACGCCGAGCACGAGCAATACGACCAACGCAACCGCCTGTGACACCTATACCTGGAGTGTCAACGGGCAGACCTACACGGCTTCTGGCACCTACACCGATGTCGTCGGTTGCCACACCGAGACGCTCGTCCTCACCATCACGCCGAGCACCAACAATACCACGACCGAGAGTAGCTGCGATAGCTACACCTGGGCCGTCAACGGGCAGACCTACACGGCTTCCGGCACTTACACCGAAGTGGTCGGCTGCCACACCGAGACGTTGGTCCTGACCATCACGCCGAGTACGAGCAACTCGACCAGCGCTACCGCCTGTGACACCTATACCTGGAGTGTGAACGGGCAGACCTACACGACTTCCGGCACCTACAC
>JAKQEI010000062.1 GCA_029573495.1 Bacteroidota bacterium | reverse complement strand
CTTGTTCTTCTCCTCCTTGATGTCCTCGATCTTCTGCTCCACATCGAGGATGGCCTTCGGCACCACGATGTTGCTGATGTGTACGCGGCTGCCGGCCTCGTCCAGCGCATCGATGGCCTTGTCGGGGAGGTGGCGGTCGGTGATGTAGCGGTTCGTCAGCTTCACACAGGCCTCCACGGCCTCGGGGGTGAAGTTCACGTTGTGGTGATCCTCGTACTTCTCCTTGATGTTGTTGAGGATCTGGATGGTCTCGTCCACGCTGGTGGGCTCCACGAGCACCTTCTGGAAGCGACGCTCCAGGGCGCCATCCTTCTCGATGTACTGGCGGTACTCGTCCAGGGTGGTGGCGCCGATGCATTGGATCTCGCCGCGCGCCAGGGCGGGCTTGAACATGTTGCTGGCGTCGAGGCTGCCGCTGGCACCGCCCGCGCCCACGATGGTGTGGATCTCGTCGATGAAGAGGATCACGTCCGGGCTGTTCTCCAGCTCGTTCATCACCGCCTTCATGCGCTCCTCGAACTGGCCGCGGTACTTGGTGCCGGCCACCAACGAGGCGATGTCCAGCGCCACGATGCGTTTGTTGAAGAGCACGCGGCTCACCTTGCGCTGGATGATGCGCAGGGCGAGGCCTTCGGCGATGGCGCTCTTGCCCACGCCGGGTTCACCGATCAGCACCGGGTTGTTCTTCTTGCGGCGGCTCAGGATCTGGCTCACGCGTTCGATCTCCTTCTCACGGCCCACGATGGGGTCGAGCTTGCCATCCTCGGCGAGCTTCGTCAGGTCGCGGCCGAAGTTGTCCAGCACGGGGGTCTTGCTCTTGCTGTCGCCCTGCTTGCGCTGGCCTCCGCCACCGCCCTGGAAGCTGCCGCCTTCCTCATCGTCGTCATCGGCGCTTTGCGGGCCTTGGGCCTTGGGCTTGCTTGTGAAGGTGTCGCGCGCATCATTGCCATCGGCCAGGATGGTGTCCACCTCGTGTTTCACGCTCTCGTAGTCCACATGGAACTTGTGCAGCGTGCGGGTGGCGAGGTTGTCCTCATCCTTCAGCATGCTCAGCAGCAGGTGTTCCGTGTCGATGTGGGGGCTCTTGAAGAGCTTGGCCTCGAGGAAGGTGATCTTCAGCATCTTCTCGGCCTGCTTGATCAAGGTGATCTTGTCCTTGTCCGGCGGTCGCATGGCACTGGCGGGTTCCATGGAACCTTCGATCACTTTGCGCAGCTCGTCGATATCCACCTCCAGGCGTTGCAGGATGCGGATGGCATTGCCTTCACCCTCGCGGATCAAGCCCAGGAGGATGTGTTCGATGCCGATGTAGTTGTGGCCCAGCCGCAACGCCTCCTCGCGCGAGAAGGTTATGACGTCGCGGACCCTGGGTGAGAATTTGGCGTCCATTCAGTGTTGGGTTCTGCTTGGGAAGTGGCGTCCGGAAGTTCCTGCGCTAACCGTGCTAAGTTAGCCGTCCGCACAGTGGGGGCAAGCTATTGAACGGGGCAACGGCGCTCTTGTTCCGAGGAAGCGCAATTATCCACATGGAAGTGTCGGTTTGTGGATAATTCCGGGGTCCTGTCCTGTGCGATCGAAGTACTTTCGGGCTCCCTTTTCCGGGGGCCTGCTCGCAAGGACCGGGCCATCGTGACGAACTGACAGATATGGCAGAAGGAGAGAAGATCATTCCGATCAACATCGAGAGCGAAATGAAGACCGCCTACATCGATTATTCGATGTCGGTGATCGTGAGCCGGGCACTCCCGGACGTGCGCGATGGGCTGAAGCCGGTGCACCGGCGCGTGCTCTACGGCATGCAGGACCTCGGGGTCCTCAGCAACCGGCCCTACAAGAAGAGCGCCCGTATCGTGGGGGAGGTGCTCGGGAAGTACCACCCGCACGGCGATGGCAGCGTTTACGACGCCATGGTGCGGATGGCCCAGGAGTGGAGCCTGCGCTACCCGCTGGTCGATGGCCAGGGGAACTTCGGCAGTTTGGACGGTGACAGTCCAGCCGCCATGCGGTACACCGAGGCGCGTTTCAAGAAGATCGCCGAGGAGGTGCTCGCCGACCTGGACAAGGAGACGGTGGACATGCGCCCCAACTTCGACGATACGTTGGAGGAACCCAGCGTGATGCCGACGAAGATCCCGCAGTTGCTGGTGAACGGTGCGGCGGGCATCGCAGTTGGCATGGCCACCAACATGCCACCGCATAACCTCACCGAGGTCTGTGATGGCATCTGCGCCTACATCGACGACAAGGAGATCACCACCGAGGGCCTGATGCAGCACATCAAGGGTCCTGACTTCCCGACCGGCGGCGTCATCCTGGGCACCCAGGGCATCCGTGAGGCCTATGAGACCGGCCGTGGCCGCATCGTACTGCGCGCCGCCTGCCACATCGAAGAGGACCAGAAGACCGGCCGCGAGAGCATCATCTGCACCGAGATCCCCTACCAGACCAACAAGGCCGTGCAGCTCGTGAAGGGCGTGGCCGAACTGGTGAACGAGAAGCGGGTGGAGGGCGTGAGCGATGTGAACGATTACAGCGACCGCAAAGGCATCCGCGTGGTCTATGACGTGAAGCGCGAGGCCATGGGCAGCGTGGTGCTGAACCAACTGTACAAGTACAGCGCCCTCCAGACCAGCTTCAGCGTCAACAACATCGCGCTGGTGGGCGGCAGGCCTATGCTGCTGGGCCTCAAGGCCATGATCCACCACTTCGTGGACCACCGCATGGACGTGGTGATCCGCCGCACGAAGTACGACCTGCGCAAGGCCGAGGAGCGTGCCCACATCCTGGAAGGCCTGCTCATCGCCCTGGACCACCTGGACGCCGTGATCGCCCTGATCCGGGCCAGCCAGACCCCTGAGGAGGCCAAGGATGGGCTCATGGCACAGTTCGGGCTGAGCGAGATCCAAGCCAAAGCCATCCTGGACATGCGCCTGCAGCGCCTCACAGGCCTGGAGCGCGATAAGATCCGTGAGGAGCACGCCGAACTGATGAAGACCATCGCCTACCTCAAGGAGGTGCTGGCGGACGAGGGCCTGCGCCTGAAGATCATCAAGGATGAGACCCTCGAGGTGAAGGAGAAGTACGGTGACAAGCGGCGCACGCAGATCATCGAGGCGCGTGGCGACATGCGCATGGAGGACCTCATCGCCGATGAAGCCGTGGTGGTCACCATCAGCCACCTGGGCTACATCAAGCGCACGGCCCTCACCGAATTCCGGACGCAAGGGCGTGGCGGTGTAGGCAGCAAGGGCAGCACCACGCGCGATGAGGATTTCCTGGAGCACCTCTTCGTGGCCACCAACCACAACTACCTGCTGGTCTTCACCCAGAACGGCAAGGTCTTCTGGATGCGCGTCTTCGACATCCCCGAGGGCAGCCGGCAGAACAAGGGTCGGGCGATCCAGAACCTGGTGCAGCTTGAAGCCGGCGACAAGGTCGTCGCTTACCTCAACGTGGACGACCTGACCAGTGCCGACTACGTCAACAACCACTTCGTGGTGCTGTGCACCAAGAAGGGCGTGATCAAGAAGACCACCCTGGAAGCATACAGCCGTCCCCGCGCCAATGGCATCATCGCCGTGGGGATCCGCGAGGGCGACGAGCTGCTGGAGGCCAAGCTCACCACGGGCAACAGCCACATCATCCTGGCCAGCAGCGACGGCCGGGCGGTGCATTTCGAGGAGAAGGACGTTCGACCCATGGGCCGCAGCGCCAGCGGGGTGCGTGGCATGAACCTCGAAGGGGGGTCGGAAAAGAACGAGGTCATCGGCATGATCGCCGTGGACAACGCTGATCTCGCTTCGCACCAGATCCTGGTGGTGAGTGAGAACGGCTACGGCAAACGCTCGGCCATCATGGACGAGAACGGCGAGTACGAGTACCGCCTGGTGAGCCGCGGAAGCAAGGGGGTGAAGACCATCCAGGTGACCGAGAAGACCGGAGCGCTCGTGGCCATCAAGGCCGTGAAGGAAGGTGACCAGTTGATGATCATCAACCGCAGCGGCATCACCATCCGCATGGGGCTGGACGAGCTGCGGGTGCTGGGCCGGGCCACCCAGGGAGTTCGCCTGATCGAACTGCGCGGCAACGACCAGATCGCCGCCGTGGCCCGGGTGGACAGCGACCTGAACGAAGAGGAAGGGACCGCGGCCGTGAACCCGGCATCGGAAGGCACCGACCCCACTGCGGAAGCACCCGAGGATGAGGATGGCACGGATGTGGATAACGCTTAGTAGAGACCTCAACGAATGAAACACGCACTACTGACCGGAGCGCTGCTCGTGAGCGTGGGCCTGAGCGCCCAGAACGCCAATGTGGTGAGCGCCTACAACTACATGCAGGATGGTGAACTGGCCAAGGCCGTGGAATACATCGAGCCTGCGATCCTGGACGCCAAGACAGGCGCGAATGAGAAGACGTGGCGCTACCGCGGGGACATCTACCGCCTTATCGTCATGGGCGAGGATGCAGCCTTGAAGAGCCAGTTCCCCGAAGCCATGGACAAGGCCGTGGAAAGCTATCTGAAGGCCAACGAGTTGGACACCAAGGGGAGCTACAAGACGGAGAATGTGCGCGCGCTGGGCGCCTTGCAGGGCTTGTCCCTGAACACAGGGAACGAGGCGTTCACGAACAAGAACTACGACGCGGCCATCGCCAACTACGCCCGTTCAGAGAAGATCGCCAAGGCCTTCGGACAGGTGGACACCAATGCGATCTTCAACTCGGCACTGGCCTATGAGTCGAAGGGAGATGCCACCAAAGCGATCGAACGCTACCGCGATGCCATTGCCGGCGGCTACAACAAGGCCGAGGTGTACCGTTACATCGCCAGTTTGCAGCGCAAGGGCGAGGACCTGAACGCTGCCATCGCGACGATCGGCGAGGGCCGAACCAGGTTCCCGGACGACAAGGAGCTGATCCTGGACGAGATGAGCTATCTGCTCGCCGCGGACCGCAGTGCCGAGGCCGAGGAGAGCGTGAAACTGGGCCTATCGAAGGATCCGAACAACGCCGTGCTCTGGAGCATCCTGGCCAGCCTGTATGACAAGAAGGCATCGGATGCCACGGAGGAAGCGACCATGCAGGAATGGTATACCAAGGCGGAGGAAGCCTACAAGAAGAGCATTGAACTGGACCCGAAGTTCTTCGACAGCTACTTCAACATCGGCGTGCTGTACAACAACCGTGCGGCTTACGAATACGAGAAGTGCAACAAGATCAAGAGTGACACGGAGTACACCAAGTGCAAGGCCGTGGCCGACGAGATCTATGTGAAGGCTGTGCCATACTTCGAGAAGGCCCACGAGCTGAAGGCGGACGACGTCCAGACCATTCAGCAACTCATGAAGCTCTACGCCAAGAGTGGGGACCAGGAGAAATATGCCCAGATGAAGGCGCTCCTGAAATAGGGAATAGAAAAAGCATTCTGAAAGAGCCGGGTCATCGCCCGGCTCTTCCTGTTTGCGGGATACCCAGCATCTTCATGGCTGATCATCACCTCCTGAAAGGGCGCAGGGACCGACCAGCGGAATGGGGACAACGGGCGGAACGGGGGACGGTCAGTCATGGCGAACCCGAGGATACTGAGCGCCTGACCAGCTGGGGACCAGATAATTGCAACTTTACATAATATAAATTATGTGCCAACAGGTTCGAACTTCAGCTCATGATCAGCACGAAGTGAAATCCCTAGACCCGAGTCGCCGGTCACCCGCATTCCGGCCCCATCCATCTCCAGCCCCTGGAACGGATCGTTCCGGATGAGCCATGGCCCGTCGAGGTCCAGCAGATCCGCGGAGCCGGCCAGGGCGAACATCGTAGCGCAACCCAATGTGCTCTCGCTCATGGAACCGAGCATCACTTTGAGCCCAAGGTCCTTCGCTTGTGCGGCCATCCGCGCAGCGATGTCCAGTCCACCGCATTTCATCAGCTTCAGGTTCACCCCATCGAACGCCTCAGGCGCCCGATCCAGGTCATCCATCCCCTGGATGCTCTCATCCCCATAGATGGCCGTAGGTAGTTCGTCCTTCAAGGCCCTATGCAAGTCCAAGCGATCCCGGTGGAACGGCTGCTCGATCCCCACCAAACGCTCCGGACCTACGAGCTTGATCGCCTTCTCCGCTTCAGCCAGGTCCTGCCATCCTTGATTGACATCCAGGAAGAGCGGACGATCATCCAGGTCCATCACGACCCTCAGGATCTCCTGGTCAATTCCGGAACCTAGCTTGATCTTGAGGACGGGTGCCAGGGGCAATTCCTTGATCTTTAGAGGAATATCAGCAACCAAGCCATGGCCAAGGGTAACCATGGCCGGAACTCCGCCTGGATCGATTCCATCCATCCCCAGCGAACTTGCAACCAAGCATGCTTGCTGGCTGGATATCAGTGCTCTATATGCTGCTATAAATGCAGAACGCGCGGGCGGGTCCAACCGATCCACACCTGACAGTACAGAGTTTGGCCCATCTATCTTCTTACCATGCTTTAACCAGAAATGGATAAGTTGTTCATGAACAGTTTCTTGAGTATATCCAATATAGGGTGGCATGGTCGCCTCCCCGTAGCTCGTATGCGCACCATGGCTCAAGCGTAGAAAGACCGAATCCGTCCCGACGCGGACCCCATGCGCCGTTCCGAACGGATGGGTGAACAATAGCCGGTATCTGGCCAAGGCGAGTTCCATGACACGAAGATGCTGAACGGACCGGCCCCGAAGGAGAACCTCCGGGGCCGGTCGCACGATCGTCGCTCCAACCTACTTCACCATGTAGTAGATGTTGGTCAGCCACTTGGTGGTATCCTTCTCGGCCATGGGATCGGTGATATACTCCTCGATCACGTTCCCATAATGTGTCAAGCCCTTCTCCTGGATATAACCGTTCAACGCCGTGTGCGCCTTCTCACTCTTGTCATATGCGCCGTAGTAGGCGACCATCAGCGTCTTGCTGGATGGAATGACGTAGGTGTCATACCCCGGAACCTTGGTGTTCGCGTCGCCTTTTACCGGGAAGCCGGCCATCATATCGGCGGTCTGTTCCTTCTCGTTCCACTCCCAGTACACTCCGCTGGGCGGCCCGGCGACTTGCACCCCGGCCGCACCCGCAGCCGCACCCGAGCCCGGGAGGTTCTTGGCATAGAACGCGGCGATGTCAGCCCATTTCACCTTCTTATCCCGTTTACCCACATACACGAGTTCAGGCCGGTCCACGGTCTCGATGACGTAACCGCCGAAGGTCTTCGAGTCCATGGCTGCCTTGCGCTCGGCCTGATCGGCTTCGGTCTGTTCCTTGAGCATCGCCAACCCTTTCTCGAAGTCCTTACCGATCATGGCGTCCATGTCCATGAATTTACCCATCACCTTGCTCATGAAGTCGTTGTTCCCCTCCATGGCCCAGGTGACCTTGGTCCCCTCGCCTTCCGGTTCCAGTTCGACCAGGGCATCGGCCTCGGAGGACCAGGGTTCGATGAACTTCAATCGGTTCTTGACCAGGCGCTCCGGTACGAGCGAGTCGATGCGCTGCTCGCCCTTGCCCACGTCCTTATTACCTTCCCAACGGGAGATCGCGCCTACCGTCCCATCCGTTCCTTCGAGCGACTTCTTCATGTTCGGGTCATAGGCATTCCAAGGGCTCCATTTGTCCATGGCGGACAAGGAGTTCACATGCCCGTACACGACCGAGGGTGGTGCGTCGATGGTCACGGAACGCTCGTAGCGGTAGGTGTCGGGTCCGATCAGGCCGAGGATCACGATGATGGCGAACAAGGCCAGCAGGATGATCAGGAGGGTCTTCAGTATCCTCATGGTTGGTGGATTTGTCCGAAAGATGCAACGGAACCGGCGGAATCCATCCCAGAAGCGGGAAACGCCTCCTGGTGCGCTGGCATGGTCTTTTCTTTGTCGATACCAACCAAACCATGACAATGACCACCCCCCGCATCCTATTGGCCATGTTGACAGCCGGCAGTTTGCTCGCCATGGGACTCACCGGCTGCAGCAAGAAGGTGAATCCGGCAGGCCAGAAAGTAACCCAGCCGTTCAGCGGCAACAAGTACCAGAGCAACGGCAGCTGGTTCCGGGGCACGGGTGTGGGCGTGAGCCAGGCCCAGAACATCGCGCGGAGCAAAGCCGACCTGGACGCCAAGAACCAGCTGGCGGGGCAGGTGAACACGAACATGCGTGCGGTGGCTGATCAGTACCTCGGCGAGACGGGCAATACGAACGCCTCCGACGTGGCTGACAAGTTCCAGAGCCTCGTGCGCGAGGTGATGAAGACGGAGATGGCGGATCTGCGGAAGTTCGATGAGGAAGTGCGCTACAACGAGACCAGCAAGGACTACACGGTTTACGTCGCCTACGAGATCAAGAAGAACGCCATGTTCCGCTTCATGAAGAAGCAAGCCAGGACCGACGACAAGATCGATGACATCACCCAGAAGAAGATCGACGAGATCCTGGACAAGGAGATCGAGAAGGCAGAGGCTGCTGGCGAATAGGCAGGATCGAACACCATTCTTTTGAACCCCGGTGCTGCCGGGGTTCGTGTTTTGGATCGATACTGCCGAAATGACGGAGAATGCGGTCCGGCAATGGATCTGCACGACCTGGTCAAATTGAAAAGCGATGCAAGGCGCCTATTTGATCGGGATCCTGGTGATGGTGGTGAGCTGGCTGGTGGGCCAGCAGTTGCGCAGCAGATTCGCCAAGTACTCGAAGACACCCTTGATGAACGGCATGAGCGGACGGGAGATCGCCGAACGCATGCTGCTTGATCATGGGATCAACAACGTACGGGTGATCAGCGTTCCCGGCCAGCTCACGGATCATTACAACCCCGCGAACCGCACGGTGAACCTGAGCGAGGCGGTCTACAGCCAGCGCAACGCTGCTGCAGCCGCAGTGGCTGCGCACGAAGTGGGCCACGCGGTGCAACATGCCTCGGCATACAAGTGGCTCGAGATGCGGAGCAAGCTGGTACCGGTAGTGAGCGTGACAAGCAGCTTGGTGCAGTGGGTGCTCCTGGGTGGGATCCTGTTGATCAACACCTTCCCGCAGCTCCTGCTGTTCGGCATCGTGCTCTTCGCGATGACCACCCTGTTCAGCATCATCACCCTGCCGGTGGAATACGACGCCAGCAACCGCGCACTGGCCTGGATGAAGCAACGCCACGTGGTGACTTCGGGTGAGCTCGCCATGAGCACCGATGCCTTGAAGTGGGCCGCGCGCACCTACCTCGTGGCGGCCATCGGCTCGATCGGCACACTGATGTACTACGTGATGATGTACATGGGCCGCCGCGACTGAGACCCCACCCCGACCCGAACGGCTCCG
>JAKQEI010000052.1 GCA_029573495.1 Bacteroidota bacterium | reverse complement strand
TCGGAATCCTGCAAGCCGATGAAGACCTCACTGGAACCGTTCACCACGGCGTTCACCACGGTGGTGTTGTCCTCCAGAGCGAGGTCCGCGGCCCAGAGTTCGGTCCCGGAACCATCGTAGGCGATGGCGCGCACGTTCTGGTCGAAGTCGGACTCCACGTTCACGATGCCGATGATGTTCCCGTTCGGGGCCACTTCCACCGAACTGCCGTAGTTCTCTCCTCCGTTGTTGAAGTGTCGGTTCCAGAGGGGTGCGCCGTTCGCAGCGAACTTGAAGGTGACCGCGTCGTATTCGAAGAAGGGACCCACCTCCTCGGAGGCCATCACGATCCAGTTGCCGGCAGCATCGGCGGTGAGGTCGTTCATCCAGGCCTCATCGCTCCCGGTCAATGTGCTCGGCCAGGACCAGCTCACATCGCCATTCGGATCGAAGCCCACCAGCAGATGGGAATAGTCGCTGTCCGCTGAGCCACACGCCGCGATACCACCCTGCCCGTTCTCCTCGATGTCGTAGAAAGCGGTCGTCGTCCCCGCATCGAAAATGGTCTTCCAGTTCAGGTCACCGTCCAATGTGAAGGAAGCGGCCCAGGCCACGTCGTGGCCCGCATCACTTTCTTCTGAGCCGACGAGGTACAGCGAGGTGCCGGTCACCGTCATCCAGTTGATGTCCACGTCCATAGCTCCTTCCGCATCGAAGGTGATGTGCCAGGTCAGGTCACCTTGGGCGTTCATGCGGGCGAGGTGAATGGGAGGTACGCCGTTGGGGGCCTGCTCCATGCCTGCCACATACACGTTCCCTGATGCGTCGAGGTCCATGAAGTGGATGGTCGCTTCGTTGTCCGAGGGCAGGTCGCGCTCCCAAGCCAGGCTCCCATTGGCCAGGTGACTGGCGGTGTACATCCGAAGGCCTTGGCTGGTGGAGCGGAACCCGGCTACGTACGTGCCCGCAGCGTGTGCTTCCGCGGCTACCAGACGCATCTGTCTGCTGCCATCATCGTTGGTGATGGTGCTCTGCCAGTCCAAGTGCAGTGTGTTCTGGGCGATGAGCGCGCCGGTTGTTGCCAGAAGAAGAAGGGAGGAGAGGGTAATGGTCCGCTGCATAGTAGAAAAGTTGCGTCGTGAAGGATATGAGAGCCTATCGGTACATCGTGGAGAGTACACGAATGTGAACGGATGGAGCGTAAAAACCCGCTCACATGCCAGCCATGGCATGGCTTTCTTTGCCTTGCACATGCACCAGCCATCCCTTAGTCGAAGCGCACCGTGGCGCTACGTGACCTTCGCCGCGTTGTATGCCGCGCAGGGGATCCCGGAAGGCCTCACCTTCTTCGGCATACCGGCGTGGCTCGCGTTGAACGAAGTGGAGGCGGGACCCATCGGCGCCTACCTCGCGGTGATCACGCTGCCATGGAGCTTCAAGCTGCTGGCCGGCCCCTTGATGGATCGATGGACCTTCCTTCCGATGGGACGCAGAAGGCCTTGGGTGCTCTTCGGGCAGCTGGGTCTGATCCTCAGTTTGCTCCTGCTTGGCGTGGTTCCGGCACCACTCGAGCACCTCACCTGGCTTTCGGCGGCCGGCTTCCTGGTGAGCTTCTTCGGTGCCTTCCAGGATGTGGCCACGGACGGCATGGCGGTGGATGTGATCCCCGTGAGCGAACAGGCGCGTGCCAACGGTCTGATGTGGGGTGCGAAGACCTTGGGCACCGCGGCTTCGCTTTCGCTGAGCACCTGGCTGATCAACCACCATGGTCTGGATGCGGCGGTGATCGCGCTCGCCTCGGGTGTGACCCTGATCATGATGCTGCCGCTCTTTCTGCGCGAGCGCCCCGGCGAACGCAGGTTGCCATGGATGCGCGGTACGGCATCGCCGGAGGCGCTGGCCATGCAGGTAGGCAGCTGGCGCGACATCGGCATCACCTTGCGCAAGGCCTTCACCCTGCGTGGCAGCCTGGCCATGGCGGTGGGCGGCTTCGGCCTCGGTATGCTCATGGGATACATGGACGCACTGTTGCCGGTCTTCACCATCCAGCGGTTGGACTGGAGCAACGAAGCATATGCGAACACCCTGGCCACGGCGCACACGGTATCTGCGCTGGCCGCTATGGCTGTTGGCGGCTGGCTGGTCGACCGCCTGGGTCATGTGCGCTTGATGAACGTTTACCTCGGCCTGCTTCTGTTGCTGAGCCTGGGTGTGGCCTTATCGCACGCGCAATGGATGAGCAAAGGGTTCGGTACCGCTTTGATCGGCGTGTCGCAGGTGCTCATCGTCTTTCTCATGGTGGCTTACCTGGCCACGAGCATGGCGCTGTGCTGGCGTCGGGTGGCGGCCACGCAGTTCACGCTCTTCATGGCCATCGGTAACATGGGACGTGGTGCGGGTGCGGCGCTGATCGGGCCTGCGCGGAATGGGACGGAATGGCCGGGGACCTTCCTGGTCTTTGGCGGTCTGGTCCTGCTTAGCGCGGTGGTGGTGCAAGGGATCAACGTGCGGCGTCAGCAGCGTGCATTGGACCTATTGGAGAGGGAGCACCTTGTGCGCGAAACTCCTTGATCGTTCACGATCGACCGGGGATCCCGATGTACTGGAAAGTCATCACGCATGATGCGATCCTTCACCCTGTTCCCGGTCCTGGCTGTCACCTTCTCACTCGTACACCTGCGGATCCATGCTCAGGTCGATGGCACCTTCGATCCCAGCTTCGCGCAGGGCACCGGCTTCGCGGGTGATGTCTATACCATTGTGCGTCAGGCCGATGGAAAGCTACTGATCGGGGGTGATGAGCTCTCGTTGTACAACGGAACACAAGTTCCAGCGGTGGTCCGTCTGGGTCCGGATGGAGCCTTGGACACGAGCTTCGATCCCGGGGAGGGTCCTGATGGTCGCGTCCATCGCATCGCGGTGCAAGCGGATGGTCGCATCCTGGTTGGCGGTACCTTCTTCAATTTCGATGGTGTCCAGTCGCGCCGATTGGTGCGTCTTATGCCGAATGGTACGGTTGACGGCACCTTTGCCATCGGCACGGCAGCGAACGACTGGGTGGATGATCTGGTGGTCCAACCCGACGGTCGGATCCTTGTTGCCGGACACTTCGATCAATTCAATGGGGTGAACGTCGGCGGGATCGTACGATTGATGTCGGATGGCAGCATTGATCCAAGCTTCAACACCGGAACCGGTGCTGAAGCGGAGGTGAACGCCATAGCGTTGCAGTCCGACGGTCGCCTTGTTCTTGGTGGTTATTTCACCAGCTTCAATGGGCTCACGCGCAATAAGGTGGTGCAACTGAACGCCGATGGTTCCGTGGACACCGACTTCGATCCAGGAGCTGGAGGGGGCTCCGGTGCATCCATCCGGGCAGTGGCGATCGCACCGGATGGCAGGGTGCTTTGCGGCGGCGACCTCTTCACATGGGCAGGTGCTGCGGCGAACGGGTTGGTGCGTTTGAACACGGATGGTTCGCGGGACCTGGGCTTCGATGCCATTGCAACGGCGCAATATGGCGTGCTTGATGTGATCGTTCAGTCGGATGGTCACATCCTTTTCTGCGGCGCGCAAGGTGTTGATCGGGTGACCAGCACGGGTGGAGACGATCCCACCTTCGATACGGGAAGCGGCTTCTTCGGCGGCCTGCAGGTGGTGGTGGACCTGGAGGTGCTGCCGGATGGAAGGGTGCTGGCTGGCGGTCAGTTCGATGAGTATGATGGCCATGCGGTGGGCAGTATCGTGCGCCTCACGAGCGCGGACGTTGGTGTAGGGGAGGAGGGACCGGTCTCCATGAAGGTGTGGCCGAACCCGAGCCCTGGATCGGTGTGCATCCGCGCCGACGGAACGGCTGGCGCACTAGACGTGCGCATCACGGACATGAGCGGTCGGGAGGTGGAGCGCATGCAACGCATCAGTGAGGGCGATGAAGTACGTCTTCCTGCGGTGTGTGGTACCTACATCGTGGAAGCACGCACCAACAGCGGTGTGACGATGCGACTTCCTGTCCTGCGCGATTAGGCGGCGAGGTGTTCAGCGCACCAGCGTCACGTGCCCGTTCAGCAGGATCGGCTCCTTGTTCACCGTGGCCTGCAACCGCCAGGGGTACACACCGATGGGCAATGTGGTGCCGCCACTGGTGCCATCCCAGCCGAGGTCCTTGTCACTCGCGGTGAACACGGTGCGGCCCCAACGGTCGAAGATGAGCAGGTTGTAGGCGGATGGCGTGGGGCCCAGCCATTGCACCAGGAAACGGTCGTTGAACAGATCGTCGTTCGGAGTGAACGCGTTCGGCACATGCACGGCCACTTCAGTGGGATAGGCATACACCGAACAGGTGCTGTCGGCACAGCCCAGGTCGTTGCGGACGGCCAGGCAGATCGTGACCGCTTCATCCTCCCCATTGTTGGGGGCGGGGGGAAGCAACAGGTCCGGATCGCCTTCAACGGCTTCTCCCGCCACGTACCATTGGAACAAGGTGGCGGAAGTGCTCGTGTTCACGACCAGGTCACCATCCGTAGGCAGATCGAACCGCGCCTGCGGCATGGGGACCACGGCTACCACGAGCTCGGCAGGGGATGCACAGGGCAGGGTATAGCTGATGAGGTGCGATCCAATGCCGGCATTCGCCGGGTCGAAGTAGCCATCGTCATCCATGCCGTCCCCGTTCCAGATCCCGCCGGCCGGTTCCGCTTCGAGGGCAACGGGGTCATCACCGGAGCAAAGAGCTTCAGGTCCGATGATCGAGGGCGGGATCCCTGCGGGACCTTCTTCCATCGTGAACGGTACGGTGAGGGTGCAGCCCTGCGCGTCCTCCACCGTGAGCGTATGATCGCCACCGCAGACGGCATCGATCGGCAGGTTGAAGGCATCCGCATCAACCATATAGCTCCATGGTTGGACACCACCCGAAACGCTCGGTAGGACACTGCCATCGCAGGCGCCGGCGCAGGTGGGCGCTTCGGTGGTGAGCTCGATTTCCAACGCCAGTGGAGCGGTCACCGTTTCATTGCCGTTCGCGCTACAGCCCAGCGGATCCGTGACCACGTAGGCATAACCACCGGCGAGCAGGTCATTGATCGAAGCACCGTTCGCCCCGTATCCGTCCGGGCCTTCCCATGCCACGGCGTAGTTCCCGGGCGGTTCGATGGTCAGGTCGATCGCACCGTCCGCTTCACCGGCACAACTCACGTTCGTTACCGCGCTGCTCACGGTGAAGTCCGAACTGGCGCTTCCAACGCTGGCTTCGGTCGTGATCGTACATCCGTTCGTATCCGTGATCGTCGCCACATAGGTGCCGCTTCCAAGATCGTTGGCACAGGTGCCGTTCTGCGCTAAGGCATCATCCCATGCGATGGCGTAGGGAGCCGAACCACCGCTCACCTCCACGCAGGCACTCCCATCGGCGTTGCCGCATTGAGCGGGTTCCGTGGTCACTTCCGCTTCGATCGCCGTGGGGCTGGTGATGGAGACCGTAAGGTCCACGAAGCAGCTGACGGTGCTGCTCACGCGTACGTCCCAGGTCCCGGCCGAAAGCCCGGTCTGTGCAACACCGTCGGGGAGACCATCGCTCCACGTCACCGAATACCCATCCGGGGGATCCATGTCGAGGGTGATGCTGCCATCGTCCGCCCCGGCACAGCTTTCATCCGTCGTGCTCACGATCACCACCGGGATCACGCCGATACTCACGGTCACCGAGGCCGAGGCGGGCGGACATCCAGGGACCGGGGCCAGGGAATAGGTATAGATGCCTGCGGGATCCGTGGTGGGATCGAAGAGGCTGCCACCAGGAAGCGCCGGGGTCCACTGACCACCGGCGTCGGGTGTGCCACCGAGCTGGGCGAAGAGGTCCACGGCAGCGGCATCGCTGCACAGGTCGATCGTCGCATCGGTCCCTGCATCCGGTGCGGCTCCGCCATCCAACACCACAGTGGCCGTATCCCGGCAGCCGGTCGCGGAAATGGCGATCACGTGATAGGTGCCCGCACAGAGGTCGGTCGCCGCTGCGCTGGCCTGGCCGGTCAAGCTCCAGTCCGCGTTGTACCAGGTGAAGGCATACGGTCCGGAGGAGCCGGATGCTTCTGCGCTGGCCGTACCCATGCAGTCACATGCGGATGAGCCATCGGCGGTCACCACCATCGGATCCTCGGGGACCACCGGCGCACAACCGTTGTTGAAGGTCGCGAGCCAGGCCGCGTTGGCGGCGCTATTCGCCGAACCGGGCGTCTGGTCATCCCCACCGCACGCGGCGAGATCACCCGCGCACCCCTGCACCCAATCCGCGGCATTGGTGGGATCACCATCGACGAAGGACCAGACCTGGTCGCCTCCATTGCCGGGGAAATGGACCGTGGCGTTCGTGTTCGCATTGCCATAACAGAACGAGAATACCAGGCAACCCGAGGCGTCGGAGATCCGCATACAATCGCCGGTGTTGGCCAGTGCCAGGTTGCTCTGCCAGGTGGGGGTGGGGTCGAGCCCCCAGCCTCCAGGGTCATCACAGAGCACCGCCGCTGGTGTGAAGTCGGAATACTCCAGATGGAGCACGTCCGAGCTGGGTATCACCAAGCTGCAGTTGCCGTCCGCCAGGTCCACATCCATCGGTGGCAGGGTGGGGTTGATGTCCTCGGCGTTGTACACGGTGATGAGGGTGCCGACAGGCACGCAGCTCCAGAGGGGATGGTCGGCGAAGCGGACCGCGCCCTGTGCAACACCGTTGGGACCATGGTAGCCGTTGTTATCGTCCAGGATCCAACCACGGAGGTCAAGACAGCTTACCGGGGTGCAGGGCTCCATTGGTGTGGTCGGCACCACGAGCAGTTCCACATATTCCTGGCTGCCTGCCGGACCGTTGGACACCTCGTGGATGATCACCGATTGACCGGCCAGGCGGATCGCAGGGAATAGAACGACAAGGAGGAGCGCCTTGCGGGAGAGGAGCCTCGGCATAGGCTGCAAGATTACCACCATCAAGGGGCGTCATCTTCACGGGAATGTCACGGGATCTCCACGAGGTCACCGGGGATCGACCATGCGTCAGCGGCGTACCCATGAGTAACGACGCTGGATGCCCTTCTTGTCGGATCGGTCGGGTCAATACGGCATTCACCGTAATCGCGAAGGACTTCTTCACAATGGACCGGCGATAATCGGTGACGGGTATCATGTTCGGATCCGTGGAGTGCCCGAGATTTGCGGACACCAATCCAATTCCCATGAAACGAGTAGTTCTTGTTGCGGCCATCGCGGCCCTTACCATCGGCACGACGAGCGCCCAGTACAAGCCTGCGGCCGGTGAGCGTACCCTTGAAGTGAACTTCGCCCCCCTGGGCGGCAGCCCGGTGAGCATCGCGGGTATCAAGTACCGTTCGTTCGGTACCGAGACCAGCGCCTTCCGCATGGGCGTATTCCTCGGATTCAGCAACACGACCACCATCACACAGGACGAGAACAACCAGAACGGTGCCACGGACAAGGAGTTGAAGGATACGGAGGGTTCCTTCTCCATCAACCTCCAGCCCGGCATCGAGAAGCACTTCGCTGGCACGGAGCGCCTATCGCCTTACATCGGCGGTGTGTTGAACATCGGGTACATGGCCACCACCAGCAAGAGCGAGACCCAGTACACGGAGAGCCTCGTGGGCGAGGACGTCGAGAAGGGTGGTACCCTGAACCTCGGCCTGAACGCCGTGGCCGGTGTGGACTACTACATCGCACAGCACCTCTACATGGGTACGGAGGTCGGCTTCGGCGTGGCCATGAACAAGGACCTGACCAAGAAAGTGACCTCGCAGACCCTCAACCAGGACGGCAATGGCCTGGTGAGCACCGACACGGATTCGAAGGCGGGCACGGAGTCCAGCCTTCAGGTCGGTCCGAACGTCATCGGTCAGATCCGTCTGGGCTGGGTGTTCTAAGGGTCGTTCATGCAATACCTTACGGGCATGAAAAGGACCAAGTACATCAGGAACGCATCGCTGCTGAAGCTGGGTGGTGTGCTCATGCTGAGCGTGGGCCTGCTGGCCGGCTGCAGCAAGGAGAGCGGGAACGTTCCCCCATCGGCCCGGCAGGAGCGTATCACCGATCCGGCCAAACAGCAACGCCTGTTGGAGGCCGCCCAGCAACTGCCGGCGATCGGCGTGTACAACCGGCGGATGGACAGGGTGATCGTGTTCCGCCAGGGCGCTGATGGCAGCCGCGACTTCAACTTCGTGGATCCCCCATCCGATGGCATCAACTTCGCCAGCAGCAATGGTGGCGAGTGGACCTGGTCGGAAAGCCAGGGGCTGATGGTGATCACTGAACCAGGCGCCGGCCTTGGTGGCGGCGGTGGTACGGTGGTGGCGGGCAGCGCTTCTCTGGACATCCAGTACGCCGTGTGCTTCAGCATCGATGAGGAGGCCTTCGGGATGGAGCTGTTCGACAGCGGCATCAGCGAGGTGGCCGGGGTCATCGGCATCGCCGGTGATTTCGAGGCGCTCATCAATGGCGACTTCGATGAGAACGAGGATGACATCTTCGACTACTTCCATGGCTTCGCCTACTACCTGGTCTACGCCGACCAACTGGAGAACACCGATTACGAGGTGTTGAACTGGCTGGAGGACCTTGACCAGGACGTGGACGAACTGGATGGCTTCGGCTTCTCCTTCGTGGTGAGCTTCCAGAACGACGGCGGGGTCTACATCTCGCGCGACGGGGACCTCACGGTGAACGGCGGGTCGATCGGCTTCAACGGCAACTACTATGCGATCGAGGGAGTTGGCTTCTTCGATGAGGATGGCGATGATGATCCGGATTTCAGCGTGGTGCCCGGCTTCGGCACCATGGGGTGCAACTGATCATCAGGTAGCTGTCTAATGGAGAGGGCCGTCCGAACAGGACGGCTCTCTCTCTTTCCAGACCAGGCTTCGGTCGTCCCACCTATCGCGGCCGGAGCAGGCCACGTAACAGGAAAAGCAGCCCGGGCACCAGCAACCACAGGAACTCAGGCACCAGAAGGTCCGGTCGCAATACCAGCAGGATCACGATACTCGCCACGGCGATGAGGCCACCGACCAGCGGTGAGCGGTATGCCACCAACAGACCGATCATGGTACTGACCGGGAAGAGGAGGAAGCCGATGAGGTCCAGGGTGGAGGTGAACCGCATGCCCTCGGTGCCGTTCGCATCCCCGGTCAGGTGGCCTGCGAGCATGTACAGGAGAAAGGCGAGGACCAGTGATCCCACGACCCAGGATACCCACGCCAGCGCACGGTGACCGATCGCCGCTTGTCCGTTCATGATGGTGTAGTTGTTGGTGAGGTGGTTCACCCGAGGGACCGCGGACACGCCCGGCAGCTGGAGCAACCGCCACAGCCGCCCGTTGAAGCCGGTAGAGGTCCACCAGCATCGGGCGAGGGCTTGGTGGTCAGTGCCATGACAGCTTGCCTCGCCACATGGATCAGGGCACCGAGCACGATGAGGATGGTGAGCAACGTCTGCATCAGGTGGTGAGGGCGTTGGTCAGCTGGTAGGTGAACAGACTGGCAAGGTACGCCAGTGCGAAGAGGTATCCGCCCATCAGCCACATGTACTTCCAGGAACCCGTCTCCCGCTTCACGGCCACGAAGGTGCTGATGCATTGCGGCGCGAACACCATCCACAACAGCAGGGATAGCTTGGTGGCCAGCGTCCATTCCGTGCTGATCCGTTCTTCCAGCTGGGCACCCACTTCATCGGCATCACCTTCCATGGCATAGACGAGCCCCAGGGAGCTCACCACCACTTCACGTGCGGCCATGCCGGGTACCAGTGCGATGGCGATATGCTCATTGAATCCGATGGGGCGGAAGACGAACTCCAGTCCGCGGCCGATCTCGCCGGCGATGCTGCGTTCCATCGCGCTGCCTTCCGCGTTCGCGCGGGGTGAAGGGATGGAGTAGAGCGCCCACATGATGATGGTGAGCGCGAGGATGATGGTACCCACCCGACGCAGGAAGATCATGGCGCGCTCCCACAGGCCGATGAGCAGGCTGCGTGCGTCCGGCCATTCGTAGCTCGGCAGTTCCATCAGCAGGGGCGTGGTGGTGCGTCGCCGACGCTGGATCACCCAGGCCACGGCCATGGCGCTTGCCACGCCGAGGGCGTAGAGCCCCACCATGATCAGGGTGGCGGTGAACGGTTCCCCGGGGAAGAGCGCAGCCACCAGCAGGGTGTACACCGGGATCCGCGCCGAACACGCCATCAACGGGGCGATGAGGATGGTGGTGAGCCGCGCATGGCGGTCCGTGATGCTCCGCGTGGCCATGATGCCGGGGATGGCGCATGCGAAGCTGGAGAGCAGGGGGATGAAGGATCGCCCGGAGAGTCCCGCCTTGCTCATCGGGCGGTCCAACAGGAAGGCGGCACGCGGTAGATAGCCACTGGACTCCAGGGCCAGGATGAAGAAGAAGAGAATGAGGATCTGAGGCAGGAAGACGAGCACGCCGCCCACCCCGCCGATCACGCCTTCCACCAGGAGTCCCCGCAGCAGGCCCTCGTCCATGTGCGCGGTCACCTGGGTGGCGAGCCAGCCGAAGCCGGTCTCGATCCCACCGGCGAGCATGTCGCCGACCGAGAACACCGCGATGAAGATGACGAAGAGCACCGCGGTAAGGATGAGCAGCCCCCACCACGGATGCATGAGCACCCGGTCGATGTGATCGCTCGGGTCGCTTTCCACGGCCGGTTCGGTCACCACCGCCTCGTAGATCCGATGCACCTCCTGTTGGGTGTGCGTCACGGCATCGATGTCCGGTGCGTGCCAGACGCAATGCGCGGCCGCGGATACCGGTACATCCAGACGTGCGAGCAGCTCGCGGGCACCGCTCACGCTCACGCCCACCGTGCGCACGACGGGCACACCGAGCTCGCTCCCCAGCCGTTCCATGTCGATCCGGATGCCGAACTTCTCGGCACGATCGGACTTGTTCAAGGCCACCAGCAGGGGAATGCCCAGACGGCGCGCCTCGAGCACCAGCCGGAGGTGCAGCCGCAGGTTGGTGGCGTCCACCACGCACACGAGCAGGTCCGGCAACAGCTCGGTGCTGCGTCCTGTCACCACGTCGCGGGTCACGGCTTCGTCGTTGCTGATGGCGTTGAGGCTGTACGCGCCGGGCAGGTCCAGCACGCGCACGCGTCGGCCGCTGGCCGTATGCAGGGTCCCTTCCTTGCGCTCCACGGTGACGCCCGCGTAGTTCGCCACCTTCTGCCGGCTGCCGGTCAACAGGTTGAAGAGCGCCGTCTTGCCGCAGTTCGGGTTGCCGAGCAAGGCGATGTGCGAGGGGAGCGTGATGTCGACCACCATGTCAGGCATGCGGTCGCACGAGGATGAAGGAGGCCTCGCGACGACGGAGCGCGAAGGTCGTGTGTCCCACCCGAACAGCGAGCGGCTCGCGCCCACCCGGACCCTCCGCCGTGATGCGCACCCGCTCCCCGGGAAGGAAGCCCAGCTCGGTCAATCGCAGGAGCAGCTCCCGGTCCGCTGGGACCACCGCCGGTCGCATGGCGTGGATCACAGCCCAGTGTCGCAGGGGCAGTTCGTCCAGTTGCAGTTCGGTGGTGAGGTCATTCATCCGCGGTCCACAAAGGTCTGCTTCGGTCCGTGTCCCTGCCATCCCCCGATCGGGTGATGGTCCGAACGGCTGAAGTTGACCGGCCGATCGTGGAAACACGTTGACGCGCAGGTGGACACGGGGGGGCGGATGGAGTTCCTTTGTGCCATGGCGCGCAAGGCCACCGTGGACGCATTGTCGTTGTTCGACACGCTGGTCTACACCTGCCAGTACCGGTTGGTGATCGACCCGGCCAGTCACCTCGCGGCGCGCATCCTGGAATGGCGGCAGGCCCTGCGGGAGCGCATCGGCACCTTCAATGAGGCCTATCAGATGCCGGGCATCGTGCTCCTCAACAGCGAGTTGCCGCCGGAGTACGAAGGACCGCTGGCCGACGCCATCGCACGTGGATCCCAGGGTTTCCCCCCCTTCGGATTGAACCTCTCCGGGATCGGTCACTCCGAGGATCGCCGGAGCATCCATATCGATGTGGTGGAGAAGGGGACCATCGCGGCCCTTCGGCAACGCCTGGTGGACCATGTGCGCACCAACCGGCGGATCAAGAAGCTCGGTGTCGCGGTGGAGGAGCATCCGCGCCTGGTGATCGCCTCCGGGCTGAAGGCGGACCAGTTCAACACGGCGTGGGCGCTCCTGGGTAATCAGGGAGGCACGGTGCAGCAGCGTGTGAGCGATGTGGTCCTGATGAAGCGCGAACTGGATGCCACCAGCATCGATCAACACGTGCGCACCTTCCCTTTGGAACTGCATCCGTAGGAGGCCCTCAGGCCAGCGGATCGGCAAGGAGCAGCTCCGGATACTCGTACGGTTCGCTCGCCCGTTCGGTGTTCCCTGAACCCGCCTTGCCCAGCAGCGGTGCCACTGGGTGGGCCACCATCGCTTCGGCCGGGTAGGGCCGCACCAGACGCATCAGCGCATCCACGTCGGTTGCATGGTTCACCGGCGCCAGCCACAGCTCCTCATCGGCTTCGGCCAGGATCAAGGGCATCCGTGCGCCATCGATCCTCGGATTGTTGTGGATGCGCCGCAGCAGGTCGTTCGGCGCGGAGGTCACGATGCTGAACGTCCGGCGTCGTTCACCGGTGGCCTTGTCGGTCCAGTCCTCCCACAATCCCGCGAGCGCGAAGCAGGGTCGGTCCTTCAGGTGGATGAAGTAGGGATAGGTGCGCTTGCCGAAGTGGTGATGCTCGTAGAAGCCTTCCACGAACACCAGGCAACGCCTGCTCTCGGCCGAAGTGCGGAAGGAGGGCTTCTCGAACATGCTCTCACCGCGCGCGATCAGGGTCCGGTTACGGATCTCATCGGCCTG
>JAKQEI010000020.1 GCA_029573495.1 Bacteroidota bacterium | reverse complement strand
CGCATGGAAGGGTGTTGAGGTTCTCTTGAAAGATCTTTGATCACCATCTTCCCTCCGGCGGTCGACAGGGCTGTGTATGGGTTGCCTGCTGTTGAAAAGAATTTTCTTCTTGGTCTTGATCAATTGATCCGTTTACATTAGGGCGCTCCGAATACCGATCACCATACCCTGAGACCGACACCACAGCAACAGAAAGTACCGTCGCAAGACCGACCACGCCTGATGGATCTGTTTCCCGAGGCGCTATTGATACTGTCAGGCCCATTGCCTTACCCTGCGTTGGATGGTGCGCAACGACCATCGAGTCCCTTTCCCTTTCTTACCAAAACCAGAGAAAATGAGTAGTTGTAACACTAGCATCTCTCGAACCACGCGAACGCGTTGGTGGAGCAGGCTCTTGGCCTTACCCATCGCGCTGGCGTTGTTCGGGACCACCGTGCAGGCACAGCTCGTGAACCTGTACACGTTCGCCCAGACGGCTGGGACATACACGGCCATCTCCGGGGGGACACAGATCCTGCCCCCGGGAGCCGATGATGATGTTTCGGCACTAGCCAATATCGGCTTCACATTCGTGTTCAATGGAGCGAGCTTCACGCAATTCGGAGTGAATGCCAATGGGCACTTGCGTTTGGGTGTTGCCGCAGCAAGTACATCCTCGCCCATTTCCTCTCCTCAAACGAACTCTGTCGCCGCCTTCGCGAGGGATGGTTTGTCTGTCGGTGGGGTGTTCTACCAACTTCAGGGGTCTGCTCCGAACCAGGTCCTTGTAGTGGAATGGCCCTCCTTCCAGCCGCAATGGAACGGGACGTCGGAGAGCATGAACATGCAGATCCGCTTGTACGAGGGGACCAACGTGGTGCAGTTCGTGTACGGTTCTTCCGTCCGGTCCGTGACGCGTACCGGCCAGGTCGGCCTGCGCGGTTCCTCGGCGACCACTGACTTCAACAACCGAACGACCACGGCCAACTGGGCCGCGACCACGGCCGGAAGCTCATCGAGCTCGTCCATGACCTTTTCGACCACGGCCTTCCCGGCCGTCGGTCAGACCTATACCTGGACCCCGCCCGTGATCACCGATGCGGCCGCAGGGCCTGTTACGCAGGTGACCGCGGCTTGCCCCGGTTCGAGCGAGAGCCTGCAGGCGCGCGTGTCGAACAGCGGGACCCAGGCCATCGACTTGACCACCAACCCGATCTCCGTATCGGTGGCGGTAACGGGCGCGGGTTCCGGTACCTTGACGGGTTCCGTGAACTCGGGTACACTGGCGGTCGGGGCCACCGTGCAGGTGCCACTGACCCCATCCCTTGATATGAGCGTGGCGGGTACCTACAACTTCGCCACCACGGTCACCATGACCGGTGATGCCATTGCTGGGAACAACACGGCGAACAGTTCGATCGCGAACTCGACCCTGTACACGGTTCCACAGACCGCCACGTTCAACACGTTCACCGGGAGTAATCTGGTCACCTCCGACCCCGGATTCTCGGAAGGGGTGGGCGCCACGGTGCCTGCAGGTACAACCTCGGCATGGACAAGTACTGCTACGGCCCAGACGACCGCCTTTGGGAGCACCGCTGCCCGGCTTAACCTGTTCGGTACCGCCCGGAATGAATGGATCGTGATGCCCAAGGTGACCCTGGGTTCCAATGATCGATTGACCTTCCGGGCCGCGATCACGGATAACGCTTCCGCATCAGCCGATGCAGCTGGTGGCATGGCAGCCACGGTCGATGACCGGGTGGTCGTCCGCATCTCCACGAACTGTGGTGTCTCCTACACGGACCTGCTCACCATCAACAGCGGGAACCTGCTGGGGATCACGAATAACTTGACCGATGTGTCGGTACCGTTGAGCGCCTATGCGGGACAGACCGTCATCCTTGCGATCTACTCAAGCGACGGTCCGGTCGACGATTCACCTGACTACGATTTCGTCATCGACAACCTGTCCGTGAATCCCACACCGGCCTGCGTTTCGCCGCTTGGTTTTTCGGCAACGGTGACCAGCACCACATCGCTTTCCGCTCAATGGAACTCCGAAGCAACTGCGGTAGGCGGATACAATTGGGAGGTGCGGTCAAGCGGGAACCCGGGAGACCCCTCTCCGGATTTCAGCGGCAATGAGTCCGGCACCAGCATCAGTGTATCTGGCCTTACTCCCAACACATCCTACTCCGTTTACGTCCAAAGTGACTGTGACGGGGATGGGGTGAGCACCTGGGTCGGACCGGCTCTGGTGTACACCGGGTACTGCCTCACATCAGGAAGCAACAGTGGCCGCTATGTGAACAACTTCTCCACCACCGGCGGATACACGAACATCTCGAACCTTGCTTCGGGATACTCGGCGAGTGGATATGGTGACTTCACCGCACAGTCTGTTTCAGCTGAAGCGGGTAGTTCGGTCAACTTCTCTGCCGACTATACGGGGGGGACATTCTACACTGGGATTTGGGTCGATTGGAACAATGACCTGGATTTCAACGACGCGAACGAGCAGGTCTTTTTCCAGAACACCACCTTTCTGTCCTCCCAGACCGGAACCATATCGGTACCCGGTGCAACTCCCAATGGCGACTACCGAATGCGGATCCGTTGCAATTGGACTGGAACTCCGGCACCATGCAACAATGACGGTCTTGGCGAAGCAGAGGACTACACCTTCAGTGTGGTCTCACCACCTGCTTGCCTGCCTGTGACGGGCTTCACAGCCTCTGCTACTGGCACCACGTCGCTCACCGCTTCGTGGACCGCGGAGCCGAACGCCACGAACGGATATATTTGGGAAGTGCGCACGGACCAAGCTCCCGGTGATCCGGGTGCGGTGGCAAGTGGCACCGAGCCGGGTACGAGCTTCAGCACATCCACCGGTATTCTGCCCAACACGACCTACTACGTGTATGTGCGGAGTGATTGTGATGGTGATGGTTTGAGCACTTGGGTCGGACCGGCGACGGTGTTCACAGGTTATTGCACACCAGGTGTAGGTGGTGGTTCCCTTGACCCAGGAGGGTTGACCCGTGTTATCTTCAGCGATGTGGATAACTATACTGGACCGGATAATGAACCGGGTGGTTACGCGGATTATTCCTCCTTCGTGGGCAGTGTGGTACCCGGTGAGGTGGTTCCCGTGGAACTCACCTTCGAGACGGGCTATGTATACGGGGTCCAGATCTGGGTGGATTGGGATAACGACCTGACCTTCGAAGCAGGCGAGTCGATGTACACGGGAACCACTGCTGCGGATAATGTCCCGGAGATCCTGAACGCATCCATCACGATCCCGGGTGCGCAAGCTCCTGGAACCTATCGGATGCGGATCGGCAGTGGTGATTTCGATATCCCGACCAACCCATGCGTGGTCGAGAGCTACATCGCTTACGAGGATTACTCGCTTTCTATCTGCGCTCCACCGGTGGCTGTCGCTGAGCCACAGGACGACTGTATGACCCAGACCTACGCACTGCGCGTGACCGCCAGCAGCTTGGGTTCGGGCAGCAGTGCGACGATCGAATACAGCGTGGACGGTGTGCCCCAGGCCCCGGTCGCCTACGCTGATCCGTTCACCGATCTGCCCAGCGTGGCCGTGTACCAGACCATCACCGCCACCCTTGTGACCGATGAAGGTTGCTCCCTCGATCTGGGTGAGCATCATTCCTCCTGCGACATCGAACTCGATTGCGGCGCTACGACACCCATTCAGCAGACACACTGCTACGATACGGGTGATACCCGTACCTGGACCTTCGTGAACACCGAGCCGGGAGGTACGGTGGCGATCAAGTTCCTGAGCGGGACGATGGACGGCAACGATGAACTGCGTCTTTGGGAAGGTGCTCCGAACAGTACCGCTGCGGCCACGCCGATCATGACGGGTACGATGAGTTCCTACGGCACCGTTACCACCACGGGATCGGTCCTGTCGTTGAGCATCACCACGGACGGTAGCAATGATTGTGCGACCAGTGGTGATCAGACCAGCTGGGTGTTCCAGGTGCGTTGCGGCGGTTGCGTGGAGCCTGTTGGCTACCTGGCCGTTGATGAGAACGTGCTCGGCTTCCCGAACGTGAACTGTGCGAACGGCACCTTCGACGCCTACATGTATGTGGAGGACTTCGGCATCGATGCGAACACGAACCTGCCACCGGCCACGGTCGGTTACCGGCTTTACGTCGATAACGTTGGCCAGACACCGGTCACGGGATTGGACACCGACGACTTCCTGGACTGGTACCCGGTGGGAACCTATGCCCTCGGTACCGAGCTCAGCCTGGAGTTGTTGCACGGCGGACAAAGCCAGTGCGATGTGGTGGTGCCTGGTACCTACACGGTGGGTTACAATGCCTGCCCGCCTCCGAACGACGCCTGTGCGAATGCAACGGTGTTGACCGTGAACACCCTGGCCAACTGCCCGGCCAATGCCGTGACCGGCACCACCCGCGGTGCTGACCAGAGCGGTGGAGAGCCTTGCGGTGCGGGTCCCGTACAGGACGTGTGGTATGCGGTGGACATCACCGGATGGGCCACGCCGCGCCTGAACATCACCGATGGAACAGCCTCGGTGGTGGGTCTTGAGCTCTACAACAGCTGCGGTGTGCCGCAGGGCTACTGCACCACGGACCTCACCCAGTTCACCTACCTGAACATGAACGGCCTCACGCCGGGTGTGTACTATGCACGCGTGTTCACCACGGAGGCAGGTGCGGGCAACTTCACCATCTGTGTGAGCAGCCCGGGCGTTGCCGGTTATGAGTGCGATGGCGCCATCAACATCCCGAGCGTTCCGGTGACGGACCAGGCCATGGTCTGCACCAGTGAGGCGCTCCCCGGCCTGTTGAACGCCACGACCGTGCCTGTGGCCGCCTGCGGTGGCGCAAGCAACAACTACAAGGGTGGCCAGGAAGGACTCTATAGCTACACGGCCATCGCGACCGGTGATTACACGATCAGCTACAGCGGCGTGGACTACACCGGCATCTTCGTTTACTCGGGTGCTTGTCCGACCAACGGCGGTGTCTGCGTCGGGTCCAACTCCGTTGGATTCGACGTAACGACGAACTCCATCACCGTACCGATGGTGATGGGTGAGCTCTACTACATCTGGTTCGACACCTGGCCAACGCCGAACAGCCCCTGCCCGGGTACGTTCAGCATCAGCGAGCCGGTGGTGCCTTGCACGGGCGTGCCCGATCCGGGTGCCACCGAGGGCCCGGCGCTTGCCTGCTCAGGTGTGCCGTTCACGCTCTCCTTGGAGAACGCGACCTCGGGTACCGGTGTGAGCTATGCTTGGGAATCGTCCACGGATGGTGGCATGAACTGGGATCCGATCGGCGGCAACACCGAGACGCTCAGCGCCAGCATCACGGCTTCGACGATGTTCCGTTGCACGGTGACCTGCGCGACCGGTCCTGACAGCGACACCAGTGATCCGATCACGGTGGGTATCGAGACCAACCCGGCGAACTGTCCATGCGTGCCGAACATGACCCAAGGCTGCACGGACGACGACGTGATCGCCCGCGTACAGTTGAACACCCTGGACAACAACACGGGTGTCACCTGCCCAAGCGGCATCACGGGTTACAACGATTACACCGGCAACCCGGCACTCACCACGACCCTGCAGGCAGGCAACAGCTACAACTGCACGATCACGGTGGGCCCATGGAGCGAGGGTATCGCGGTGTGGATCGACTACGATGACAACGGTGTCTTCGATCATCCTGCTGAGCGCGTTGGCTTTACCAATGGAACGATCAGTGCGGGTGCGTCCCTGACCTTCCCGATCGTGGTAGCGTGCAACCCCCCGCTGGGTACGCACCGCATGCGCGTGCGCGCACGGTTCTCCATCGACGGCAGCACCATCCTGCCTTGTGAGGATGGCTCCTACGGTGAGGTCGAGGACTACCTCGTGACCATCAGTGCGGCGGTGGCCTGCCCGACGCCCTCCGGGCTGGCGGCTTCCAACGTCGGTTATGACAGTGCCGACCTGACCTGGAACATCGGTTGTGCGGAAACCGAGTGGGAACTCGAGTACGGCCTTGATGGCTTCGCGCTCGGCTCTGGAACCCCGGTCTCGGTATCGGGCACTCCGGCGCATTCCCTCACCAGTGTGTTGAGCCCCAGCACGGACTACGATGTATACGTGCGTGCGGACTGCGACGTGGATGGCTTCAGCACTTGGTTCGGCCCGTATAGCTTCTCCACCGGTGCGGTACCGCCTGCCAACGACGACTGCGGCGGTGCGATCGCGCTGACGGTGAACGCGGACTACGCCTGCGGTGTGGTAACGAGCGGTACGACGCTTGGAGCCACGCAGTCGCCCCAGCCGGATGATGCGACCGGCACGCCGAACGACGACGTGTGGTTCAGCTTCGTGGCCACCAACAGCACCCACCGGATCTCCTTGACCAACCTGGTGTGGTTGAGCGGTGGAACGAGCAGCACCGACATGGGCATGGCCGTATTCCTCGGTCCCTGCGATGACGGTGGCATGATCGAGGTGGCTGAAAGCGACCCCGAGACCCTGAACATGAACGGCACCCTGATCCCGGGTCAGACGTACTACGTGCGCGTGTACTCGTGGTCGAGCACTGCCAGGAACGTGAGCTTCGACATCTGTGTGGGCACGCCGCCTCCGCCACCCGCCAACGACGATTGCGCTGGTGCAGTGGCCTTGACGGTGAACACGGGCCTGACCTGCACGGCACAGACCGCTGGCACGGTTGAGAGCGCGACGGATTCGGGTGTGGCAGTTGGAACATGTTTTGGAACACCTGATGACGATGTGTGGTACACCTTCGTGGCCACCCAGTCCGAGCATATCGTGAGCCTGAACGGCGTGGCCGGCAGCACCACCAGCATGAACTTCCAAGTGTTCAGCGATGGATGTGGTGTACTGACCAGCATCGCTTGCGGCGCAACGGGTTCCTCCCCGAGCACCACGGTATCCGGCCTATCCGTAGGCCAGACCTACCTCGTCCGGGTGTACACCAATACGGCGACGGGCTTCCAGAACACGACGTTCAACATCTGCGTGACCACGCCGCCGATCGGACCGCCCGCCAACGATGAGTGCTCGGGCGCCATCGCGCTGACGGTGAACGCGGGTCAGACCTGCACGGCCAACACCTTCGGTACCGTGATCGGTGCGACGGCTTCGGCTGATGCGACGACCTGCGCTGGCACCGAGGATGATGATGTGTGGTTCAGCTTCATGGCCACCGGGCCTGCGCATACGGTGAGCTTGAACAGCGTGGCCGGCAGCAGCACCAGCATGAACTTCCAAGTGCTGAGCGGTAGCTGCGGCAGCTTGACGAGCGTCGTATGCTCCAGTACCGGTACGGCTCCGACGGCATTCGCTTCGGGCCTCACGGCGGGGAACACCTACTACGTACGTGTGTACACGAACACGGCCACGGGTGGTCAGAACACCACCTTCAACGTGTGCGTGACCTCGCCGCCTGCGAACGACCTGTGCGCCAACGCGATCGCGGTGGGCTGCAACAGTGTGACCGCGGGAACCAACGTGGGTGCCAGTCTGACGGGTGCTCCTGGTACTTGCACCGTGACCCAGAACACCGGAGTTGGTGTCTGGTATACGGTACAGGGCTGGGGTGGACCCATGGTAGCCAGCCTCTGCGGCGCCTCCTTCGACACCAAGATCGGCATCTTCACCGGCAGCTGCGGGTCTCTCACCTGCGTGACCGGCAATGACGACGATCAGGGTACGGGTGGAGCGAACGTCTGCGGTGGCGGTCTGGCGAGCAGCACGGCCTGGACGAGTACGATGGGTACCACGTACTATATCTACGTGTCCAGCTACAGCACGACCACGGGCACCTTCAACCTGACGGTGACCTGCGGCAGCACGGCTGCTTCCTGCCCGGCGAACGGCCTGAACCTCGAGTTCCAGAACGACGCGAACCCGGGTCAGGTGACCTGGCAGGTGTTGAACGCTGACGGGAACGCCACCGTGTTGAGCGGTGTGGACCCGATCCCGGCGAACAGCATCGGCACCCAGGCGATCTGCCTGCCCGATGGTTGCTACCGCCTGCGCGTACTGGATAGCGCCGGTGACGGTATGACCACGGGTGGTTACGAACTGCGCACCAGCGGCATGGGCCAGCGTATCATCGACAACACGAACAACTTCTCCACCGGCTCGGTCAGTGCGATCGCCAGCGGAGGAACGTTCTGTCTGCCGCTCGGTACGGTGACCCCGATCTGGAGCAGCTGCGACAAGCTGGACTGGGTGAACAACAAGTTCATCGTATGCCACGCCGATGCCGCAGTTAGCGCGCAGTACGGTGTGACGAACACCACCAGCGGTTACGAGTTCTGGTTCTTCGACCCGAACGGCAGCTACAGCTACCGCCGCTTCCGCAGCCACGCTACCAGCGATGGTTACGGCTCCGGTGCGACGCGTGCCTGCCACTTCAAGGTGAACGGCTGGTTCAACAGCCCGAGCACCCCGCAGATCCCGGCGGACATCCTGCTGAACGTGCGTGTGCGTGGCCGTGTGGCTGGTGTGAACCAGAACTTCGGTCCTGCCTGCCAGTTCATGCTGGATCCGGCGCTGGCCGCCTGCCCGCGCGTGAAGCTGCAGGATGATCCTGCCAACACGAGCGACTACAGCTGCGGTGTGAGCCGCAACTTCGGTGGCCCGAGCAGTCCGGCGAACCGCATCTACGCCAATCCGCCCCAGCCGATCCCGGTGGTGCCGAGCAGCTCGGTGCGTTACCAGTTCCGCTTCCGGATCACGGGTGAGAACGTCTGCATCGTGCGTCCGCCCCAGACCAGCGCCCGCATGGTGCTGAACTGGACCACCGGTACGCCGCTGGAGTGCAACAAGACCTACGAAGTGGATGTTCGTGTGAGCCTTGACGGCGGCGCCACCTGGTGCTTCGGTCCGGCCGGTAGCAGCCAAGCCGCTGCCTGCGCCGACACCGAGGACTGGGGCAAGGTGTGCCTGGTGACCATCAACCCCTGTGCAGAAGCAGTTGGCGGTGGCAGCAGCCTGGCCACCCAAGGTGCTGAGTTCACGATGTACCCGAACCCGAACCGCGGCGACCAGCTCTTCGTGAGCCTGAGCAGCGTGGAGGAAGGGGTGAACACGGTGAACGTGGACATCTATGACCTCGCCGGCAAGCGCGTGGCAGCACGCACCATCGCCGTACAGGACGGTTTCGTGAAGACGAACCTCGACCTGAACGGTGACCTGGCCGGTGGCATGTACATGGTCAACATCACCGCGGGTGACAAGACCTACACCGAGCGACTGGTGATCCAGCCGTAAGGTTCGTACCGACCTTTGAACAGGCCCCCGCTCCGCAAGGAGCGGGGGCTTCGTTTTTCGGTAACGGCCGATGGGAGGAAGGACCGCATGAGCACCTGGCCCATTCTCATTTTCGATCGCATCCACTTTGATCCGGCTCAGGGACCGAGTTATTTTGCGACACCTGCCGGGCGTTCTCAGGATCTTGGACGGGGACGTGCCGCCCCGGAATTGCCATAAGGAACATGCTGATGAACCGTGCCCGGATGAGAGTGGATAGCGGATCAGTCCGAAGCAACCTGATCCCCGGTGTGCTTGTCCTGAGCGTTCTGGTCCTCACCACGCTCCTCTATCTCCCCACGCTGTCCTTCCCCTTCGTGGACTGGGACGACCCGGGATACATCAGTGAGAACGAGGGTGCCGGCCCGCTGTCCCTCGCCCAAGTGGTGCGTGAATCCACGCGGTACGTGATGGGGAACTGGCACCCGGTGACGATGCTCTCGTACAGCGTCGACCTTTCGTTGTTCGGACCGGAGCCCGGTGCGATGCACGCGGTGAACCTGCTGCTCCACCTGCTGAACGCGCTGTTGGTGGTGGTGCTCGTGCGCAGGCTCACGGATGATCCCCTGCTGGCGGCCCTGGCCATGGCGATCTGGGTGGTCCATCCCCTTCGCGTGGAGAGCGTGGCCTGGCTCAGCGCACGAAAGGACCTGCTGATGACATTGTTCGCACTGCTGGCCTTGCTGGCCTGGGTGCAATGGAGGCGAACACAACGCGTACCCTGGTACCTGGCGGGCCTGGTGGCCTTCGTGCTGTCCTGCCTGTCCAAGGGAATGGCCGTGGCCCTCGTGCCCTGCCTCTGGCTCGTCGACGCCTACCTCGGCTATTCCTGGAGATCCGTTCGATCCGTTGCGGAGAAGCTCCCGTTCGTCGCCCTTGCGCTGGCCGTGGGGCTTGTCACCTTGGACGCGCAGACCGGGGTCATGCGGGTCTTCGTTCAGGACATCCGCCCGCTGGACCGCTTCCAGCTCGGTCCTGCGAACCTTCTGACCTATGCGGTGATGCAGGTGCTCCCGATCGACCTGAACGCCCGGTACGGATACCCGCTTCTGCATGGTCACCTTCCGGCGTGGTACGCACCGGCGTGCTACACCACCTTGATCCTCCTGGGGCTGCTGGCCTGGCGCGGATCCCTGCGTTCCATCCCCGTGTTCGCAGGCTGGTTCTTCGTTGCGCACACCCTGCTCGTGCTGCAGTGGATCCCCGTGGGCGATGCGATCCGTGCGGATCGGTACACCTACCTGGCCGGCATCGGTGCCGCGTTGGTGATCGCACATGGCCTGGTGTGGGCGGGACGATGGCTATCGACCCGACATGCACGGATCATCACCCTATCACTGGCCGTGGTCTTCCTCGGCTGGCTGGCCACACGCACCCATGCGCGCATCCCCATCTGGTCCTTTCCGGTGGCCCTGTGGAGCGATATGATCAAGGGCCGACCCATGGATCCGATCCATTATGTGGACCGGGCGATCAGCCACCGACGCCTGGGGAATGACGCGGCAGCCATGGCGGACTTCGATCGGGCCGTGGCACGTGCAGGCAAGGAGTACCGGCCCTACTACGAACGGGGGATGCACCATCTGTACATGGAGCGATATGAGGAAGCCATGCAGGATCTGCTCCGGGTTTATCAGGCGGAACCCGGTCGCCCCGGATTGCTGGCCAACATGCTCTTCGCGGAGTATGCCCTGGGTCTTTGCACGGATTTGGAAAGGAACGCCACCCTGGCATTGGCGAAGGACTCCCTTTCGCCAGACCTGTGGAACCTGCGGGCCGCCTGCCGCATCGAGCAGGGTGCGACCGGCGCGGCCATGTCCGACCTGCTTCGCTCGCTCCGATCGCAGCGTGATGGACCGGAGACCTGGTTGTTGCTGGCCAGGGCGCTCCGCAAGCATGGTGATCATGAGCAGGCTTGTGGGATCCTCCTCAGTGGGCTGGCCGGGGCGAGGTCAGCACACCCCTTGATGGAGCGGCTCCGGGAAGAGGAGATGCAGGCATGCGCGGGGGAGGACCAGGCCGTGACCGTGTGCTATTCCTTCACGAAGGTCGCATGGCCGAGGTGTTCACCCGAAGCCGTGCCCACCAGCACGGTATAGGCGCCCGATTCCAATTCCCCAATGGGTAGTGTGAGCGGTCCAGCGGCCACGTTCTCCACCCAGGTCCGCAGCAGGCGTCCGGTGGCATCGAACAGGTGCACGTTCACCGCGTCATCCACGGGAGCCAACGACAGGAAGATCCGATCGTGGGCCGGATTGGGTACAAGGACGAGCCGATCACCGGGAGCCCGGAAGTGCACCATCACACTGTTGGAGACCTGCGTATCACCATCCTCATCGACACGGACGACGCGGTAGTGGTTGGGGCCGTTCCTGGGGGATCGATCGATGAAATGGTAATCGATGGCGGTCGTGCTCACACTGGCGGCATTCAAGCTGCCAATGGGCTGGAAGTAGCGACCGTCAAGAGAGCGTTCGACCCGGAAATGGTCGCTGGCTTCCTCGCGCTGGGTGGTCCATGCCACATCCACGGCCTCATGCTGCTGGGCGGCGCTCACGTTCAGGAAGGAAACGGGAAGGACACTGCAGTCGAGGGAGGCGCCTCCGGAGAGCTGCCAGGAGAGGTTGAAGGATTGACCGGTGGCTGAGAAATTATCGACGTAGAGGATGTAGATCTGGCCCGCGATCACATTAATGGGGCTTACCCATCGATCGCCACCGGCGCCTTCGCTGGTGTCTGTGGCTCCATTGCCTAGTCCAGTGGGGCCCGTAGGGGCAGCGTAGGAGCACCGCAGGGGTGGAGCAGAAGGGGGACAGGTGACGTTGGACATAGGTCCCCAAAGCGCGAAATCATAATCGTCGCTTCCAACAGATGGTGCAATGGTGAAACCGATCGTTCCCGAGGCGCTTGGAGAGAAGTAATACCAGGTTCCCTCACGTTCACCTTGTGATAAACAGTCTTGGTTACCAGGGAATAGATCATCGATGTTCCCGGTACTGTTACTTGAGTTATTGAATGTTTGCGCGTTACAGATCGTGGTGCCTCCCGCACAATCCTGTGGAGGGGTGGGAGGGGGGACACAATCCACCAACATGGCGAAGGCCGCACCGTTCGGTGGCGAGGTCCCCGAGTTGTAATAGGAACCGCCGGTCATGGAGAGCAGGGAGAAGCTGTTCTGTGCCTGACCAGGACCGGAATTGTTGTACGATAGTTCGATGAAATCACCGGTCGTCGCGTTGATGAGCAACTGATAGAAGTCAGCCGTGACCGTGTAGTAGGTCCAGGCACCACCGTTGATCCTGACACCGACATTCGAACTACCCCACCCGTCACCAAAAGCGTCCCGCAGGCGCAGTAACAAACGACAGCCGTTGGACAGCGGAGGAACACACGAGACGGTGGCCGCCCAACCAGGGTAGTTCACGGATCCATCGGAGGTGAACTGGAGTGTAAGACAGCCACTGGGGTCCGTGGATGTTACCGTCCCAAGGTTCCCAAGACCACCGAAGGTCCCGATCCCCGGGGAACTGATGTTCGGGCCATTGAAGATCGTGAGTTCGTCATAGCCGAACTCCGTGTCGAATGTCGTGAAGTTGAGGGAGAGTTGCTGGCCAGCAACGGATGGGCAATAGGTGATCGTGTTGTTGCTGTTGTTGGAGTAGTTCCCACCTGCTCCTCCATTGTCGTAAATGGTGCCGCTACACAGCATCGGTGGGGGCGGAGGTGGAGCGCACGTGATATTGATGGCCCAGCCTGGGTAATTAATTGTGCCGTCCGAGGTGAACCATAACGTTAGGCAGCCACCAGGGATCGTTCCAGTGATGGGCCCTGGGATGGTGGTGCCGGAAAAGATCCCGAGCTGCGGGCTGGCATTGGTTGGACCATTGTGCACTGAAAGCTCGTCCCAGGTCGCTTCCGTATTGAACGCGGTGAAGGTGAGCGTGACCACCTGACCGGCCGGGGCACAATAGGTCCATGTCTGGTTCTGGTTGTCCGGATAATTACCTCCGGCACCGCCTGAGTCATACACCGTGGTCCCACATTGAGCCGCCACGGAAGCAACCAAAAATACCAGACCATACCCGAGGGAATAGAAACGACGGGTCAGAATACTCAGGTGTATACGTTCTCCCATGCGATCACCTTTGTTCCAGTGGTAGGTGCTCAATATCCGTATCTCCTCCAGAAGAACTTCCTGGCGCTGGATCTATTCCGTTCCCCGAACCACGAAGACGGATCGCACGGCTACGGCACTCACCCAGGCCAGTGCGCCACATCAGGTCCTCAAAGGCGGTTCCCACCTGCGGCAGCTTGAACCTCATCCAAACATCCGATCCTTCAAAAATGACCACGGCTTTGGGTTCGATCTGTGCCACCTCGTCCATGACCCTCTTTTTGTTGACCTCCTCCGCTGATCCGCATTGGACCAGGAAGGCCGTGCCGGACTGTGCGCTGCCCAGCAATGAACAGACGAACAAGGGGATGAGCACGACGGATCGCAGCATGTCGATGACGACTTAGCTGCCTAAAATAGGAAAATACCTGAACCTTCGGTTATGACTACCGTCAAACCGACCGCTCGAATTGGCGGGGCTCACTCCTTCATGAAGCGGCCGGTGCCAAGCGGAGCCCCGGAGCCATCCAGAAGGAGCAAGGTGTAATAACCCGCGTCCAGGTCACCGATCGGGACCCGGATGGGGCCCGCATCCGTTGAGCGCTTGCGGTGGCCCACCATACGGCCACTGCCGTCGTGCAACCTGATCTCGCCCACCTCGTTCACGACATCCTCCGTGGTCAGCACATGGATCAGGTCAGCAGCCGGATTGGGCAGGATCATCAGCGCCTGTGCATGGCGCCTGAAATGCACTTTGGCCACCTCTGAAGTGGTGGAGGTGCCATCGCCGGCCACAGCGATCACCCGGTAGTAGTTGGGGCCGTTCTCCGGACGTGGGTCCTCGAATTCATGGGAAGTACGCGTGGTGCCCGAAGAACTCACGGGTATCGCGCCGATGGGCAGGAAGGTCCGTCCATCCGGGGATCGCTCCACAAGGAAGCGGTCGTTGGCGGCAAGTTCCTTTGCGGACCATTGTACCATCACCCGGTCCTGCTGTTGGAAAGCCTCGATATCGATCATGACGATGGGCAGCAGGGTGCAATCCAACTGGTCCGGGGTCGATAGGTTCCAGGTCAGGTTGAACGATTGTCCGTCCTGGTCGAAGTTGTCGACGTACATGATGTAGATCTGGCCCACATCGCCGGCGCCCACGGTGATGGGTGCCACGAAGCCGTTCACCCCGGCGCCGTTGGCGGCCTCGCTCACATCCGCATTTCCGGTGGCCATGCCGGTAAGCCAGGTCCCGGCCGATGGGGGATAGGCGTAACTGCATCGGATGGGTGCGCCAGCTGGTGGGCAGGTGATGGTGGACATCGGTCCCCAGATCGCGAAGTCATAGTCCACATTCGCGGGCTGGCCAATGTGGTTGGTGGGTTGCAGGGTGAAACCCAGGTTGCCGGTCGTTTGCGGCGAGAAGTAGTACCATGTGCCTTGCCGCTCGTTGTTGAGTAGGCAGCCACGGTTGCTCCCGCCGAGGTCGGCGCTGCACCCGCGCCAGTCCGAGGCGTTGTTGATGGCGCCACTGCTGCACACGGTGAAGCCCCCTGAACAGTCCTGGATCGGGGTCGGGAAAACGTCAGGTCCGTACACACATAGGCCGAAAGTGCCCGCGTTGTTGTTGTAGCCCCAGAAGCGGATGTAATAGGTCGCGCCTCCGGTGAGCGGGCTGCAGCGGTAGTCGAGGTAGGGCATCAAGGTGTTCGGGTCGACCCCGCCGTCATCGTCGCAGCCACCAGGGACCAGGGTCATGGCGCCACAGCTTCCCGTGTAGAGTTGCATGGCACCGTCGGTCAGGGAGCCGGTCTCCGAGTAGATGCGCACCGCACCGCTCGCAGGAGCAACGAAGCGGAACCAAACATCCGTGTTCGGAGCCGAACTGCATGTGGGCGCTGGTGTTGTGCCCGAAGGTGTCGCGCTCACGTTCGTGAAGGTCTGCATGAAGCAGGCATCGAACACGGGCAGGTCGATCGCATTGCCACAATCGTCATTGCTTGGCGGCGGCGGTGGAGACCACACGCAAAGCCTCCCATCCATGGAACTGTTCGTTCCGCTGCGCTGGATCCGGACCAGGTAGTTCACCCCCACGGTGGTGGTCCAGGTGATGGTCTCGTTGCCGCCGTTCCCGTTCGCGTTGGCGCAGGCCAGGTAGGTCAGTGAGGCACAGGTACCGGAGTACAGGTGCATGATGGGATTGTGGAAAAGGTTGTCCGGATCGTAGGTGATGATCGTGGTCGTCGAGGTCGCGGTGAACCAGCCGAATGCATCGTCGTAGTTGCCGCCACCACAGGTCCCCGGGCTCAGGTTCGCGACGTAGCTCGAGGGTTTGTCGAAGCCAGAGAAGACACAGGAACTGTTCACCGGGTACTGGTAGGCCGCATTGAAGGAGCAGGCATCGGACGAGCTCTGGGCGATCCCGGATGCGACAAAGGCACCTTGCATCGCCAGGGCGATGAAGGGGCGCAGGGTTGCCTGATGCTTATTTGACATGGGGAGTGCCGATCTGTTCGGGATCCGTCACGTAGGCATAAGCCCTTGGATGGGCGTTGATCCACTGGGCTTTGGCGGCGGCATATCGGGCATGATCACCGGTCTCGTCACCGGTGCTCACATGCACGGGCATGGGCGGCACACCTTCCGCGAAAGTGCTATCGTCCATGTTGTTCACGCAGGTGTATCCGAAGACCGTATAGCCCACGGCCGATGCCCGATCCTCCAGTTCGTTGAGGATGACGCGTTCGTCGGTATCGAACCAGATGGTGCATCCGTCCTCCTCCATCCCGATGGATGTCGTGCCATAGCCATCGGAAAGGCTGGTGAGCCATGGCTTGGGCATGGCGCTGTTCTCCACCTTGCCGAACCAGATTCGGCAGGAATAGGCCTCGCTGGTCTGCGCGCTCAGGTCAGAAGCTCCGAAGAAGGGGATGGTCAGCAGCGCGGTCATGAAGGGCAGCGTGCTGTCGATTGACTTCCGCAACCGGACCAAGTGGGGGGGGGATGTTGGGATGGCCATGGAAGTGGAATTAGATGGATCGCCAGTATTGCACGATGAGTGTAAAAAATATGGCGACCGGATCTGGTTTGTCAAATTTTTACGTTGTCCGGGCCCTGCCAGTTCCTTCCTTTTCGCGGAAGGTGGTCCGG
>JAKQEI010000015.1 GCA_029573495.1 Bacteroidota bacterium | reverse complement strand
CCGGACCGATGATGCGCATGAGGTAGCTGCCACCCGGAAGGCCGGTGAGGTCGATGGTGCCATGCATGGTGCCGTTGACACGTTCGTGCAACACGATGCGCCCGCTTTGGTCGAGCAGGATCACTTCGTCCACCGTGGCGTTGCTGTGGTATTGGAGCAAGCCCGTGGTGGGATTGGGCAGTACCGTACGGTGCACAGTGGTGCTTTCCTCCGGCACGCCCACGCTCATGGCTTCCACAATGAACTGGAGCATCATCATGTTGTCCTCGTGCAGCAGGTTGTGGCAGTGGTACATGTAGGGCCAGCCGTTGGTGGGCTGGTCGAAACGCATGATCAGCTTTACGGTCTCGCCGGCATCCACCAGCACCACGTCCTTGGCACCCCGCTCCCACAGCGGAGGAGGCACGCCGTTCCGCTCCAGCAAGAAGAAGGAAACCCCGTGGATATGCATGGGATGGGCCATGTTGGAGTTGTTGGGGATCTCCCAAACCTCCACGGTGCCCAGCTGGATGGTGTCGTTGATCACGTCCATGTCGAACATCTGCCCATCGATCATGAACATGCCCATGCCCACCATGCCATTGCCGGTGAGGGCCTTGGAGCGGTTGCGCACGGAAAGTGCTTCGTCGTGGGGTTCCACATCGATGAGCGTGGTGGGGATCGCGGTGACCGGGTCGTTCGTGGGTGCGGTCACCCGGATGCGCAGCACGGGGAAGTCGATGCCATTGAGCCAGCTGCTTTCCCAAAGCATGTTGTTGGCACCCGGCACGGTCTGCGGCAGTTCACTGCCGTAGCTCATCAGAAGCAGACTGTCGCCTTCCATGCCGCTCAGGTCCAGCAGCACCTCGTAGCGTTCGCCGTTGCTGAGCTACAGCCTGTCGGTGGCGACAGGTGCGTTCAGCAGACCGCCATCCCCGGCGATCACGTGCAGGTCCTGGCCGTTGTCCAAGCCCAGTGCGAAGACCCGTGCGTTCGCTCCGTTGAGCAGGCGCAGCCGCACCACCTGGGCCGGGCATTCCAGGTAGGCGTGGGGGGTGCCGTTCACCAGCACGGAATCACCGTAGGGCGCGGTGGGCATGCTGCCATTGGCCAGGAAGCGACGGTCTTGGACCACCACGGGGAAGTCGTCCACCCCGTAGGTGCGAGGAAGGTCCAGTGCGGCCTCTTCCGTATCGCGCACGATGATCATGCCGGCCGCACCCTTGGTGGCCTGGGAGGCGGTGAGCATGTGCGGATGCGGATGGTACCAGTACGTGCCTGCGGGGTTCTCCACGCGGTATTCCACATCCCAAGTCTCGCCCGGCATGACCTCACGTTGTGGCCCGCCGTCCATGTCGCCCGGCACATGCATGCCATGCCAATGCATGCTGGTCACCTGGGGCAGTTCGTTGATCACCTTCAGCCGCACGGTATCACCACGCTGCATCAGCAGGGTGGGGCCGAGATAGGGCCCGTTCACCCCATAGGTGGTGGTGTTCACACCGGGGTAGAACTGGTGCACATGTTGCCCCACGGTGAGCAGGAAGGTGTCCTGCTCCAGCAGCGGCGGAACAGCCATCGGAAGTTGGGCGAAGGAATTGCCGCCCATGGCGAGGCAAAGAAGGCATGCAACAAGGTGGCGGACCATGTCGTGTATGGGTTGGGTTCGTTCCGGCAGGGGATGGGCGATCGCCCTGTCACGCACGCAATTCCTTTTCCAAGGCCTTGGCCCGGGGGAACAGGATGTTGTTCTCCAGATGGATGTGCCGGTGCAGGTCCTCCTCGAACTCCTTCAGCATGGCGTAGGCCGTGGCGTAGGTGGTGCAGCCGTCGGGCGGGTTGGTGTATCCATCGCTCAGTTCGGCGATGCGCCGGAAGCGTTCGCCCTCCGCATCGTGCTCGTGTTCCATCATGGCGATGGGGTTGTCCACCGTGCCGAAGCCGGGTGTGGGAGCAGTGGTTCCGTGGATCCTGGCCTTCTCCAGTTGGTTGATGAAGGGGAAGAGGATCAGCTCCTCCTTCTTCATGTGCGCGGCCATGGCCCCGGCGCATTCAGTGAACTCGCGCTGGATAACGAAGAGCTCCGGATGGCGCTCGCCGTGCACCTTGCAGAGCTTGTCCAGGAATTGGAGCAGCGTGGTGCTTCGGCTTTCCACATAGCGGTGGTGTACGCGTTCGATGTGCTCGATCAAGCGGCCCAATGGCCAGTGCTTCACATCATCATCCATGCCGTTGTCGCGCTCGGTGGCCTGGCGGATCTCGGCCTCCAGGGTTGCGGGGTCGATACCCTTGGCTTTGCACACCTCGGCAATGGAGCGCCCGCCCTTGCAGCAGAAGTCGATGCCATGGGCATTGAAGACGGCGGCGCTGCGATAGTCGTCGGCCACGATGGAGCCGATGCTGCGGTCAGGGGAAAGGGTGATGGACATGTTGCGTGGTCTTTGCGTGAGTAGGCCGCAAATAAACAGGACAATATTATCCGCTATAATGATCCGCGTCAGCAAACGGCGATCGGGTTCGGGCGGCTTAGGCCTGGTACAGGATCTTCTCCAGGCTCTTACGGTCAGAGATGCGGATCTCCCTGCCCACGCTCTTGATGAGCTTCTTCTTCTGCAGGGCCGACAGTGCGCGGATGGGGGTCGGTATCAGATCACAGGTTCCGAGTGAGCAGCGGTCGGTTCTTTGCGGCCGTTGAGGATGAGAAAGACCACGCCGATCGGTATCAGGATGGAGGCTCCTAGGAGCGTGCCGTAGTAACCGGGCATGGTTCCCCAGCGGAGCCACCACGCCGAACCCTGCCCGAAGAGCAGCGCTTCGGAGAGGACGACACCAGCGGTGAAGAAGGTCAAGCCTACGCGTGTACCCGCCCGGGTGGATCGCCACCAGCCGTTGAGCAGGGCCATGGCGAAGAACATAAGACTGAGCGCCCCGAGCATGTTGAGGTGGATGAACCCGATGACATAGTTGCGTATGGTGAACGCCAGTGTGGCCACCTGTGGGATGGCCACAGCGGTCTGAATGACCACTTTCAGCCCCATGCCGATGAGCGCATAGGTAACGCACCGCCATGCCCATAGTGGAACATCCTTATTCATACGCTGCTGGGAATGACGAATAGCATTGCCGGTGCGCCATCCTGCCCAGAGCTGTAGGAGCACCCCGATGGAGTTGATCAGGTATATCGCGGGGTGTCTTTCGCTCCAGGCGATGGCCAGGGCATACGTCAACAGCACACTCACCCCCCAAAGGCGAACCGTGGTACTGTCCAACGGTGTGGGCGCACCATGTAACTCGGCCCAGCGGGACCATAAAGCCAGCGCGGCGAACCAAAGCCATCCGTTGAATTGAAAGTGCAGGAAGAACTGGATGGACCAGTAGTAGATCTCGGTGCCGAACAAGCCATTCGCGTTGATGACCGGAACGGCCCACACACCTGCCGAGGAGATCGTCATGTAGATCAATGCCATACGCACAAGAGCACGTGATCCCCGTGCATGCCAATTCGATGTGGCCCGCCACAAGTGGTTGGCCAACACGTAACCAAGCAGTAGATGCATGCTCGAGAAGGTGATGGAGAACGGACCGTATCCTTCCAACGGGAAACTCATGAGCATGCCCACCACCGCCACTTGCACAGCTACAAGCCAGCGATGCACGCGGCCACTGGTATTGGAAGCATCGCTATACCGCAAGATGAGAACCACTGCGGCCATGAACATCCAACCCAACATGGCCACATGACTATGGGCATGTAGCAGGGCTTTGAACCGGATGAAGGGGACCTCCACGACGAACATGGCTCGGAGCATGCAGCCGAGCATGGCGGCGATCAACAGGTTGCCAAGCGCAACGAAGTACCAGCGCTTGAGGTTGGTGCTGCGCGTGATTTGCATGATGGTGCAAGGATCCGGAGCAGTATCATCCTTCGGACTGATGATCGTCAGTATATGGATATTATAGTCCGTTGAGATTTGTCACCGAAGCAACGAAACACCTTCTGCGATGAACACCTTCTGGAAGACCACATTGACAATCGTACTGATCGGCGGCCTCCTGGCATGTGGGGGTGGGAATAAGCCAGCGCATCCACCTGGTACCAACGCCGGAACTCAGGTTACCGATGCGAGCACCTCTGAACCAAGCCCCAAAGCAACGGGATTGATAACGGCAGCCGACCTCCAACTCGGGGAGGAGGTGGATGCCGCCATGGCCGAGAAGGGAAAGACCACCTACGATGTGAAATGCCAGGCCTGCCACAGTACTGGCGCCAACCGTGTTGTAGGTCCAGGGTGGCAGGGCCTCGCCACCAAACGTGAACCAGCATGGATCATGAACATGATCATGAACATCGATGTCATGCTCGAGAGTGATCCGGAAGCTCAGAAGCTCCTCGAAGAGTGTCTTGTACGCATGCCCAATCAGAACCTGAGCAAGGATGAGGCCCGGGAGGTCCTTGAGTTCATGCGTACCCTCTGACCCGATCGACCGAACCAAGACCATCCTTCAACCCCGCACCCATGAACCGATCCCTGTTGTATACCGGCACCTCGGTGGCCCTCGCCGCCGGTGCCTTCCTGATGCTCAACGGCCTGCCCGGATGCAAGCCCAACACCACCAAGGCGGCGGTGACGGGCGATGCCGCGAGCAAGGTCTATGTGAAGCCCGGCACGCACGACGAGTTCTACAACTTCGTCAGCGGTGGCTTCAGCGGCCAACTGGCCGTGTACGGTCTCCCCAGTGGCCGCCTGTTCCGTGAGATCCCCGTGTTCAGCGTGGACCCCGAGAGCGGCTATGGCTACAGTGAGGAGACCAAGGGCATGCTCACCACCAGCTATGGCTACATCCCCTGGGATGACAGCCACCACCCCGAACTTTCGCAGACCAACGGCGTGCCCGATGGCAAGTGGTGTTTCATCAACGGCAACAACACGCCGCGCATCGCCCTGGTGGACCTCGGCACCTTCCGTACGACGAGCATCATCGAGATCCCGAACAGCGCGGGCAACCACAGCTCCCCCTTCACCACGGGGAACAGCGAGTACGTGGTGGCCGGCACCCGCTTCAGCGTTCCCATGGGCGATGATGCCTCCCGCGATGTGTCCATCAAGACCTATAAGGAGAACTTCAAGGGCAACGTGAGCTTCATTCATCCCGATCCGGAGACCGGCAAGATGAGCATCGCGTTCCAGATCGCCACCCCGGGCGTGAACTTCGACCTGAGCCACGCCGGCAAGGGTCCCAGCGAGGGCTGGTTCTTCTTCAGCTGCTACAACACCGAACAGGCGTACAGCCTGCTGGAAGTGAACGCCAGCCAGCGCGACAAGGACTTCATCATGGCCGTGAACTGGAAGCTGGCCGAGCAGCTTGCCAAGGAGGGAAAGGGCAAGCGCGTGCCCGGCAAGCACTACAGCAACTGGTGGAACGAGGAGACCCACAGCACGGAGAGCACCGTGTATGAGGATGTGCTCCAGCTGGATCCCAAGGACCACCCCGGCCTGCTGTACTTCATGCCCTGCCCGAAGAGCCCGCATGGCTGCGACGTGGACCCCACCGGCAAGTACATCGTGGGCAGTGGTAAACTGGCCGCGCTGATCCCCGTGTTCAGCTTCGAGAAGATCCAGAAGGCCATCGCCGCAAATGATGTGGAGGGCGACTTCGCCGGGATCCCCGTGCTGAAGTATGAGAGCGTGCTGCATGGCGAGGTGAAGAAGCCCGGCCTCGGGCCTCTGCACACGGAGTTCGATGCGAACGGCAATGCCTACACCAGCTTCTTCGTGAGCAGCGAGATCGTGAAGTGGAACGTGGAGAAATTGGAAGTGGTGGACCGTGTGCCCACCTACTACAGCATCGGTCACCTGATGGTGCCCGGTGGCGACAGTAAGCAGCCGTGGGGCAAGTACGTTGTGGCCTACAACAAGATCACCAAGGACCGCTACCTGCCCACCGGCCCCGAGCTCACCCAGAGCGCCCAGCTATACAGCATCGAAGGCGACAAGATGGAACTGTTGCTGGACTTCCCCACCACGGGCGAACCGCACTACGCGCAGGCCATCCCGGCCGACCTGGTGAAACCGCGCGAGGTGAAGTTCTACAAGATCGAGGAGAACCATCACCCCTTCGTGGCCAAGGGTGAGAAGGAGACCAAGGTGGAGCGCCGCGGCAAGGAGGTGCACGTGTGGATGACCACCATCCGATCGCACTTCGCACCGGATAACATCGAAGGCGTGAAGCTCGGCGATGAAGTGTACTTCCACGTGACCAACCTGGAGCAGGATTGGGATGTGCCGCACGGCTTCGCCATCAAGGGTGCCGCCAATGCCGAACTGCTGGTGATGCCCGGTGAGACCCAGACGCTGAAGTGGATCCCGACCCGCGTGGGCGTTTGGCCGATGTACTGCACGGACTTCTGCTCCGCCCTCCACCAGGAGATGCAGGGCTACGTGCGCGTATCACCCGCCAACAGCAATGTGCCGCTGGAGGCCTACACGGTGAGCGTGGACGCCGAGATGTAAGATCACGAGGCATGGCGAGGGTGGTAAGGGTGGTTTGAATGCCGACCACCCTCGCCACCCTCGCCGCTTCACACCCTCATCCCACTTCGACCATGAGACCCATTTCCCGCGTGATGATCGCCATCGCCGCCCTGGCGCTGCTGGTGTTGCTCTTCGTGCCCATCTGGCGCATCGACCTGACCGCACCGCAATACCCCGAAGGCCTGTACATGCAGATCTGGGCGGACCACTTCTCCGGTGATGTGGAGAAGATCAATGGCCTCAACCACTACATCGGCATGGCGCATATCAAGGACGACATGTTCGCCGAGTTCACCTACCTGCCCAAGGTGATCATGGCCTTGTCCGCCCTGGGGCTCTTCGCCGCGCTGTGGCGTCGTCGGATCTTCCTGGTGGGCGGCCTGGTGGCCCTGTCGCTGTTCTCGCTGTGGGCCCTATGGCGCATGTGGGACTGGGGCTACAAGTATGGTCATGAGCTGGACCCACGCGCGGCCATCAAGGTGGAGGACATGGCCTACCAGCCGCCCCTCATCGGCCACAAGCAGCTGCTGAACTTCGATGCCTGGTCCACGCCCGATACGGGTGGCTGGGTGCTCTTCGCGGTGATCGCGCTGCTGGCCGGCGTCTATTTCCTGGAGGTCCGCGACCTGCGGGCTAAATTGAAGGCCAAACGAGCCCTCGCTTCCGCCAAGCCATGATGTCACGAGCCATCCATTGGAGTTTCCTCCTCTTCCTGCTTCCCAGCCTGTGGTCGTGCGGGCAGCAGACCCCGCGCATCGACTTCGGCAAGGCCGAGTGCGCCCATTGCCGCATGAACGTGGTGGACCAGAAGTTCGGCGCCGCCCTCACCACCGTGAAGGGTCGGCAGTACGTCTTCGATGACCTCTCGTGCATGGTGCACTTCGTGGCCCAGGGCACGGTGGCCGAGGACCAGGTGTCCGGCTGGTACGTGTGCGACCACGCCCATCCCGGTCAGTTGATCGACGCCACGCAGGCGCTCTATCTCCACGGACCGGAATTCCGCAGTCCCATGCGGGGTGATGTGGCCGCGTTCAGCAAAGGTGCCGAACGGGACCAGGCCGCATCGGGCAAAGAGGCGAAGCCGATGGATTGGAAAGGCGCTCGCGCTGTCCTGCAGGAATGATGCGGAAGCTGCTCCTGCTTCTTGTTGTGCTGGCCATGGTGGTGCCTGCGCGTGCCCGCACCTGGATGCATCACGGCGGCGGAAGTCCCACACTGAAGAGCCTCCTGCTGAACGCCGGTCCCGGTGATACCATCGTGATCGAAGGCACGGTTGCCGAGGGCGCACTGGTCATCGACAAGCGACTGACCCTGCTGGGCCGCCCCGGTGCGGTGATCGATGGCCTCAACGAGGACGATGCCCTGCTGGTGAAGGCCGACAGCGTGGAGGTGCGTGGGCTCACCTTCCGCAACCCGCGTCGGAGCAACCTGGACGACATGGCCGGACTGAAGGTGGCCAATTGCACCGGTGCGCGCATCGTGGGCAACCACTTCGACCACTGCTTCTTCGCCATCTACCTGAGCGGCGCCAAGGGTGCATTGGTGGAGGGCAACACCGTGCTGGGCCGCCCCGGCGAGGAGGAGTCCATGGCCAACGGCATCCACCTGTGGAAGTGCAGCGGCGCGACCATCCAGAACAACCGGGTGGAGTACCATCGCGACGGCATCTACTTCGAGTTCGTCACCGGTTCCACCATCGAGCGCAATACCACCATGCACAACCTGCGCTACGGGCTTCACTTCATGTTCAGCAACAATGATGCTTACATGGATAACCACTTCGAGAGCAATGGGGCCGGCGTGGCGGTGATGTTCAGCAAGGAGATCGTGATGAAGCGGAACCGGTTCCTCGCCAACCGCGGGGCCAGTGCCTACGGCCTGCTGCTGAAGGAGATCAACGACGGTGAGATCGCGGACAATGAGTTCGTGGATAACACCACCGGCATCATGGTGGACGGCTGCAATCGGCTGGATGTGCGTTCCAACACGTTCCGCTCCAACGGTTGGGCGTTGCGCCTGTTCGCGAACGCCACGAGCTCCAGCTTCCGGGGCAATACGTTCGCAGGGAACACCTTCGACCTGAGCACCAACGGGTCGCTGATGCTGAACACCGTGGAAGGCAACTACTGGGACCGCTACACGGGCTACGACCTGGACCGCGATGGCACGGGCGATGTGCCGCACCGCCCACTGGGTTTCTTCGCGCTGCTGGTGGAGCGCCAGCCCTATGCCATGGTATTCTCGCGCAGCCTCTTCGTGTCGCTGCTGGACCGCGCCGAACGCCTGCTGCCTTCCCTCACGCCCGAAGCCATGAAGGACGACCGTCCGCTGATGCGTCCTCCGGGGACGACCGCGATGGCGGCGAAACCTGCGGAGAAGGTGTCGGTCCACCGATCGGGCCCATCCTCGTTGCTGTTCAGCTGGCTGCTGCTGGCCTGCGGCATGCCCTATTTTGTGGCCCATGGCTGAAGCACGCATCACGTGTGAGGGACTGGGCAAGCGCTACGGCGCGCTGTGGGCGCTGCGCAGCGCCGACCTCACCTTCCACAAGGGGGAGGTGGTCATGCTCATCGGTCCCAACGCCAGCGGCAAGACCACGCTGATCAAGTGCCTGCTGGGGCTGGTGCATCCCACCGAGGGGCGCATCACCGTGGAGGACACCGTGATCGATGCCCGCGCCCGCGCCCCGCAACCCGATTACCGGAACAGCATCGGCTACATGCCACAGATCTCGCAGTTCCCGCCCTCGCTCACCATCGCGCAGCTCTTCGCGATGATGGCCGATGTGCGCGGGTTGGCGCCGGACCAATTGGACGACCGCCTCATCGCCGAACTGGGCCTGGACCGGCAGTTGGACAAGCGCCTTTCCACCTTGAGCGGAGGCACGCGCCAGAAGGTGAGCGCCGTGCTCGCCTTCCGCACGCATCCCACCATCCTGGTGATGGACGAGCCCACGGCAGGTCTGGACCCCGTGAGCGCCGCGCGCGTGTTGAAGGAGGCTGGAGCGTTGCGCGACCATGGAGGCACCGTGCTGATCACTTCGCACCTGATGGAGGAAGTGGAGGCGCTTGCCGACCGTGTGGCCTACCTGGAGGACGGCGCGCTGCGCTTCCTGCTTCCCGTGAACGTGATCCTGGAGCGGACCGGAGCGACCCGGCTGGCGCAAGGACTGCCGCGCCTGTTGGAGCAGATGAACGAACACCAACGCACACACTGACGGACCATGGGCAAGGTGTTCAAATACACGCTCATCGACCTGGCCCGGAACCGGTTCGTGCTCGGTTATGCGCTCCTGATGCTCGCCCTCTCGCAGGGCCTCTTCCTCCTCGAGGACGACCCCATGAAGGCCATGCTGAGCCTGGTGCAGGTGGTGCTCGCGTTGGTGCCCCTCATCGCGCTCATCTTCACGGTGGTCTACCTCTACGACATCCAGGAGTTCACGCAACTGCTCGCCGTGCAGCCGATCGCACGCCGGTCCATCCTGGGCGGACAATTGCTGGCATTGGCCACTGCGCTGCTCGTGGCCCAAGGGTTCGGGCTCGGATTGCCGTTGCTGGTGCATGCGCCCGGCCCATCGGCACTGATGCTCTCCTTGTCGGGATCGGCCCTGGTGCTGGTCTTTGCGGCGCTTGGTGCGCTCATCGCCCTGCGGCAGCGGGAGAAGGCACGCGGCGTGGGTATGGCGCTGGTGCTTTGGTTGGGCTTCGTGCTGGTGTACGATGCCGTGCTGATGTGGTTGATGTTCACCACCAGCGACTATCCCGTGGAGCCGTTCGTGGTGCCGCTGGCCGCGCTCAACCCCATCGACCTTGCGCGCATCCTGGTGATGCTGGAGATCGACCTGGCGGCGATGATGGGCTATAGCGGAGCGGTGTACAAGAGCTTCTTCGGCAGCGCGGCCGGCATGACCATGGCCGGCGCCATCCTGGTCCTGTGGGTGCTGCTGCCCACCTGGGGGGCCTTCCGTGTGTTCCGCAGGAAGGACCTATAGGCGTGCCCTCTCGCTGACACACCCGTAATGCACTTGATCGAAGGTTCTGGTCAATCGTGTTGCGGCTTGCGGCCCATTTCGTACACGGAGTTCTCCGCGGATCTCCGAATGATGGATGGTCTGCGCTGCATCGTGGTCATGAAGATCACAGTGGTTCTATTGACCGTGTTGTAGGGTGCCCATGCAAGGCTTCCGATATCCAGGGGTTTGAGAGTTGGAGATCTTCCAAGCTTGGCCTGGCAAATGATGCTCAGCATTGTTCTTGCCCACGCCTTGCTCGTGTTCAGTTCGTTGGTGCATGGTTCGGCATGACGGATCACATGCTGTTCGCTGATCGAACTCATTTTGGTCCGAACCGTAAACGGACAATATTGTCCTATTAAAACGAACGACCATGAGACGTGCCACCCTGCTCCGTAAAGTCATTTTGATCCTGAGCGTCCAAATTCTGATGAGTTGTGGTGGCGGGGTCGCCACGCAGCCTCCGGACGCGTCACCATCGGATGTTCCGAGCATTGGGGGGGGGGGGCAATCCACGGTGATCGATGACGAATCCCAGAAGAATGTTGTTGGCATCGCGGTTGGCTCACCCGACCATAGCACACTTGTGGCGGCGGTGAAGGCTGCAGAACTCGTGGACGCGCTTAGCAATGCGGGGCCATTCACTGTATTCGCACCTACGAATGCGGCTTTCGATGCATTGCCCGCCGGCACCGTGGATGAACTATTGAAACCGGAGAAGAAGGCCGATCTTCAGGATTTGCTCCAGTACCATGTTGCCCTGGGTGTGCTGAAGGCGGACATGTTGCGTGAGGGCCAAGTGCTTGGAATGGTGAATGGTGCCAACACGACAATTCATGTGAAGGATGGTGTACTTATGGTCAACGATGCGAAAGTGGTTGCCAGTGTGCCCGCCAGTAACGGTATCGTTCATGTGATCGACAAGGTGATACTGCCAGGATCTTGAAGCACTGACGCGTCGGTGGTCCTGCCACCGCGTTGGTGAAAGGCGGCGAGGGTGCTCGATCGGGCACTCTCGCTGTTATTTCAACTTGCCTCGAAGGAAAGAAGTGCCTTGTGCTAATTCGTCACCAAGTTGTGCGATCCGTACATCAGCGAGGATGCGGTCAGGCTCAGCCCGTACCCGCGTGACGTGGTCATGGATAGGGCAGGGCCTTCCGGCATCGCACTTGGGGAATCCCAAGGCGCATCCCGAGAAGAGCGCGTCCCCATCGATCGCCCTCACCACATCTCCCAGTTTGACGGACCCTGCTCTTTTCGGATCGAGCCCAAAACCTCCGCCATGCCCTTTCACCGATGTGACGACACCTGCATGCACCAACTGCTGCAGCACCTTGGCCATGAAGGCGCTCGGTGCCCCGGTGAGTGAGGTTATCTTCGACAAGGGAGTGTAGGTTCCACGCTTGCTGGAGGAGGCGATCACGACAACTGCGCGTATCGCATACATACAGGCCTTGGAGAACATGGGCCGCGAATTTATTCATGGAGAACCCATGTTAAGGTGAACAGGGACCTCAGGTCTGCCTGATGAATGTCAGTCAGCGGTACTGACCAACGTCAGGACCCACCCAACCATCGGCTGGCACTTTCGCACCACGAAGGACCGGCCCATGAGCGTCATCTTCCTCTTGTTGACAGTGAGCACCCTGGTAGCCGGGGTCTTCCTGCTCGGCTTCATCTGGGCGGTGAACCGTGGCCAGTATGACGACGACCGGTCCCCCGCCGTCCGCATCCTGCTGGATGACAGGGTGGGTCCCGCACAGCCTTCCACCGACAACGAACAACCGTGATCCGATGATCGAGCGTTTCCAGTACGACAACCGAATCGTCAAGAACTTCCTGTTCATCACCATCCTCTGGGGTGTGGTGGGCATGCTCGTGGGCCTGATCGCCGCGTTGCAGTTGGTGGTGCCCGCGCTCAACTTCAGCGAATGGACGACCTTCGGTCGTCTGCGCCCGCTGCACACCAACGCGGTGATCTTCGCCTTCGTGGGCAACGCCATCTTCGCCGGTGCCTACTACAGCCTGCAGCGCCTGCTGAAGACGCGCATGTTCAGTGATGTGCTGAGCCGGATCCACTTCTGGGGCTGGCAGCTCATCATCGTTTCGGCGGCGATCACCCTTCCGCTGGGCATGACCCAGGGCAAGGAGTACGCCGAGCTCGAATGGCCCATCGACATCGCCATCGCCCTGATATGGGTGCTGTTCGGCATCAACATGTTCGGGACCATCCTGAAGCGTCGCGAGCGACACCTGTACGTGGCCATCTGGTTCTACATCGCCACCTGGGTCACCGTGGCCATGCTGCACATCGTGAACAGCATCTCGATCCCGGTGACGCTGGGCAAGAGCTACAGCTGGTACGCCGGTGTGCAGGATGCCCTGGTGCAGTGGTGGTACGGCCACAACGCGGTGGCCTTCTTCCTGACCACACCTTTCCTCGGCCTGATGTACTACTTCCTGCCGAAGGCCGCCAACCGCCCGGTGTACAGCTACAAGCTATCCATCATCCACTTCTGGTCGCTCATCTTCATATACATCTGGGCCGGGCCGCACCACCTGTTGTACAGCGCACTGCCCGAGTGGGCGCAATCGCTCGGGGTGGTCTTCAGTGTGATGTTGATCGCACCGAGCTGGGGCGGCATGCTCAACGGCCTGCTGACCTTGCGTGGCGCGTGGGACCGTGTGCGCGAGGATCCCGTGTTGAAGTTCTTCGTGGTGGCCGTGACCTGCTACGGCATGGCCACGCTCGAGGGTCCGCTCCTGAGCATCAAGTTCATCAACTCCATCGCGCACTTCACGGATTGGATCATCGCCCACGTGCACATCGGTGGCATCGGGTGGAATGGCTTCCTCACCTTCGGGATGGTCTACTGGCTCGTGCCGCGCCTCTTCGGCACCAAGCTGTACAGTGTGAAGCTGGCGAACGTGCACTTCTGGCTGGGAACCCTGGGCATCATCTTCTACGCCATCCCGCTCTACTTCGCCGGCTTCTTCCAGAGCCTGATGTGGAAGCAGTTCACACCGGACGGCTTCCTGGTGTATAAGAACTTCCTGGACACGTTGTTGGAGATCAAGTACGCCTATTGGTTGCGCGCGTTGGGCGGCTCCATCTACCTGATCGGTGTGTTCGTGATGGTGTACAACGTGGTGAAGACCGTGAAGGCCGGCAAGCTGATCGCCAATGAGGACGCCGAGGCACCGGCGCTGGAGAAGGTCAAGATCACCGGCGGCCACTGGCACACGTGGATCGAGCGACGTCCCATCCAGATGCTCGTGTTCAGCCTGATCGCTGTCGCCATCGGAGGCATCATCGAGATGGTACCCACCTTCCTGGTGAAGAGCAACGTGCCCACCATCAGCAGCGTGAAGCCCTATACCCCCTTGGAATTGCAGGGTCGCGACATCTACGTGCGCGAGGGTTGCTACACCTGCCACAGCCAGATGATCCGCCCCTTCCGCAGCGAGACGGAGCGCTATGGCGAGTACGCCAAGGCCGGGGAGTTCGTGTACGACCATCCGTTCCAATGGGGTAGCAAGCGTACGGGTCCTGATCTGCTGCGAATAGGAGGCAAGTACCCGCATAGCTGGCACTATTATCATATGTGGGACCCCACGACCATGAGTCCGGGATCCCTGATGCCAGCCTATCCGCACCTGTTGGAGAACGTGCTTGACACCAACACGACACGTCGGAAGATCGAAGCCATGATCACGCTCGGAGTTCCGTATGATCCCGAGTTCCCCGCCCAAGCCAATTCCGTGCTCTTCGAACAAGGTGAAGGCATCGTGGCCGACCTGAAGAAGGCGGGCATCGAGACCGATGCGGACCGCGAGATCATCGCCCTCATCGCCTACCTGCAGCGTGTGGGCACGGATATCAAGGCGAAGCCCGCAACCGTCGCAACAGCGCAGTGACCATGCTGAAGTTCATCAAACATCACATGGACACGATCGGGGGCATCGGGATCTACCCGGTCATCTCCTTCGTGATCTTCTTCAGCATCTTCTGCATCGCCCTGCTGTACGTATGGCGGGCGCGCCGAAGCCACATCGACCACATGGCCAGCCTCCCGCTCGCTGGCCAGACCGATACGAACGGATCCACCAACCATGCGAACCAGTAGCATGCACCGCCTAGTGACCACCTCCTTGTTCCTCGGGACCACATTGCTTGCCTCGGCCCAGGATGCCGCGCCAAGTTCCGGAGAACCCTTCTTCCATGTCGATGCGAGCCTCCTGTATGCCATGCTGGCCCTCGCGGTCGTGCAGGTGATCTTCATCGTAGCGCTGGCCGGCATCATGCGCACCATGGGGGGCGCCGGCGGACTGGTCAAACGTCTCATGGACAAGGGCGGAAGGACGATGGGCGTGGTCCTGTTGTTCGCTCTGGCAAGTGATGCACATGCACAAGCGTACAAGGGAGAGGGCGGTACCATGAGCCTGTACAGCGCGTTCTGGTGGCTCCTCGCCATCAACCTCTTCCTCTTCATCATCCTGCTCGCACAACTGAACATCCTGCGCGCCCTGACGCGCTCCATCGTGGGTGAGGCCGCTCATGCCAAGGCGGCGGAAAAGGGTCAGAGCTGGGCCGACAAGCTGTTGCAGCGCCTGACCCGCCGCGCGTCCATTGAGGAGGAGAAGGACATCGACCTGCATCACGACTACGATGGGATCCGGGAACTGGACAACGTGCTGCCGCCATGGTGGCTCTGGCTCTTCTATGGCACCATCATCTGGGGCGTGGTCTACCTGGTGAACATGCACGTGATCAACGTGTGGCAACATCAGGAGGATGAGTACTCCGGCGAAATGGCCCAGGCACAGGTCGACATCGCCGCCTACATGGCCACCTTGACCAATACCGTGGATGAGAACACGATCGTCTACACGGACGATCCCGCGGTG
>JAKQEI010000009.1 GCA_029573495.1 Bacteroidota bacterium | reverse complement strand
GTACTTCGTGAAGGCCTCCAACGTGTGGTCGCGAATGATGCGCCGTACCCGTTGGGCTTGAGCATAGTATGCATCGTAGTAGCCCGCACTTAGTACGAAGGTACCGAGGAGGATACGCCGCTTCACTTCGGGTCCGAAGCCCTCGGTGCGGCTCAGTCGATAGGTCTCGTCCACGCCTTGGGCCTTGGTGCTGCGGTGTCCGTAGCGGATGCCATCGAAGCGGGCGAGGTTGCTGCTGGCCTCGGCGGTGGCGAGGATGTAGTAGGTGGGCACCTGATGGTCCAGCAACGGTACGGAGATGGGCTCCACGGAATGTCCCTCGGCCTTCAGTCGGGTGATGTGCGCTTGGAGGTGGGCCACCACCTCGGGGTCCATGCCCGCACGTTCGAGGCCCTCGCGGTAGTAGGCGATGCGGAGTTTGCCGGGATGTTCCAGCGTCACGGGCTCCATGGGCCTGCGGCTGGTGGTGCTGTCCTTGGGGTCGTGGCCGGCCATCACGTTGTACACGGCGGCGGCATCGTCCACGGTGTGGGCGAAGGGGCCGATCTGGTCGAAGCTGCTGGCGAAGGCGATGAGCCCGTAGCGGCTCACGCGGCCGTAGGTGGGTTTGAGGCCCACGGTGCCGGTGAAGGAGGCGGGCTGGCGGATGCTTCCGCCGGTATCGCTTCCCAATGCGACATGCACGATGTTCGCGGCCACGGACGCCGCCGCACCACCGCTGGATCCGCCGGGTACCTTGGTGTTGTCCAGCGGGTTCAGCACGTTGCCGAATGCGCTGTTCTCGTTGCTGCTACCCATGGCGAACTCGTCGCAGTTGGTGCGGCCTATGATGACGGCATCGGCGGCGAGCAGGCGCTCCACCACGGTGGCGCTGTACAGCGAGGTGAAGCCTTCGAGGATGCGCGACGCGGCGCTGACCTTGTGGCCTTTGTAGCAGATGTTGTCCTTGATGCTGAGGACCATCCCGGCGAGTGGCCCGGCCTCACCGGCTTTCAACCGGGTCTCGACGCGGGCGGCCTGTTCCAGCGCGCTCTCATTGAAGAGTTCGAGGAAGGCGTTGAGGTGCCGCTGAGCGTGGGCTTGGGCCAACGCCTGCTCAACGGTGGCCTGCACCCCAGAACGGCCAACGGCTGTGCGGGCCTCGGTAAAGGTCTTGTACGAATTCACGGTCAAGGGTGCCGGGCTACTTGGCGTCGTCCTTCTTCTCGTCGCCCTTGCTGGCGTCCTTGAACTCCTTCATGCCCTGCCCAAGGCCGCGCATCAGCTCGGGGATCTTCTTGCCGCCGAACAGGAGCAGCAGCACCACGACGATGAGAACGACCTGCCATGGGCCTACCACGCCAAGCAAAATGGAAAGTGCAGGGGAATACATCTCCGGTTGGATTGTGGGTCAAAGGTAGAGCGGTTCAGTCCCGGAACAACCATGGCCCCGGATCCACCTTCACCAGTCCATCGGCGGTGATCTTCCACAGCTCCACGTGGGCCACGGAGCCGTTGTCGTCGGTGAGGACGGTGCCCACGGTCTGCTTGGTATCCACCTTCTGGCCCTTGGCCACGCTCACTTCGCGCAGGTTGCTGTACACGGTGCGGTAGATGCCATGGCTCACGATCACGGCCTTTCCCGCGCCGGGTATCACGATCACGCTGCTCACCTCGCCACGGAACAAGGCGCGTACCGAGGCGTTCTTCTCGGTGGTGATGTCGATGCCGTTGTTCTCGATCACGATGCCGGGGAGTACGGGATGCGGCTGCTTCCCGAAACGACTGGTGATGACGCCCTTCTCCACGGGCCACGGCAGCTTGCCCTTGTTCTTCTCGAAATCGGTGTTCAGCTCCTTGGCCTCGGGGGTGAGGGATATGTCCAGCTTGGCTGGTGTGCCGGGCTTGGCACCGGGTTTCGGCTTGGGCTTCAGTTCTGCTTCGATGGCCTTGCGGATGGCGGCATCCAGTTCGCGGCGCTGTGTTTCCTGTTTCCTCTGGGTCTCGCGCAATCGACCCTCCTCCTTCTTCAGGTTGCTGAGGGCGCTCTGCTGACCGCTGCGGTCGTGGTTCAGTTTCTGCCGTTCGGCCTGCTGCTCACCCATCAGCTTGGATTTCTCCTCGCGCTGTACCTGTAGTCCGGCGAGTCGTTCGTCGATGGTGGTGCGCGTCTCCTCGATCAACGCGGCCTGCCGCTTGCGCTGTTCGGCGATCTGGGCGAGGTAGCGCGAGCGGCGATAGGCCTGTTGGAAGCTGGTTGCGGCGAAGAGGTAGCTCATGCGGTCGTACGCACTGCGGTTGCGGTAGGCGAATTGGAGCATGCGGGCGTACTCTTCCTTCAGTTTCACCATGTCCTGTTTCAACGAGGCCACCAGTTCGAGGTCTTCGACGATGCGCTGGTCCACCTTGCGCAACTCGCCGCTCATGGCGTTGATGAGCTGTTCGCGCGCTTGGATCTGGCTTTCGAGCAGCTGCAACTGCTCCTGGGTTACGCGCTGCTCCTTCTTCGCCTGCTCGATCAGTGCCGTGGTGGTCTTGATCTGCTTGTCCAGGGCGGCGCGTTTCTTCTCCAACTCCTTCTTGGTCTGCGCGTACAGGCCGGAGGTGAGGAGCGCCAACATGAACAGCAGTGCCACACGGGGCAGTGAGCGGGCTATGGTACGGAGCCCCTTCATGGCATCGGCGTGAATTTCTCGGGAATGCGGAAGTTCATCTGCAAAGGTCCGGTCACTTCGATGCGCGACAACTCCATTAAGCCAGAAGCCTGTCGTACCGCATCGCCGAGGGAGATGTGGATGCGCGTGGGCAGGTGGTGGATGTCGGCACCCCCGCGTTCCTCGTAACGCACGTCGGCGGTCTGATCACGCACGAGGTCGGCGATCTGCACGCGGGAGACGAGGTAGCTTTCGGGGTCTATCCAGTAGCGGAGCACGATGGCCTCCTTCTCTTCGGCCTTGCGCAGGGTGCGTTCGAGGCGCCTCTCCTTCATGTCGCGGTCGTGGGCGAGCGTATCTCCGGGGCTGATGTCCTCGGCCGCGCGAATGAAGCGACGCTTCTCCTTGCTGGTGAGTACATACTGGCCATCCTCCCGATCGCTGCGGTACTTCTCGTTCGGGTCCAGGCCGATGGGTCTGCCGAGCAGCGCCTGTTGGAAAAGCGAAAGGCTGGGTTGCAGGCCGAACTTGATCTTGGCGGCGGTGGTGTCGCCCACGAAGTACTGATCATGCACCTTGTCCATGAGCTTGAAGCTGTCCGGAGTGAGGAGGATGCGGGCCACTTCGATGCCCAGTGCGGGCACCAGGCTGATCCATGCGGCGCTGTCGCTTACGGAGCGGATCTGTGCCTTGAAACTCTTGTGGTCGTCGGGCAGGTTGATCTCCACGGCGGCCTTGGCGGAATAGTAGCGGAACGAGTCGGCGTGTGCGGCTTGCACCCGCTCCACCAGTTTTTCCTGCGAGCGTGGCGGAAGCTCGGGTCTGAGGATGGGGATCGGCTTGCTGGACTTGCACCCGGCGGCGAAGAGCAGCGCGGCGAGCGCCATCACTTTGCTCGGAGCGTTCATTCCACGCGCAGGCCTTCGTTGATCTTGCGGTCGATCACCTTGCTGGCTCCGCCCATGGTCTTGGCTTTGCGCCATTGTTCCATCGCGGCGGTTTTGTCGCCCAGTTCGAAGAGGATGTCGCCGTAGTGCTCCATCACCACGCCATCGGCTTGTCCGGCAGCGAGGGCTTTCTCGATCCAGGTGCGCGCATCGGCATGGCGCCCGAGCCTGAAGAGGATCCAGGCGTAGGTGTCCATATACGTGGCTGATCCCGGGGAGAGTTCCAGTGAGCGCTTGCTCATGCGCTCGGCTTTCTCCAGTTGGGTGTTGCGCACACTGAGGTAGTAGGCGTAGTTGTTGAGTGTGCCTGAGTTGTCGGGTTCCAAGGCAAGGGCTTTGTCGTAGGCCTTGTCCGATTCGGTGTGGCGTTCGGCCTCGTGGTAGGCGTCGCCCAGGCTGCTCCAGAACTGTGCCAGCAGGGGTGGGTTGTCCACCACCACGTCGCGTCCGGTGATCAGGGTCTCGATGGCTTCGTCATGCTTGGCCAGTTGCGAGAGGGCGATGCCGTTGTAGAGGTAGGGTTCGGGAACGGTGGGGAAGAGGCTGCTGGCCTCTTCGGCATCGTGGTGCAGGGCATCGAAGTCCTGTAGCTGCATATCCAACTGCAGCAGTTGCATGTGTATGGGGAAGCGTTCCTTCTCGGTGCGCAGGGCCTCGCGGAATTGGTCGCGGGCCTCGGCGAGCTTACCGTCGCGTAGGAGGAAATCGCCGTGGATGGTGTGTGGCTTTCCGCTTTCGGGGTGCGCCTTCTCCAGTGCTTCGATGAGGGTGTACGAGCGACGGATGAGGTCGGGCCGGTCTTCGGGTTTCTCCCCTTCGCGTTCGGTCATCTCGAAGAATCCGATGAGCACCTGCATCTTGGCGTCGATGTCGAGGTCGGGGTCGAGGAAGGCGATGCCGAGCTCGTCATAGGCCTCCTCCATTTTGCCGACGGTGTAGTAATGTTCCGCCAGGGCGATACGGAGCATACTGTTGTCGGGGTCCAGCTCCAGGGTGCGTTTGTACTGCTCCAGGGCTTTGTCGTGCTGGCCTTGCTGGTCGTAGAGTTCGGCGAGCAGGCCCATGTACTGTGGCTGGCCCGGATAGGCTTTCACGGCGCGTTCCACGAGCGCCTGTGCCTCTGTCAACCGTCCTGCCTGGCCGAGCATGCCGAACTCCTGCATGATCAGTTCTTCGCTGAGGCCGAAGCGCTGTTCCTGTTCGTTGTACACCTTGATGGCTTCGTCCACCTTGCCTCCGTAGGCGAGTATGTTGGCAAGGTCGAAGTACACCTCGTAGCGATCGGGCCATTTCGCCAGAACCTCGCGGTACACGGCGGCGGCCTCGTTGGTCTGGCGGTTCTGGGAGTAGAGGTCGGCGAGCAGGAAGCGGTACCAGATGTTCTCCTTGTCGGCGGCTACGGCACGTTTGGCGTGGTCCACCGCAGCGGGGAAGTTCTGCCCTTGGTGGTAGAGTTTGGCCAGCTCGAAGTGTGCCGCATCGTTGGTGGGGTCCAGCTTCAGGCATTGCTGGTAGAGCGATACCGCCTTGGGGATCTGCCCGCCGAGGCGCGCCTGCGTGGCCTCCAGGAAGAGGCGCATGGTGTGTGCGCGCTTGTCCGCCGAGGCGTTTACGGGAGCCCCGCTTTCGGGGTCCACGGCCGGGTGTTTCTCCACCACGGTCTTGCTTCCGCCACAGGCGGCCAGTACCAGCATGAAGAGCGCCACGACCAACAGCCCCGTCGGGTTGAACGGGCCACGGAGCGTGGCTGCGCCGGAAGAGGGGGCATGGTGCATGGTCATCCCAGAGTGCTGTCGTCGCTGATGCTCACATCAAGGGCCGTGCCTTTCACGCTGGCGCGCTCGCCGATCATGCTGTTGTCCATCACGCAGTCCTGTACACGCGTATGGCCGCGCAGGATCGAATTCTTCACCACGCTGCCGGAGATGACCGCACCTGCCTCGATGGAAACATTCGGCCCCACGATGCTGTTGGTGATGGTGACGTCCGCGCCGATGAAGCAGGGCTCGATCACCACGCTGTTCTCCTTCTTCACCGAGCCGCTGATGAGGTCCTTCGCGCCTTTCAGGAAACCGAGCACCTTGGTGTTGGTGTCCACCATGGCGTTCTTGTTGCCGCAGTCCATCCACACGTCCACGCTGCCGGCTTTGAAGCGAGCGCCTTTCTGCTTCATGTTCTCCATGGCGTTGGTCAGCTGGTACTCGCCCTTGTCCTTGATGTCGTTGTCGATCAGGAACTGCATCTCCTTGCGCAGGTACTCGCCATCGGCGAAGTAGTAGATGCCGATGATGGCGAGGTCGCTCACGAAGGTCTGCGGCTTCTCCACGAACTCGGTGATGATGCCGTTGGCATCGAGTTTCACCACGCCGAAGGGCTTGGGGTCGTCCACCTTGTTCACCCAGATCACGCCGTCGCAATCCTTGTCCAGTTTCAGCTGGGCGCGGAAGAGCGTATCGGCGAAGGCCACGATCACGCGGCCGTTCAGTGCGCTTTGGGCGCAGAGGATGGCGTGGGCAGTGCCCAAGGCCTCGGTCTGGTAGTGGATGCTGCCTTTGCTGCCGATGGCTTTCGCGATGCCCAGCAGTTCTTCTTCCACCTTCTTGCCGAAGGAGGGGTGTACGATGTAGGCCACCTCTTCCACGGGTTCCCCGGCCACGGCAGCGAGGTCTTCCACAAGGCGTTGCACGATGGGCTTGCCCGCGATGGGCAGCAGGGGTTTGGCGGTGGTGTGGGTGTGCGGACGCATCCGCTTGCCCATGCCCGCCATGGGGACGATGATCTTCATTCAGGCTCAGTTCTCAGCGAACGCCGGTGTGGCCAAAGCCCCCTGCGCCGCGTTCCGAGGCGCGAAGGTCCGG